>JBAUZB010000129.1:0-3430 GCA_049585095.1 Candidatus Tumulicola sp.
GCGTAGGCCGTTCGCACCGACGCTCCGGACGCCGAGACCGTCGTCGTCTTTGCTGACCGGGAGGGTTGCTTGCGTTACGTTGCCGACGTCGCGCGCGTGCTCCCACTGCGGAGCGTCGGTCGCGCGCCAAACGATCTCGTACGAAACGGCGCCCGCCGCCGGTTTCCACCGCAGCGCCGAAACGTATCCCAAATGCGCCGTCACGAGCTCGGCGCCGCCGGGCGCGGCGGGACCGAGCGCCAGCGTGGCCAGTGCGGCGACGTTGGCCGCAGTGGCGCGCGCGAGATATGCCGCGTCGATGTACTGCGGCAAATCGCCGTACTGCATCCCGTTTTCCACGCGAACGTCCTGATGCTGGTGCGCGAAGTTTTCGTGCGCCTCCACGAAACGAATCGCCGCCGAGTACCCGGCCGCCTGGAACGACTCCTGATCGCCCCCGCGCAGAAACCGGTCGGCCCGGAATATTTGGCGCACGGTAAAGTTCGCAACGTACGCGGGCACGACTTCGGCGACGAAGCGCGACAATTCGCGCGACGGCGAATCGTTCTCGGATCCGACGAGGTTGACGCGGTCGATTGAAGCGCCCTTCGGCAGCCCCTCGCTGAACGCGCGAATGACGTCGGGTTCGCGCACCCCGTCCCCGCCGGTCGAATTACCGATGATGTCGTTGTTGAGCACGGCGAGAATCGGCACGTGTCGCGCCGCCTCCTCCTGCGCGAAATGGTTCGATCCCCACAACCCAAGCTCTTCGCCGTCGAAACATGCGAAGACGATGGTTCCGCGAAAGTGCGTCGCGGCCATCACCCGCGCCGCTTCCAACACCGCGGCGACTCCGGAGCCGTTGTCGTCGGCGCCCGGAGCGATCCCGGATCCGTCGGTGCAATGTCCGTGGCAGTCGTCGAAGTGACTCGACATGACGTACACGCGCCCGGGATCGTCGCCCTTCAGGGTCGCGATAACGCTGGATTCCTCGACGGCCCGCGGCGTGCGCGGAGTTTTCGGCTGCAGGTACGTGTCGAGCGCAACGTCCATCCGGCCCCCGGCCGTCGCCGCGATCGTACGAAATTGCGACGCGATCCAGTCACGCGCGCCGAAGACGCCGTGGGTCGCGGTCGAACTCGTTTCCGAGAAATCGTTGCGGCTGCCGAAGCCGACCAGTGCGTCGTCGGCGTCCTTCAAGCGTGCGGCGCTCACCGCACCGACGAGCGCGGCGATCGCCGGGTCGGGCGCGATCGGTGCAGGCGCGTCGTTCGGCGGCGCACCTGCGCCGATGCACGCGGCGGCGGTGAGCAACGCGCTCGCCAAACACAGAGAGCGAACCGGTTTCATCCCGCCGACGTTTAACGCCGGCCGTTCAAGCTCCCCGTCGATCAGCTGGCGAGCGAATCGCGACGGTGCCGCCCCAGCGTAACGACCGTTCCGTCGCCCGGAAGAGAGCGCACCTCGAAGAAGTCCGTGCAACGCTGCATGATCGGAAAACCGCGGCCGCCTTCGGCACTCAATTCCGGAAACGGCAGCGGCCCGCTCGGCGCATCCGCGAATCCGCGGCCGCGATCGCGCACCGTCGCCACGATGC
The DNA here is from genome assembly GCA_049585095.1 of Candidatus Tumulicola sp. Taxonomy (GTDB): domain Bacteria; phylum Vulcanimicrobiota; class Vulcanimicrobiia; order Vulcanimicrobiales; family Vulcanimicrobiaceae; genus Tumulicola. The sequence goes on from JBAUZB010000129.1 coordinate 1,577, forward strand.
TGCGGGCATCGATCGTCACCGAGACCTCGATTTCGGTGCCGCCGCAGCCGTGCTCGATCGCGTTGGCCAACGCCTCACCCAAGGCAAACGTCAACCCCTCGACGTCGGCCGAAGCGACGTCGTGAAAGGCGGCCAAAGCCGCCAGCGCGTCGCGCCCCGCTCGGGCGGAACGCGGCAGGGCCGGCAGCCGCAGGTGTAGATTGAAAGGCCGGGTGTCGTTTCGGCCCCGGTCGCGAGCGTCGTCATTCATGGGAGGCCGCCTCAATTCTACCGCAAGTCCCGCGCCGTAAACCCCCGAACCGCCCTTCGGTCTACGTGGTGCGCTGCGCCGACGGCTCCCTGTATGCCGGCGCAACGACCGATCTGTCGCGTCGCTTGGCGGCCCATCGGCGCGGCGTGGCCGCGAAGTATACGCGCGGCCGGTTGCCGGTTGCCCTGGTCGCTTGGTGGCATCCGGCAACGTACGATGAGGCGCGTTCGCAAGAAGCGCGCTTCAAACGCCTCACTCGCGGCGCAAAGACGGCAATGCTGGCGACCGGCGAGGCTTTCGGCTGTCGAATGCGCAAGCCACCGAACCTCACCGAAATCAGCACCCATGAGGAAACTCCATCGATGCAACCGCACACGCCGCCCCAAGCCGACGAACTCGACGCGTACAAAGAAGAAGCGCGCCGGTCGCAGGTTCGCATCGTTACCGATCGCGGAGACGTCGTCGTACGCCTCTACCCGGATGAGGCGCCGCTGCACTCGGCCGCTTTTCTCAAGCTGGTCAAGGCCGGTTTTTACGATGGATTGGCTTTCCATCGGGTCGAGCCGGGATTCGTCGTTCAGGGCGGCGATCCCGACGGCGACGGCACCGGCGGTCCGGGTTATCGGCTCAAAGCCGAGTTCAACTCGCGTCCGCACGAACGCGGAACGCTCGCGATGGCGCGTTCGTCGAACCCCGACAGCGCCGGTTCGCAGTTCTACCTGTGTTTGGCGGACGCGCGTTTTCTCGACGGCCAGTACACCGTTTTCGGCACCATGACGGAGGGTTTCGACACCCTCGATGCCATTCGCCGCGGCGACAAGATGCAGAAGCTTACCGTCGAGCCGGCGGCCTCAGACTGAACGATAGACGGCGCGCGCGACTGCGTGAATTGCGGCGTACGCGCTGCGGTAATCCTCCACGTCCTTCGTCATAACGGCGAGAATCAACGGTGCATCGCCAAACGGTTTGACGATCGCGACGTCGTTGCGAGTGCCGGTGATTTCGCCCGTCTTGTTTGCGATCGGCATTCGCGGCGGAAGGGCCGCGGGAATTCCGCCGCGATCGGTCTGGCCGAGCATGATCTTCACCATGGCGCGGCAATGCGGCGCCGAGGCAACCGTTGCGATGCCTTCGTGAGCGCCGCGCTCGATGACGTACAACAGGCGTGCCATGTCGGCCGGCGTCGAGACGTTGTCGTGGTGGTGCAGGACGGCGCCCACGTCGAGGAATTTCCGCCCGAGCCGCGTGTGCGTCAGACCCGCTCGCGCGCCCACGCCGTTGATCGTGTCGGTGCCGAAGTATCCAATGAGCATGTTCGCAGCGGTGTTGTCGCTGACCGTAATCATCGGCACGATCAACTGCTTGACGCTCAATCGCGCACCGTTTTCTTGATCGGTCATGAAATCCGATCCACCGATGAGATCCCGGTTTCGGTCGAAAACCAGTTCGTGTGCGAGCGTTCCCGGCGAGACTTCGTCGATGGCGTAGGCCGTCGCCATTACCAGGATCTTGATGATCGACGCCGTCGGGAAGATCTCGAAAGCGCGGTAAGCCACCAGGGGCTCGCCGGGTGCCAGCGTACGCGCAAAAACGCCGATCGAGCC
>JBAUZB010000130.1:0-11313 GCA_049585095.1 Candidatus Tumulicola sp.
ACCGGGTGGGGTTGTTGCGGCGGCGCGGCGGCACGCGGCATCTGGCGCCCCGGGCCCGAAGCCGAGCGCGCCATTTGCTTGCGCGCGTTCGAGACGATGCTCGAAATGACGCCGATCACGACGATGACGACCCACAGGATCGCGCCGACGTCGCGCACGTTCTCGAACCGCTATTTCGGCGGAGACGGCGGCGGTGGAGACGTCAGGGATGGATCGCCGCCGTCGACGGTTTCACCGATCGACGACCGCATCTCCGTATCCGCTTGAATGTTCTTGAGGCGGTAATAATCCATGACGCCCAAATGACCGCTGCGAAAGGCTTCGGCGATCGCCTGGGGTATCGAGGCCTCCGCCTCGACGACTTTGGCGCGCATCGCCTGCGTTTCGGCCTTTTGCTCCTGTTCGCCGGCCAGCGCCGCGTACTGACGCTCGGCGGCCTTCGCCTGCGCGATCCGGCGGTCGGCCTCGGCTTGGCTGGTCTGAAGCTCAGCACCGATATTTTTACCGACGTCGACGTCGGCGATATCGATCGACACGATTTCGAATGCGGTGCCGGCATCGAGTCCCTTCGCCAGCACGGCCTTGCTGATGCGATCCGGATATTCCAAGACTTCCTTGTGATCGAGCGCGGCTCCGACCGCCGACACGACGCCCTCTCCGACGCGCGCCACGATCGTCGGCTCGCCGGCACCGCCGACGTAACGGTCAAGGTCGCTGCGCACCGTGATGCGCGCTTTCACGTTGAGCTGAATGCCGTTTTGCGCCACGCCCTGAAAGAACGGCGTCTCGATCACCTTGGGATTGACGAACATCGCAAGAGCCTCGACGACGTTGCGCCCGGCCAGATCGATTGCCGCGGCACGCTGCCACGGCAGCGGTATCTGCGCTCGTTGCGCCGCGATCATTGCCAGCGTCACGTTTTCGACGTTTCCACCGGCCAAGTAGTGCGACTGCATTTGATCGACGGTGAGATCCAGCCCGGCCTTGCGGGCGCGCACGTAGTTCGTCACGATGACGCTGGGCGGGATGCCGATCAGCCGCATGCGCACGAGCGCGATGATGCCGAGCGGAACTCCGGCGGCGATCGTTCGAATCCAAAGTCCCACCGGGAAGTAGTACAGGAACATGAAAAAGACGATGACCGCGACGACGATGATGATCGCCGCACTGACTGCAATCACGAAAGGCTCCTCACTGATAGCTCGGGAGGCTGACCGCTTCCACGAAAATGCGCGCGCCCTCGATGCGCACCACGCGGATAGGCGTTCCCTGCGGAATGAACTCGCCCTCCGTCAGGACGTCGACGCGGCGGCCGTCGATGGCGGCGATGCCGGCCGGCCGGAGATACGACGCCGCCGTGCCGGTGCGGCCATATAGACCGGTATAATCGGCGCTGGCCACGTAGTCGGTGCCTTGAGCCGCGCCCAAAGCCAAGCGATGGGCCCACGCGTTCTCCGGCAGACTGCGCGCTGCGATGGTGAAGCAAATGACGGACAGCACAATGGCGGTCGCAATCGTTTCGATGGCGACGAAAAAGAAGGGCAGTCCAAAGGCAAACAGCACCGCCAGAAGCAGGCAAATCGCGCCGAGGATGCCCGGTACCACATGGCCCGGAACCACATGCAGCTCCCACAGAATACCCAAAATGCCGACGACCGCGAGCACCAGCACTAAACCGTTGGAGAATCCCGCGTAAATGTGGGTTCCGAAGAATATTCCCAGCGCGGCGACGCCGATGACGCCGGCGATGCCGTGCAGCGTCTGCATTTCGATCATGAGTCCGAGAATGCCGAGCGTCAGCAGCAACGCGCTCACTTGCGGGCTGGTCGCAAAACGCGCCAACTCTTCGCCCCACGTGTATGCCTGCGTGCTGCGCGGAGCGTCTTCTAAATGAGACTGCGCCAACGCGGCGTCGAGTGACGTCGCGGTCGCGTCGGCGACGCGCGCGCGCGCCGCGTCTTCGGTATTCAGCGTCAGAATCGTTCCGGTGCGCTTGTATTGGGGCAAATCGACGTTCTTGTCGACCATGGCACCGGCGACCGCCGCGGAACGGTGGTTCCTCAGTGCCGTGGATTCGAACTCACCTCGCAACGCCGAAACCATCTTCTCCGAGTACGGAATCGGCTCGGCGGCGCCGATCGACGCCCCCGGAGCCATGACGATGCGATTGGCCGAAAGCGTGATCAACGCGGCCGCCGAGTAGGCGCGCCGGCCGACGTACGCGATCACCGGCTCCTGAGCGGAAAAGAGCGCGTCGCGAATGCGAAAGGCCGCCTCTACCAGGCCGCCCGGACTGTTGACGTCGAGAACTACCGCCGCGGCTTTCTCACGGTTGGCCAACTCGACCGACCGTTCCACGAGATGGGCCATGCCGTCGTCGACGGTACCCTCGATCGGAATAACCACGACCGGCGAAGCTGCGGCCGAAACCGCCGGGGCGGCCAATCCGAATAGCCCCCACGAGATCAGCCCCAATGCGATCCATCGGTGCACGTGCGGAACCTTCATACGACTATCTACCGCCGCCGTATGTAATGGTTACGCGGCATCTCGCGCGCGAATCGCTGAGCCGTCGGCGACAACGAAATGCGTAGAATCAGGCGTTCCCGAGTTCTTCGACGACGATTTGGCGCACTAGATTGCCGTCGGCTACGCCCTTGAGCGCCCGCATGACCAGCTTCATAACCGCGCCTTGGTTGCGGCCTTCCGGCGGGAGCTCGGATAAGGCGCTCCGCACGATTTCACGAATCTCGGTCGCCGTTTTTTGCTGGGGCAGGTACGCCAGCAAGATCTCGCGTTCGGTCCGTTCTTTGCCGGCGAGATCGGTGCGGCCGGCCTTCTCAAACTCGGCCAGCGAGTCGCCGCGCTGCTTGACCAAACGGCGCACGACCTCCACCTCGTCGGCGTCCGAGAGTTCCTGGCCGGCCTCCGAGCGTTTGTAGATGAAGCCGGAAAGCGCGGAGCGGAGCGTGTCGAGGCGCAGTTGGTCGCGGGCCCTCATCGCTTCCTTGAGATCGGTGCTGATGCGGTCCTTAAGCGTCCCCATGACGGCCTACAACGCTACGAGCGGCGCTTGCGCGCGGCCGCCGATTTCTTCTTGCGGCGGACGCTCGGCTTTTCGTAGTGCTCGTGCTTGCGCGCCTCAGCGAGGATCCCCGCCTTTTGGGTGGCCTTTTTGAAGCGACGCAGCGCGCTCTCAATCGACTCACCCGGAGCAACGCGAACTTCCATTCGGTAAACGACCCCCCTTTCGCCGTGGCCCGTGCGGGCGCACAAAATTAGACCCCTGTCTGGGTCAACGACTAACCCTAGCATAGCCCGTCGCCCTCGTCAAATAACTCATCCCACGCACGCGATGCCGGATACACGACGCGATCGTCGGCCGCCGCCGACGCTCCAGCGGCGTACCGCGCCTAGCCCGGCGGCCACGTCATTCGGCGGCCCGCCAGCACGTGCAGGTGGAGATGTCCCACGGTCTGGCCCCCGTCCGATCCGGTGTTCGCGACGATGCGAAATCCGCCGGCACCGCCATGCTCGCGGCCGAGTTTGGCGGCAGTCGTCAGCAGCGCGTTCGTGAGTTCGGCGCCGCCGGTTTCGACGAGATCCGGAAGATCGCGGTAATGGTCGAGCGGCAGCACCAGCAGGTGCGTCGGAGCTTGGGGGTTGACGTCGGCGATCGCGAGGATCCGTGCGTCGCGATACACCGGTGCCGAAGCCACTTCGCCGGCGGCGATTCGGCAAAAAATGCACTCCGGCTCGAAGCGTTGCGGCGCCACGCTCACGGCTCAGTGCGTCCTGATGGTGAACGTCCACGACTTCGTCGTCGTGTTGCCGGCGCCATCGGCGAAGCGGACGGTTACGCGGATCGGACCGTCCGGATACGCGTACGCCGGAACGTATTGAATGAACTGCGGCGTCCGCACCGAGTCCGACGTGACGTCGTGACCGTTGACCCAGATCACGGCGCTCGACGGATTGACCGGAACCGCGTCGGATGCAAACGTTGCGTAAATCGCCGGGCGGTCGCTGTTCACGGTCACGCCGTTGTCGGGAGCGAAATCGGCAACGCCCGGCGGGATGCTGGCGGCCGAAAGTGTCCGTGCGGCCTGCGCTTCCACGTCACCACCGCCGCGTACGACGAGATGTCCGATGACCGGTGCTTGCGCGAAGTTGGCCCCCGGCGGAATCGAATAGGTCGCGACGTACGATCCGGGCGCGTCTTCGTGCATTGCCAGGTTCGTTGCATACGAGCCGATGTCGAAGGTCGCCGCCCCGCCCGGGCTTCCGTGAAGGCGCACCGTGACGGTCTCGCCGGCGCGCAACGGACGCGTCGCATCGGTGTTTACCTGCACGCCGGCACCCGCCGGCGACGCCGTGTCGGCGACCGACCGGCTTGCGAGCACCTCGCGCATTTCGTTGCTTTCCACGTTATAGCGTACCGTTACGACGTCTCCCGGCCGCAGGTCGCCGAAACCGGCGGCCTTTCCGTTCAACGCCACTTCGGTGCTGCGCCCGGATCCGATCACTTGTCCATCGTTTAAGACGAACTGATTGCCGGCAACTGCGACGATGCGGCCGTTGTGCGATCCAAAGGCGTCGACGACGCGTACTACCCGGCCGTCTTTGCGCATTTCGATTCGAGCGAAATCGCCGGGGCGAATATCTCCCAGCTCGCCGGGTGTCGTAACGTTCGCGTTGACGTCCTGAATCTCGATAATGGCGTTGGGCGCGAGCGGCGTCGTCTTTGGCCCGGTGTCGTAACCCAGCGTCAGCGTCGGCGGATCCGAGAGAACGTCCACCGCGGCCACCGTCCCCATTCGAAGATAGCCCGAACCCGTCGAAATCAACCCGGCTTCGCTGCGTCCGATCAACTGGGCGACGATGGTGACGGTATTCGTGTGGCGGTCGAAACTGGTCTGCGCGCCGAGAACGTCGGTGAAGAATCGCAGCGGAGCGTAGAGCACGCCCTTGATTTCGAGACTCGGGGCGTCGAGCGGCACTCGATTGCCGTCGACCTGTGCGAACCGGCTACCGACCTGCAACGTCACCGACTTCGACCCGACTTGGGTGGTTACGCGATTGCCGGTCCGGTCGAACGGCAACCCCAGTGCCAAGAGCGTTCGGCGCACCGGGACGAACAGCGAACTCTTTTCGAAGTGCGGTGACGGGTCGATGGGCAGCGGATTGCCGTTGATAACGATGGCGATAGGGTGCTTCGAAGTGGACGGCTGCACGTTCGCGACCGCAATCGCCGAAGCCGCGACCATCGCAGCGATCATCTTCCTCCCTCCAATGCCTCTCGGTACACGTCGGCGGTCGCGCGCGCGCAGCGATCCCACGTAAGCGACGTTGCAATCCGTTGCGCTACGTTGACGAACCGCATCCGTTCGCCCTGGTTTTCAGTCAAGGATTCGAGTATTCCGGCGAGTTGTTCCACCGCGCCGCCGGCAAACCTGAAAGCACCCGGCGCGAGCACGCGCGGCACCGCGTCGTCGCACGCCACCACCGGGCAGCCGAGTGCCATGGCCTCGAGCACCGGCAGGCCGAAACCTTCACGCAGCGCCGGCTGCACCAGCGCCACTGCGCCCGCATAGTACGTTGCAAGGCGGTCCGTCGAGACCTCACCCAACGCGACGATCTCGCGCGACCCGGTACGGCGGCCCTGCAGTTCACCCCCGAAATCGTCGGATCCGGTTACGTAGAGATCGACCGCGCATGCCTGCGGCAACGAAGACCACGCCTCGAAGAGCGTGCGCAGGTCCTTGTGCGCGCGATGGTTTCCGACGTACAGAAAATACGCACGCGGGCCGACGAACGGGGCCGCGGCGCGCAGGAAGCGTTCGTCGACGCCCAGCGGAATCACGCGCACCTTGGCTCGATCGACGTGCAGGAACGACGCCAAATCGTCGACCGTGCGATCGTCGTCGGTAATCACGCGCTTCGCGCGAGCGCATGCCAAACGGACGATGGTGTGGTAGTACGGCCGCACCTTCGCCTTGAACTGCTGTGGGAAGCGCAGGTGAATCAGGTCGTGAATCGTGACGACCGAGGCGGCCGGCACTGCCAGCGGGACGTACAACGACAGGAAGTGCACCAGATCGAGTCGCGCGCGCCACATCGCCAGCGGTAGCCGAACTTGCTCGTCCCAGCCAAAATTTCGACCGTTCACAAAGGCGACGTAGGTGAATTCGGGCGCGACGTTCGGCAGCCGCGCCGCCAATTCGCGCGCATATGCCTTCATGCCGACGGACATCTGATCGGTCTGCCGGGCGTCTAAGCCGATTCGCCGGATGTTCAGCGGTTCCGTAACGCCTTCCACGCAACGACGGCCGGATACATCGCCGATTTGTACGCGACGTACGCGCCGCGCGTTCCGTCGAGCAGCGCGGCCTTGCCGAACAGCAGCCACCAGAATCGCAACGCGCCGGTCGTCCAAGCGCGAACGAACCCCGCGACGGACCCGCGCACACCTTGCGCTTCGGTGCTGGTGTACCAGTCGTATTTGACCCGGTACGACGCATAGTCGGGGTAGGAAAAGTGCAACAGCGTACCGGCCAGTTGACGCGTCGGGCCGTCGGACGTCCAGCGCTCGTGCACGGCAGCGCTCCCGCCGGCCGCCGGATGGGCTTCGAGCACCGCGCTTCCGGCGCGAAACAAGCGCAGCAGCGGCTCGTTACGCCACAAGCGCATCGGACGGCCACAGAAATACGTCGTGCGCAACATCGTGTAACCGTCGGCCTCGCCGCCGCACTCGATAATCGCTTCGCGGAGTACGTCGTCGAGTGCCTCGTCGGCATCGATCATCAGCACCCAGGACGAGCGAACGCCGGTCAACGCAAAGCGCCGCGCGTCGACGAAGTCGGTCCACTCGCGCTGCACGACCTCGGCGCCCGCGCCGCGGGCAAATTGTACCGTGTGGTCGCGCGAGCACGCGTCGAGCACCAACACGTGCATGCCGCGCGGCAGGCTCGTGAGGGCGCGCGGCAGATTACGTTCTTCGTCGCGCGTCAGAATGACGGCGGTAATCGCATCCGGATCCAACGACCGCGGCTCCTAGTGGCCCGTAACGCGGACCATTAGTGGCCGGGCTGCGCCGGAATGCCAACCCATTGCGCGTCGGCTCGCGCGACGGAATCTCGACCCGATTGCTGATGCTCCAGCGCCGCACCGATGAAATCGCGATAGAGCGGCGACGGGCGATTCGGGCGGGACTTGAACTCGGGATGCGCTTGCGTGCCGACGAACCACGGATGAAGGTCGACGGGCAGCTCGATCACTTCTACGAGACGCGTCTTTCCCACGGTGTGGTGGCCGGTGAAGCGCATGCCGTGCTCTTCGAAAATGGGTCGATAGCGATTGTTGAACTCGTAGCGGTGCCGATGCCGTTCGCTGATCTCCAGCGTACCGTAGGCGCGCGCCGCTTGGCTGGGTTCCTCGAGCACGCACGAGTACGCACCCAAGCGCATGGTGCCGCCGTACATCTCCAGGTTGCGCTGGTCCGGCATGAAGTCGATGATCGGATCCGCCGTCGTTTCGTCGACTTCGCTCGTCATGGCGTCGGGCAGACCGCAGACGTTGCGCGCAAATTCGATGCACGCCAACTGCATCCCGTAGCAGATGCCCAAGAATGGGATTCCCGCCTCTCGCGCATGCTGAATCGCTCGCAACTTGCCCTTGACGCCGCGCGCTCCGAAGCCCGGCGCCACCAAAATTCCGTGTACCCCGCGCAACAGCTCGATGCCGTCGTTTTCGACGAACTCCGAATCGATGCGCACGATGTCGACCGCCGCATTATGGAATACGCCGGAGTGATGCAGGGCCTCGATAATGGAGATATAGGCGTCTTTCAGCTCGACGTACTTTCCGACGAGCGCGACGGTGACGCGGCTTTGCGGATGCAGTAAACGTTCGGCGATGGCGCCCCACTCCTCGAGCTTGGGAGCCACCGTCGGAAGATTCAGTTTGCGGACTGCCGCGGCGGCCAGTCCCTCGGCTTCCAGATTGAGCGGAACTTGATAGATCGTTTCGGCGTCGTTGTTCTGAACCACCGCACTGGGGGGGACGTCGCAAAATAGCGCAATCTTCTCTTTGAGTTCCAGCGGCATCGGCGCGGACGACTGGGTCCGGCAGACGATCGCGTCGGGCGAGATACCGATGCCGCGCAACTCGCGCACCGAATGCTGCGTCGGCTTGGTTTTGAGTTCGTCGGCAGCCCCCAAATGCGGAACCAGCGTGAGATGCACGTACATGACGTTCTCGTCGCCGACGTCGTAGCGCATCTGTCGAATGGCTTCCAAAAACGGTAGCGATTCGATGTCGCCTACGGTGCCGCCGACCTCGACGATGCACACGTCGGCATGACCCGTATCGGCAACGTGCTTGATGTGGGCTTTGATCTCGTTAGTGATATGCGGAATGACTTGAACGGTCGCCCCGAGGTAATCCCCGCGGCGTTCCTTTTCAATGACCGCGTTGTAAACTTGCCCGGTGGTAACGTTGTTCGCGCGCTGGAGATTCTCGTCGATGAAGCGTTCGTAATGCCCCAAATCGAGGTCGGTTTCGGCTCCGTCCTCGGTTACGAAAACCTCGCCGTGCTGATACGGATTCATCGTACCCGCGTCGACGTTGATATAGGGGTCCAGCTTCTGGATCGAAACGCTGACGCCGCGCGCCTTAAGGAGCCGCCCGAGCGAGGCGGCCGTGATGCCCTTGCCGAGCGAACTCACGACACCGCCGGTGAAGAAAATGTACTTCGCCATCTCGGGATGATGGTGTTTCCCGTCGTGCACCGAAATCCCTTATGGCGCCGCCGCAGCGAGTTTGAGATAACGCGCGTTGCCGGCAAAATCGGAGCCGACGGCGATCGTCGCGCCGGGGAAGGTGCGTTTCGCGAGCCGCACCAGGCCCGCCATCTGGGGAGGCGCCGCCTCGAACAGGATCAGGAAGGTGGGCTCGAGCAGCTGCGGCACGACCGGGAGAAATTCGCGATACGCCTGCAATCCGTCGGCTCCGCCGTCCAACGCCTGGCGCGGTTCGAACGCGGTTGAACTCGGCGCCGGCGGGAGCTCGGGCGATGGAACGTAGGGTAGGTTCGCCACCACCAGCTCGAATCGGCGGCCCTCGACCGGCTCCGCGAACCGGCCCTGGTGAAACCGGCAGCGGTCGCCGACGCCGAGCCGGTCCGCGTTGAACCGCGCAACCTCGAGCGCGCCGGGCGACACGTCGGTGCCTTCGACGAACGCGCTTCCATGCTCGGCCGCAATCGTGCATGCGATCGCTCCCGAACCAACGCCCACGTCAAGCACCGTCGACCGGCCGCGCCGGTCTTGGCTGCGACGGCGCAGAAACGCCAGCGCTTCGTCCACAAGATGTTCGGTTTCCGGACGCGGTACCAAGACACGCCGGTCGACGGCGAACTCGCGGCCGTAAAAGCCGGCGGAGCCGACGACGTACGCCAGCGGCACCCCGGTCGCGCGCTCGCGACAAAGCACCTCGAATCGTCGCGTCAACGCCTTCGAGGCGCCGGCCTCGCCGTGCGCCAGAATCCACGCGCGGTCGCGTTCCAGGGCGTGCGCCAGCAACAGCATGGCGTCGGCGCGCGGCGACTCACTGGATGGCGCCAGCACCGCGATGCCCTGTCGCAGCAACGTCGCAATCGTGGCGTCATTCCCGGAACTCGCGCGTGCTAGCGCCGCCGCAGGACGGCCGGGCACGTTTATGCGGGAATTTCTCCGGCGAGCAGACGCGCGCGCTCGTCGGTCAGCAATTCTTCGACGATCGCGCCGAGCTCGCCGTCGAGTATCCCGCGAATGTTCCCGAAGCTCCGATTGATGCGATGGTCGGTCACCCGATCTTGCGGAAAGTTATAGGTGCGGATCTTTTCGGAGCGATCGCCGGTACCGACTTGCGAGCGGCGCATCGTGCCGACCGCTTCCTCCTGCTGGCGCCGCTTTTGATCGTAGAGCAAAGCCCGCAGCATGTGCATGGCCTTTTCGCGGTTTTGCTGCTGCGAGCGTTCCTGCTGCGATGCGACGATGAATCCTGACGGCACGTGCGTGATGCGAATCGCCGACTCGGTTTTGTTGACGTACTGGCCGCCGGCACCCGACGATTTATAGGTGTCGATTTGGAGGTCCGAGGGGCGAATCTCGATTTCGCCGTCATCTTCGACTTGCGGCAGCACCGCGACGGTCGCGGTGCTCGTATGGATTCGGCCCTGGGCTTCGGTATCAGGCACGCGCTGCACCCGATGCACGCCGGACTCGTGCTTGAATTGCCGGTATGCGCCGTTGCCGCGAACGCCGAAAACTATCTCGCGATATCCGCCGGCGTCGTTCAAATTCTCCGACGCCACTTCCACACGCATGCCGAGCGTCTCGGCGAACCGCAGGTACATGCGCGCCAGATCGCCGGCAAAAATGCCGGCTTCGTCGCCGCCGGCGCCGGCTCGGATCTCGACGAACACGTCGCGCTCGTCGTTGGGATCGCGCGGAACCATGAGCCGTTGCAACTCATTTTCGAGTTCGCCGGCGCGGGCGCGCAGCGCTCGGCTATCTTCTTCCGCCATTTCCCGCAACTCGCCGTCGCTCTCGCGCGCCAGCGTCTCGCTGGCCACGATTTCTTGCTCCGTCTTACGCAAAAGGCGAAACGCCTCGACCGGTGCTTCGAGCTGCGCCCGCTCCTTGACCAGCGCGGTGTAGCGCCCTTGATCGAAGGCGCCGGCGGGATTCGCGAGTTCGGCTTCGATCTCACGAAAACGCCGGTCCATGGTATCGAGACGCGACGCAATTGTTGGAGTCATCCTCGGAGCCGGGAGCGCCTCGAACCGTGCGGGGCTAGGCTTCGGCGGCGACCTTCCTCGCGTCGCGAGTGGCCTGGCGGGCAGCCGCTTCCTGCTGCTTTCGCTTGGCGGCGGCCGCGCGCTGGTTGAACTTGTCGACGCGACCGGCGGTGTCGATCAGCTTCTGCTGACCGGTAAACAGCGGATGGCAGGCGGCGCAAATCTCGACGCCGATTTCCGGCATGGTCGAGCCGGTCGTAAAGGTACTGCCGCAGGCGCAATGGACGCGCGCTTCCGGGTACCATTTTGGGTGGATCTTCTCTTTCACAGCTTCTGCATTATAGCAGGGCTCGCAAGAGCCGCTCGGCATCCCGGCGGCGGCGCGGCGCCGGGATGGGGGATCGTCCCGGCGAGCGGTTGCACGGGAGGTGCCGCCACGCAGCCGCCCAAAGCCTTTTGCGTGCTATTGAAACCGGTTTGGGCAAGCCTCGGCGGCGCCGGGCTGCTCGCGGCTGTCCTGGTCGCCGCCGGGC
>JBAUZB010000131.1:0-8743 GCA_049585095.1 Candidatus Tumulicola sp.
GCTTTTGTCGCTCATCGCTCCTCGCATCTCATCCTGAAAACCGTCAGCGGCGCTACACATCTGGGCGTTACAGGCCACTAGCCGGCGACGCCGGCAGCGAGCGCGGCGCGAACGGATGCATGGCCGCGTCCGGCGTCGTATGTCGCTGACATGGTCGTAAAACATCCCAACGAACGAGCCAACGGCAGGGTGACGTGACGAGCGTGCTGATGTGCCCGCCCACGTATTACACCGTGCGCGACGTCAAGAATCCCTTTATGCGCCCGGACGTGGGAGTGGATCACCGGCTGGCCGCACGGCAGTGGTCGTCGCTGCGCGCGGCGTTTTCCCGATTGGGCGTTACGCCGCTGATCGTGGAGCCCGTCGAGGATCTCGAAGACATGGTGTTTGCGGCGAATCAAGTCTTCGTCGGGAGCGGCGTCGAGCATTCGCGCTTCATCGTACCGAGCCGGATGCGCTACGAATCGCGGCAGCGCGAGGTGCCTTTTTTTGTCGACTGGTTTGCGGAGCGCGGCTTCGACGTGATCGATCTCGGCCTCGAGGCCAAGGCCGGCGAGTTTCTCGAGGGGCACGGCGACCTGATGTGGCACCCCAACGCGAGGGTCGTCTGGGCCGGGCACGGGTTTCGCTCGTCGGCGCCGGGCATCGAGCGGTTCGCTCGAGCGATGCATCCCGAAGGGATTCGCGTCGTGCCGATCCAGCTTGCCGACCCCACGTTTTATCACCTCGATACGTGTTTTTCCCCACTTAATGCGGAAGCGGCCTTGCTCTATCCGGATGCGTTGGCCGGTGAGTCGCTCGACACATTGCGCCGCGAATGGAAACGGGTGCACGAAGTAACGCGAGACGACGCGATGCGCTTTGCATGCAACGGGGTGGCCGTTGGCCGGCATTACATCACCTCGTATCTTTCGCCTTCGCTGAGAAACGTCATGGCGGCAGAAGGCCTCGAACCGTTGTTGCTCGACACGTCGGAGTTCGAAAAGGCTGGCGGCAGCGTTTTCTGCATGAAAGCCGTTCTTTCGGTCCCGTAGGCTCGCTAAAACCGCAGCGAAAGGCAGCTCAGGCCGCCGTCCATTTTTCGAAACTCCGAAACGTCGAGCGCGACCGTCGCGTAGCCGAGACGCGCGAAATCGGCGAGCAAATGCGGATGGCCGGAGGCGACGAGTAAGACGTCGTTGACGCGGACGCAGTTCGCGGCATATTCCTCCCCAGGCGTCACCCGCACGACGCGATCCGGCGGCAAATCGAGCCGCGGCAGGAGCGCGTCGACCGCCGCGAAGCAGCCGTCTCCGAGATACGCCATGCCGCTCTTGAGATGAAGGATTCCGGGAAGGTCGCGAATGTCGACCAGCACGCAACGCCTGCCGGCGGATTCGATCGATCGCCGGAGTTGCCGCGCTCCCGCGCGATTGGTTCGATGCGAGATTCCGACGCAAACTCGCTCGCCGGCCTCGCAGACGTCGCCGCCGTCTACCGTGCCGGGAGCGACGATGCGTTCGATAACGTCGAAATACCGGGCGAGCGGTTCGTGCAGGGCGTCGCTTTCGCCGCGGCGCGAGCGCGCTCCGGGCCGAGTGACGATGACGCGACCGCCGATCGGGATCGCCGCGTCCTCGACGAAATGCGCGTCGGGATGTTCCGCGTCGGGCGCAAGCGCAATGACGGCTGCGCCGGCCGCTTTCAGCACGTCGCAATAGGCGGCGTGCTGCTCGCACGCTTTCTCGAAGCTCGGCGTACCGAGTGCGGCGGTCGTGATTCCGTCGCCAAAATTTCGTGCCGGAGACCGAACGATGGCGCGTCGAATCGGCACGTCGTCGGCGTGGAGTCGCGATCGCGCCGGGCTGATGCGTTGCATGCTCGCTGCTTCCGGCCGACATCGGGCGCCCCCCGCGTGCGTCCGAAGGTTTTGCGCCGAAACCGTACAAACTGGCCGACGTGGAGTACGCCGTTGCCGGTTGCGTCATCTTCGTGGCATCGACGGCGGTGAAGTCTTCTTCGGGGGCGGCGCGCGCCAAAGATCGTTGACCGCGCTGCAGCGATATCTCATCATTTTTGGGCTCACGACGCCGTCGGCCGTCGTCGTGTGGTTGGTTTTTCACGGCGTGTTCACCAACCTCACGCAGACCGAGGCGGCGATGGGATACGTCGATCCGTTGACGCAGATGGGCATCTATCTCGGCTACGTCGCAATGTTCGGCGGGACGCTGATATTCGGTGCGATCGCAGCGTGGGCGGGCGTTCGCGCGATCGGCGAGTGGTTGCGCCTCCGCGGAAAGGAATAAGCCGGCGAGATGCGCGCGCTGCTGGTCGTCAATCGGCGTTCGAGGTATGGCCGTAGGATCGGCGCGATGGCGGTAAGCGCGCTTGCGGCCCGCGGCGTGGAAGTGCTGCCGTTCGCTCCCCGCGATCCGTCGGACCCGACCCCCGCCTGCGATTGCATCGTAGCCGCGGGCGGCGACGGCACGTTGGTCGGCTTGATCGGGAGAGCGATCGACGCCGGCGTCCCGATCGGAGTGGTGCCCGGCGGAACCTTCAACGAGCTCGCGCGAACGCTGGCGATACCACTCGAGGTCGGCGCCGCTTGCGACGTGATCGCCGCAGGTCGCACGCGCGCCATCGACGTCGGTCTGGTCAACGGCGTTCACTACATTAACGAAGCCAGCATCGGGATCTCCAGCCGAGCGGCACGATTGCAAACCAGCGACCTCAAACAACGCTTCGGATTTCTGGCAGTCGGTGCGGCAGTGCTGCAAGCGCTATGGTACGCGCGCCCAATGTTCGCCGAAGTCTCGTACCAAGATACGGTCGTACGCTTCAAGACGATCCAGCTGACCATCGCCAACAGCAACCGTTTCGGCGGCGTGTTCGCGGTTTCGGATGCCGCGATCGACGACGGATGGCTGGATCTCTACTCGGTGGAGATCGAAACGTTTTGGCAGGCATTTCGAGTTGCCCGGGCGATCCTGCAAGGGAAACGCGAATCGGTTCCGGGTCTGCGCACGCTGCGTGCCGAGCGATTTGCGGTGCGCCAGCACCGCAAGCACCATATCAGCGCCGACGGAGAACCGGCCGGCAAAACCCCGGCGACTTTTCGGGTCTTGCCGAAGGCCCTGCGCGTTTTAGTGCCGCAATAGAAGGTTCCTCATGCGATACCGGACGCTCGGCCATTCGGGGCTGCAACTCTCGGTGATCGGCCTCGGCTCGTGGCTGACGTTTGGGAGCACCGTCGAGCGCGACGTGACGCGGGCTTGCGTCCGGCGGGCTTGGGAGCGCGGCGTAAACTTCTTCGATACCGCCAACGTGTACGCAAAGGGCGCCGCCGAGGAGACGCTCGGTCCGATTCTCGACGAACTCGATCGCGATACCCTCGTCATCGCGACCAAGGTCTATTTCCCGACCGGAGATAGCGTGACGCAGCGCGGTCTTTCGCGCAAGCACATCCGCGATCAACTCGAACGATCGCTGGCGCGTCTGCGGGTCGACTACATCGACCTTTACCAGTGTCACCGTTACGACACCACGACGCCGCTTGAAGAAACGTGTGCGACGATGAACGACCTGGTGCGCGCGGGAAAGATTTTGTATTGGGGAGTTTCGGAGTGGAATGCGGACCAGATCGCGGCGGCGGCGACGCTGTGCCAAGCACGCGGCTGGACGGCGCCGGTCGGGAATCAACCACAGTACAACGCGCTCTGGCGTCGTATCGAAGAGCGAGTGCTGCCCGCGTGCCGCCGCTACGGTTTGGGCAACGTCGTCTGGTCGCCGCTCGCGATGGGGATTCTTACCGGCAAATATACCGACGCGCGGCGTCCGCCCGCCGATACCCGCGCGGCCGGCCATGCAAAAGAGATGATGGAGGATTACTTCACCCAGCCGGTGCTCGATGCCGTTGCGCGACTCGTTCCGCTCGCGCGCCGCTCGGGATGCACGCTCGCACAGTTGGCGCTCGCGTGGTGCCTGCGCGACGACGCCGTCACCAGCGCCATCGTCGGCGCGACGAAGGTCGAGCACCTCGAAGACAATCTGGGTGCGGCCGATCTCGACGTCGATCCGGCGATTTTCGAAGAGATGGATCGCATCTTGAAGCCGGTTGCGCCGCACGAGCCCTATCTCGCTTAAACCGTTCCCGGCGACCGATCGCGCCGCTTTTCTAGGTGCCCTCGTCGGCTCCGGCGTGAAATACGTACTTGACGATCAGGCGGTTGAGCGTCGTATTGGCCGCCGGCGATCCAAAGTTCACGTACAACTCGTTGCCGCCGCGAAAGCGATCGTGAAAGGCCAGCGCCAAGTTCGTTCCGGGTTGCGTCGCAAATCCACCGAGCCCGTTGATCGATCGATACCCAATCGTGATGGAACTCTCGGCGCTGAGGTTATATCCAAGCGAAATTCGCCGTAACCATTGCGAATCGAGGGGCTCGGTGCCGGTCAGAGTGCGCTCGTAGGTACCGTCGTACTCGAGGCCGAGCGTCATGCGGCGCCCGATGGGCCGGCTTGTCGCGACGTTGAAAAGATGAACGTAGTTGCTTCCAAACGGGCCCCAAGAGTAGTTCACGTCGACTGGCGTCGGCGTGCCGTCGCGGTATCCGATGGGAATCGAACTCAGGTTAAACGCCTGCGTCGTGCCGCCGAGATAGCAGGGATAGCCGGTGAACGACGATTGCGAAACGATCGGGCCGCTGCAACCCGGACCCGCCGGCACGTCGTACGTGCGGAGCTGACCGAGTGCGGCACCTACGCCGTTGAAGGAAAACCCATTCTTGAACGTCGCCGTAAGAAACACTTGCGTATCCGCCTGATGGACGGCGCCGGATTCGTCGAAAAACCGATCGCCGCCGACGAACAGTGCGTAGTTCTTGACGCCGGGAGCCGAGCCGTCGAAGTTGACGAACCCCTGCAATCCGCGGATGTCGGAGTTTACGGTGAAACCATCGATTGGGTCGTAGTTCGGCGAAACGTCGAAGTAGCCGGCGTTGATTTCATAGTTGGGTTTGTGCACGTCGACGAAGATATCGGTCAGGTCGGCGTGGCCTTGCGGTACCCAACTGCCGTATTCGAACGAGTGATCGACGAACCATACCAAACCGCTGTGTAAATTCCGCCCCTCCATTCCCCCTTCGATGGTCGTATCGTCGCCGGCGATGCTGTGGTGCGCGAGCACGCCGTCGCTCCAATAGAGAAACGTTCCGTCTTGAAGCGCGTGCTCGTATCCGTACGCCTGGTCGTCGAACGTGTTTCCGGTCGTCTGGTCGAAACCGCGAAACGAAAGAACGCCCAAACTTTGGTTACCGAAGGTGCCCTCGATCTTTGCCCCGCGATCGAACGGCCCGATTTCGGGTGAGTAGAAGACGTAGTTGGGAACGGTCGAGATTGCGGACGTCGGCGAGCGCGGTCCCGAATTCGCGTTGATGAAGTTCGCGCCCTGAGCGAAGAACGGACGATACTCGACCAATTGCCGTTGAAATTCCTGAGGAGCGATCGTTTGCTGGTCGATTTCGACGTTTGAAAAATCCGGCGCAATCGTCGCGACGAAACTCATCGTGGGCGTGAGCGGATAGCTCAGGTCGAGTCCGAGCGGACGCACTTTCATCGGCAAAAACTCGCCGTTGGCTTGTTGGAAGAGATTTCTATCCTCTCCGGCACTGGCGAGACCGAAGACGTCGATCCGGCCTCGGGAGCGATTGCGGCCTGCCGACTTCATCGCGATCCCGGTTGCCGACGCCCACCAGCGCGTGTCCGCGAACGTCGGCCACGTTCCCGAGGGTGCATCCTGCATCAGTCCGTCGTAAGCCCACACGTAATGCTCGGCGTTGCTCGCCAGCGCGCGGACGAACTGCACCCGCCAGGTTTGCGCCGGCCCGCTGCGGATCTTGAGCACGGCGAGCGGAACGATCAAGACCGCATTCCATCCGTCGGGGCCTACGGCGGCCGCCGCCTCCCAGCGGGGGCGATAGCGCACGTTTTCGGCGGCCTGCTGGTAGCGGACGCCTCGTGGCGTCGTTTCGAAGTAGTAGGCCTGGGAGCCGGCTCCGCTGGTATCGATTCCGATGCCGACAAAGTCGTCCACGCCGAAGCCGACGTCGTTGGTCGTTTGGGATGCCAGGATAGTGCGCGGGTTCTGCGCCGCCTTGAACCCGACGTACAGGTAGCGGTCGTCGTAGAGCAAGTAAGCGGTCGTTTCGTTGCCGGCCGGCCCGCGCGTGGTCACATTTTCCCACGCGCCGCCGCTGGGTACCCGGCCCGCGGCCCATTCCGGGTCGCTCATGCTGGGGTCGAGCGCGAGGGGATGGGCGGCTCGTGCGACCGGAAACGAAAACTTCTGCGTTACTGCCGCGTATAGGGGAGTAGCGGGGAATGCGACCCCGACGAACAGCCCTAGGGCGAAGGCCGTTGATCCGCGCACGACTACAGCGTTGCTCGGAGAACGGCGAAGCGTCCTCAGAAAGCCATCAAAGAATTACCTCTCGAGGAGCCGCGTCGTGAGCGTATACGAATTCGGACCATTCAACCTCGATACCGAAGGTTTGCTCTTGCTCGACCGGGGTTCGCCGATCGCGCTCGGACCCAAAGTCGTCGAAACGCTGCTGGCGTTGATCGAGCATCCGGGCGACGTCCTGACCAAGAGCGCGCTTCTCGATCGCATTTGGCCGGAAGGCTACGTTGACGAAGCAAATCTCGCACAGAACGTCTACGTTTTGCGCAAGACGTTACGCGCGCGCTGGAACGTTGAGGCAATCGAAACGATTCCAAGGCGCGGATATCGCTTCACCGCAGACGTCCGCCGGTTCGAGCGAGCCGCGCTCGCCGAGCCGTCGATCGCGGCGCCACCGCTCGCCCGGCGACGGTCGTTTTGGAACGCTGCCGTGATCGCGCTTCTGGCGTTGGCATTGAGCGGCGGGATGGGATTGAAACTGCTAGCCGCCCGTGGTGCCTCCGACCGTCCGCTATCGGTAGAGGGAGCGCGTATCTATCAGATCGGACGATACTATTGGAACCTTCGGACGCCCGACGGCATTGCCAAGAGCCTCACGTATTTTTCACGCGTGATCGACGCCGATCCGCTGGACGCGCGAGGCTACGGTGCGCTGGCCGCGGCCAACGCCATCATGGGGGACTACCGATACGGGCCGCTGCGTCCCCGCGTCTATTTTGCGCGGGCGCGCGCTTACGCGCGCAAGGCGCTGGCAATCGATCCGAAGTACGGCGAAGCCTACGCGGTGTTGGGAATGCTCGCGACCGAAAGCGATTCCATGTCGGATAAACAGATGTTGCTCGGTTTGAGCGACTTGGAGCGCGCGATTGCGCTCGATCCGGCCAGCGGTCCCGCACACGAATGGTACGGCGTCGCGCTGTTCGAGCGCGGCCGATTTGCCGAAGCGTACACCGAGTTGCGCCAAGCGGCCGAACTCGATCCGCTCTCGGTAGCGACGACGGCCTGGCTCGGAAATGCGGCTCGGCTGGAACGGCGTTACGACGATGCAATCGCTTACGCGCGCGAAACCCTCGACTTGTCGCCGAAGCGCCTGGAGGTCTACGAAACGCTCGGCCTGGCATACGAAGCACGCGGTGACCACGATCGCGCCATCGAAGCCTTTGGCCACCTGACCGTCGGGAAGGCTGAGTACCGGGCGGAGGGCGCCGCGCTCTTAGCCGAGATTTACGCAAAATCCAACCGCATGGCCGAAGCACGAACGCAACTCGCCTACGCGCGCGCGCACGCCAAGGACGTCGATCCCGGCGATCTGGCGATCGCGCTGGCAGCCGTCGGTCAGCGAAATCAGGCGCTGTCGTGGCTGCGCCGCAACCACGGCGAACCGTATCTGCGCGCCGAGATTGCGAACGATCCGCGCTTCGACGGCCTGCGCAACGACGCTTTGGTCGCCCAACTGCAAAAACCGGCGTAAGCCCGTCGCCGATGTCCGACGTATGGGATCCGCTGAACGCGCGACCGCAGATCGCGCGCACGCTCGCGCGCCACATCGCGGCACTCGATGAGGGCACGGTCCCGCGGCGCACCAAGGAACTCTGCGCGTTGATGGTCGCCTGGCTCAATGCGTGCGAACGCTGTGCGCAAGCCCACTCGGCGACGGCGATGCGTTTGGGGGTCGATCGCGTCGCGCTCGAGGAACTCGGCGATTTCGCACGCAGCGACCGGTTCTCGCCGAGCGAACGCGCGGCACTGTCGGCCGCGGTGGCACTGACGCGCGAACCCCGCGCGTTACCCGAGCCCGTGCGCGCTGCGCTGGAACTTCATTACGACGCCGGCGAAATCGTGGAGATCGTCGCCGGGATCGGACTCTATAACTACGTCACGCGGGCGAACAACGCGCTGCGTCCGCGCACTCCGACGGCGTAGCTTTACCGCGTGCCGGTGGCGCGCGCCACCACGCGTTCGACCTTCACCAGGCGCGTGCGGGTCCATCGGTCGTGTAATAGGATGCGGCGCCAAAAGAAACTCAAACCGATGATGAGCGGCCAGAGAAAGAGCACGAGTACGTAGCGCGCGATGGCGCGCCCGATTCCGGGGCGCCGAAAATCGATCGTGACGACGCGAAGGCCGGCAATCATCATGCCGAAGCTCTGACCCGCAAGGGCCACTAAGTGCCATGTACACCGCGAACCAGACCGATTTCCCGGTACTGTTATTCGGATTGAAGATGGTGGGGGTGATGACCAGGCTTCCGATTTGGATGTGCGGCATGCCGTTCTCGTCGGTCACGATCGGTCCGACCTGATCGTCGCT
>JBAUZB010000132.1:0-16975 GCA_049585095.1 Candidatus Tumulicola sp.
GCAACGTTGCACCGGTTTCCTATATCTCGGGATCGAATACCCAGCTGTCGTTTCCGTTCGGTTTTGCAATATACGCATCGAACAACCTCGTCGTTGCGAATAACACTGGCGCAAGCATCACGGGATACGCGGCCGGTGCTAGCGGTAACGTCGCTCCGACATGGGAAATTGCTGGTTCTGCCACCGGCCTCGCTCGACCGGGTGGCGTGGCTCTCGATTCGGCCGGCGACATGTTCGTCACCGACAACACCGCCCCCGCGGTCTTTAAGTTCGCTGCCGGCTCCAACGGTAACGTCGCCCCGACGTCGACGATTCATGGCGGCAAGACCATGCTCGTCGATCCATTTGGCCCGGTGCTCTAGGCGCCGCGCGGACCCCTACCGCAGTGGCTCGGTGCTAATGAAACGTGATTCCGTAGGGGCTTTCTAAGTCCGTACGAGATCCCATGATCCTCGCCATCGGAGCGACCCTACCGTTTGAGCCGGCGGGGTAGACCGTCACGCTGTTGTTGCCGTTGTTGCTCGCATAGATAGTGCCGCCGCTATCCACTGCGACGCCATATGGAGATTCCAGCTTCGTCGGACCGCCGTAGAGCCGTTCGATCGGCGCGACGTTCTTCTTCGCGCCCGCGGCGTAAACGGTTAGGCTATTGCCTCCGGGGTTGGCGACGTACGCGTTCAGACTCGAATCAAGCGCAAGCTGGATGGGTGTGTCCAACTTCGTACGGGCGCCGCTAATCTCCCGAGCCGGTGCGACGTTGCCCGTCGAACCGGCGGCATACACGGTAAGGGCGTTGCTTTCGTAGTTCGGAACGTAGATGTTCCCGCTTGGATCCAGCGCGAGCCCCTCGGGAGCGTCGAGCAGCGTGTTCGATCCCGTAACGACCCCGATCGGCGAAACGTTGCCGTTCGAGCCGGGGGCGTAAAACGTGACACTGTTATTGCCGACATTCGCGACGTAGAGGTCGCCGTTGGCGGGATCGATCGCAATACCGGTCGGCGCGTCGAGCTTGGTGCTCGAGCCGCTGATGGTCGCAGCCGGAGCGACGTTGCCCGTGGCGCCGGCGGCGTAAACCGTGACCGATCCGGCGTTGATGTTCCCCACGTAGATATTGCCGCTCGCATCCACCGCTATGCTTTCAGGATCGAAAAGCCCCGTGTTCGATCCACTAATCTCCTGTATCGGCGCCGCATTACCGCCGGCGCCCGCAGCGTAGACGGTCACGCTTCCGATTCCTTCGGAGCCGCCTTGCAGGTTGGTGACGTATAGGCAAGGGCACGACTTGTGCTGACCCACGGAGTTGACCTTACCGTGCTGAGCTTCGACCCCGGTTGCCGACGCCGGCGGAGCGCCCCCGGTCAGTCCAGAGCCGCCACACGAAGCTAGAGTCAGCGAGGTTGCCACGACCACAATGCGGGACAGGCGGTACGAGATCGTATCGGTGCGTCGAGAAAATAACAGCATAGATGCCTCCACTCTCGGGTTGATGGAGCCAAAGTAGCGCAATCCGAACACGCCTTCAATGGGGGGGCACCCTACTTAATTGGCGCCCTAGGCTGCAGCGCGGTCTTTCCTACCGCTGCGGCTGCGGAGATCCCGCTGTAGCGGGGGCATAGGGGTCAATTCGGGGCCCCTGCCGACAAGCCGCCGGCACCCTCACGGCGTCGCAGACCTCTGCGCGCGATGCCGGATTTGGAACTGCGAGGGAATCCCGCGCGAAACAACAATCTCGTACTCGCCTTCCAAAAAATTATCGTCTAGCGGAATGTCTTTCGCTAAGCTGTTCAAGACTGCGTGTGGTTCGACGTTCCAGGCAACTACGTACGAGCGAGAGTCTCCCTGCCTGACTTTAATTAGCGCGAGCTCGAACTGTGCTACCGACGCTATGAGGCTGTCGGGGTAAGTGCTCATGGCCTCGAGAAAGTCTGGCGCCTGGGTCTCTCTGAATGGCGAAATGTTATGTTGGGTGATGAATGCTTGGAGGCACTCCTCGAGAAGTTTCCGTTGTTTTAACAGTCTGAACGTCAGCACACTGGTGCGTTCGAGCACCCAAACGCGCCAGAGGAAGATGTTTCTTCGTCCTTCTTCCAAATCTCGCGACTGCGCTACCTTCTGGATATACGCATCGTCTTCCGAACTGGATCGATAGGTCGATTTGAAAAGGCTTAAGAGTTTGCGCTGGTGGGTCGCGAGATCCATCGATCACATCGTCAAGGCCGCGCGGAGCCGGCCCAACTCCTCAACAATGGCGTCGTGCCCGAGACCTGGTACCGCCTCGGGCATGAATTCGTATACCACGACTTGAGCGCTTCCCAGGGATCGGCTCACAATATCCCGTGCGAGCTGTACGGTGGAAGCGCGCGGCAACCGAGAATGCACGTCCAATAAAAGGCCATTATGCTCTACGCCGCAAGCAACGTGCAGCTCGCGAACGCTGGTCGATTCCAGTTCGTCTACGAATGAGGGGATGTCGACCCCATGGTTGTGCGCGTCGCACTCGAGGTTGTAAGCATCCAGGAGCAGGCCGCAGCCGGTTCTGTCCACGAGCGCATTCAGGAACTGCGCCTCCGAATACGCTCCTGGGAAGTCTGGTATCACGTGTACGATATTCTCGAGCAGAAAGGGTAGATTGTAGCGCCGCTGTATCGCGCTCACCCTTTCGCAAACCAAATCCAGAGCTTCTTCACTCTTCGGCATAGCTAGCATGATGCCGAGATGTTCTCCGTCGACCTTGGTATAACCGAGGTGCTCGCTGTGCCAAGCCACGTCGACTTGATCTAGAAACTTATCCAGGAGGCAAAGATACGTGGGGGACCACCCGTCATGAGAACCGATCGATAGGCTGACGCCGTGCACGATGATCTGCGCCGCTTTGCCCATATTTTTGAGCTCCGACATAATCTCTCGGCTGAGAGAAATCTCACCGTCGTCAACTTCGGCAATCGTTTCGAGCGTGACCTCGATATAGTCGACGAGGGGAAGCATACGCTCGAGAAGGCGCGGGTCGCGTCCCTCATACGTAGCTCCAATAGCCACGCGTGTATTGGTCTCCGGATTAACATACGCGGTACTCATGGCCATGCAAAGCCCTTCCCCTTGTCGTCTCCAGGGCGGAGGATCCTCGACCTACCTGGTCAGGACTGCACCTTGAATGTTTGGAATGTCGTTCACTTCGCGCAGCGCGCTCAATGCGGGGTCTCCCCGCAGGAAGCTCACGTCAAAGCCGGTCAGACCGCAATTGCAGCCCCCGCGCACAATGGCCGGGATGGCTCGCTCCAGGGCTGCGTGAAGGTCTTCCATGGTTACCTTGCCTTCTGCAACTATAATTTTTAGATGACCGTTCTCCATCGCTCTTTTCTGATGTTCCATCGCTTTTTCTCCTAATTGTGAGGCCCGGCGGTTAAGCGTAAGATGTAGTTGTGAAACGTCACACGTGATTTCTTGTCAGCGGTGCAAATGTCGCGCTGAGATTAACCGGACTTAACCGACACGGTAGTGAACCGTAAATACTGGACATCGCACCGTGGCACGAAACGCGGCCGGCATAGTGCTGCGAACACCCTTCTGGAAGCACCGGCCCGAGTGGTCGCCGATGGTCGAGACAACTTCCCGTCCTTGCTTGCCCCGATAAGTGTACTATAGCCCCCCTAGTCCCCGCTGTCTAGGGTGGTCGCCAGGCCGTTTGGCCGCTGAGTGGCGCAGGTAAACTCGGTCGGGCCGCTTCCCAAGCGGCATCGAACGCCGCGAGAATCGCCTTGAAGTAGTCCAGGTCGCTGCACCCCCGGTATCCCCGACTGCGACGCCGAAAATATCGCTGGCCGCACAAAGCCTTGGCGCAATGTCGCGCGCATACACCTCAGGCGACTTGACGATGCTTGTTACAGCCCCTTCAGTTAAAGGATGCCTGTACCAAATCTCCACCAACACTTGCAATCCTGGAATCGGTGGGTTTCCCGCGGGTGTCGATCTAACCACGCGAAACCTTACCACAGTTGGTGGTGCGGTTTCTCTCAGATCGGACGGGTCAACAGATCAGCTAGCTTTTTATAAAGGCAGCGCCAATCATAAAACTGCTTGCAGCAGTATTCTAACCGCTGCAACCGGCATCGGTGCCGATTCTTCTGACGTGTTCTACATCCACGACCTGCCCATGACATCCAGAGCGGAGCGCCGAAGGCGCGTAGTCGAAGGAGAGACCTGGATCGACGAGTGGAGGGCTGTTATGCAAAGGCTTAACTGGGAAGTTTACGTGACGCCGGGTATACCGATCGTCACTCCGGACCGTCCTGCCGGCGTGCGCGAGACCTATTTCCAGGCCATGGCATCAACGCTCATCTACGGCGGCGAGGACGCGGTTCTCGTCGATGCCTTTATGACGGTCAAGCAGGCCAATGTCTTAGCGGATTGGGTCGCATCGAAAGGTAAGAACCTGACGACGATCTACATTACGCATGGGCACGGAGACCATTGGTTTGGAGTTGGTACGCTTCTTGAGCGGTTCCCAAATGCAAGAGCCGCGGCAATGCCCAACGCGGTTGAGGTTATGCGCCGGAACGCTTCTCCGGAAGCTCTCCATGGCGTCTGGGAAGCCGCATTTCCTAACCAGATTCCGGACAGATTGGTGATTGCGGAAGAACTCCAGGGAAGCGCGATCGATCTGGAAGGGCAAGAATTGACCGCCGTGGAGGTCGGTCACACCGATACGGATCATACGACCTGCTTGCACGTACCTTCGATCGGGCTCGTGGTTGCCGGCGATGCGGCTTACAATGACGTTCACCTCTATCTCGCCGAGTCGAATGCACAGAAGCGGCAAGAGTGGATTGCCGCGCTCGACAAGATTGAGTCGCTCAACCCGCGTGCAGTCGTGGCTTCACATAAACGTCCCGAAAACGACGACGATCCAAAGATTATCGAAGAGACGCGGCAATACATCCGCGATTTCGATCGGTTGACGGAAACAACAAGAACCGCGCAAGAGCTCTACGACAAGATGCTGGAACTCTATCCGACCCGAATCAATCCGGGTTGGGCGTTGTGGAGTTCGGCTCGCGCGGCTAAGCCGTAGATCGTGTCGTTCCGTCCATTGTTTTGCTCGCGGCTGGCAGAGGAGCGGCAAGGCCAGCCCGCGAGTGTCAGGTGCAGAGGCCTTGAGAGTCCTTGAAGGTTCCTTCGAACGAAAACAACCCGCCGGTACCAGTTGACGGCGTCCGGAAAAACCAGGAGAAGAAGGCGAGTTCTTGTGGGTGGTACGTGAAGCCGTGGTACGTTACGAGAAAGTTCTTACCAGAAAGTGGATCGCCGACTTCGAGGTTGTCCTGGCAGCCACTGACCTCCCCGACGTGGCCCCACGCGGGGGTCGCATTATTAACGAAAGGATCGTTCATGACCTCGCCGATCTCATGCGTAAGAACGGCGATGTCTTCGGCGCCTGTGAAGATGGCAGGATCGAGGTATGCGCCGAACGCGAACGTTTGCGCGCGACCGCCGTCGGCGCCGTGGAATCCAAGAATGCAGCAGCCGCTGGAATCGCTCAGTACGACGTTGTAACTGAGAGTGATCGGCACTTGAGACGGTATTGCATACATCTTAACTAGACCATTAAGGATCTTGTAGAACGCGAGGTTATCGATTCTTCCCACTCGGTGGCTGACGTGCTTTGAGTCGCTACAGTGGCCGGGGACGGTCGTCGCACTAGATGGCGCCTTAATGTCGACGACGATCGGGTGTGCTGCCGCCACCAGCATGGTGTGGTACTTGGGGCCCTTTAGGATCGTCCAAAACTCCGCACGTTGAAAAGCATCGTTGACTTGCGTGGTGCCAACGTCTACACCGTTCGAAACTAGGTCCGTGGAAACGAAGTTTGGACCTTTAAAAAACCTGTTTTCGACCGGCACCGTGTCGTTGCAGCCGGGCTTGGTCGGATCGAGAACAGTCCCGTCGGCGAAATGGACGCGCAGCGCAATAGGCACGTACGGGACATTCGTTGTCGAATTGCTGGTCTGCGGATCTTCTCCAACGATTCGGTACGTATAGGTGTTGCCGTCGAGCGGTGATTTGACCGATCCCTTATAGTACGGAATCGTCGTCGACGCGTTCCGCTGCGCGTCCATCGCAGTGAGGTCGACGCCGCGTAGCGGCAAAGTCGTGAATCTCGGCACCCAGTGATAGGTGTCGGCGATGGTGTTTTGGGCGGCGGGGATTGTGCCCGCCGGCGAGCCGCCGCCACAGGCAGCCAGCCCTAGCGCTAGCGAGAGGAATAATAGCTTGGCGATCGCGCCGTTGGAGTAAGAAATCATCTGGGAACCTCCCAACCTTGGACAGTCGCGAGTTCTCCGTTTAAGCCAGGCAGCAACAGGACCACCCCTCAGCAGCTAGGATGCGCCTTCTTGCTGGCTCTGTCAACGTCGCGTCCGTTAGGCGTCAGCCCGAGCGCAGCGACACGGGCCCGCCTTGGAAAACGAAGGTCTCGGCAACGGGGATGGTTCCCAGCTATGGCGTCAACGCAAATACTGTTCCGCAACCACCCGTACTTTTGCATTCATGTCCGCCTTCAGAAGTCGTGCCGTAAAACGTACCGCCCACGTAGTTCAGGTTCGCCACAGGATAAGCCCCATCGGCGCCACTAAAATTGTGGAGCACGTTTTCGCTGCCTGACGTGGTAATGCTGTAAACGGTTCCGCACCCTCCGTGGAAGCTGCACCCCGACGCCGCGCCACCCGTTTCAGTGACGCCATAAAGTGTACCCTTCACGTTAATCAGCCCCGCAAGAGGCTGCGAGCCATCTGAAGCCTCGCCAAACTGATGCAACGGTTTCTCCGAACCGGTTGTACTGATGCGGAAGACGGTCCCGCAGCCGCCACTACTACTGCCGCACCCCACGAACGGTGAAGTCGTACCGTACAGCATTCCATTAACGGCGATCAATCCGGCGTTTGGGTTCGCGCCATCTGAGCCGCTTTTGAAACTGTAAAGCACCTTTTTTACGCCGGTCTTGCTTATTTTGTATACGGTTCCGCAACCCGCACTGGGACCACATCCAGAGCCGCCGCCCCACGTCGTACCATATAAGATCCCATTTACATTCACTAGGTTTGCGAAGGGGAGCGCTCCATCGGGGCTCCCGGCAAAGTTGTGCAGCACCTTTTCCGTGCCGGACTTGGTTATGCTGTAAACGGTACCGTTCGACGACGGGCCGCCGTGCCACGTCGTCCCGTAGAGCTTGCCATTTACATTGATTAAGCTCGCAAAAGGCTGGGTTCCGTTGGCGTAGTTGTTAAACGCGTAAAGAACTTGCTCCGTGCCGGACGCGTTAATTGTATAAACGGTCCCGCAGCCAAACATCTCGACGCAGCCAGAACCGCCGCCGTAACGCGTCGTTCCGTAAAGCGTACCGTTTACGTCGGTCAGGCTCGCGTACGGAGCCCATCCATCGGCTTTGCCGGCAAAGCGATGCACAATGTTCTCCGTACCGCTCGTACTTATGCTGAATACCGTTCCACATCCAGTGCCGTAACCGCATCCGGAACCGCCGCCCTCAAGCGTCGTCCCATACAAGGTACCATTCACGTCTTTCAGGCCCGCTCGCGGCGATGCCCCGTCGTGAACGCCGCCGTTGAAATAGTGTAACACCTGAAAGGATTCGACCGCAGGGCGTTCCGTTATCTGGGATGGCGTCAGCGGCGTGCTGATCGGTGATTGCGATGCACCGCAGGCGGTGAGTACCGCGACTATGCAAATTCCCAAAGTGGGGCGGCCAAATTTAAAATTCATTGTCTTTTCTCTTTAGTCAAATGAGGCGTCGAGCAATTTCTGCGTTCGGCACCGTGCGCTAAGCCTCCCACGCGCAGTCCGCGTTGCCGCGCCGTTCTAGCGGGCGGTCGTGCCGAAGCTCGACGGCTATTCGGTGAGCCAGATCGCCAAGGCTATAGGGCTATCGCTCGCGGCCTGCAGCCTAGCTTGTGTCATCGAACGCGACGTCGAAAACGTTCGAGGATTAGAAACTGTATAGCTTGAAATGGTGATGCCCCGAGCAGCGCAGCCGCAGCGGCTAGTTCCGCAGGGAGCCAAGATCATGCAGGGTTTGACGATCGCCAATGCGGCTAAGATCTGCGTCGCTGTTGCGTTGCTCACAGCCTGCAGCGGACCGCCGCTGGTCGGTACGCCTGGAGCGATGCCTCAGAGCAATCTCCGCGCTCGCGGCAACGACGTCGACCTACGCTTCGCCGCTCGCACGAGTCTGTACGGTACCACCAGCGAAGGCGGGGCGAACGGATCGGGCACCGTTTTTGCAATCGATCGGTTTGGAGAGGAACGTGTTCTTCACAGCTTTGGCGGCAAAGGAGACGGCATACGGCCAGTTGACCGGCTCACGTACGCGGACGGGAAGCTGTATGGAACCACCCTAGAGGGCGGCGCATATGGACTTGGCACGGTCTTCTCGGTATCGATACCGGGTTCGGAAACCGTGCTCCACAGCTTCCTAGGCGGCCCCACTGATGGTGCAAGCCCGTCGGGGCAACTTACCCTTGTCGATGGTACGCTGTATGGCACCACCCTCTACGGCGGTCAGCACAATTTCGGCACCGTTTTTTCAATGTCTGAGTCTGGTTCGGAAAATATAATACACAGTTTCGGTTACGCGCCGGACGGCGTTCGGCCGTACGCCGGGGTGATCGGTGTCGACGGCAAACTTTACGGCACGACGCTCGGCGGCGGTGCTGAGTTTAACCTCGGCACCGTATTCGTGGTTTCGAAATCCGGTGCTGAGAAGGTACTGCACAGCTTCAACGGTATCGGCGGTGACGGAGAGACGCCTTACGCGTCGCTGCACAGTTTTGAAGGAACTCTCTATGGTACGACTTTTTCTGGGGGTGCCTATGGTTCCGGCACAGTCTTTACTATTTCTACATCGGGCGTAGTACACGTAATTCACAGCTTCGGCAGTCCGGGAGACGGCGCGAACCCCTACGCCTCGCTGAGCAACATCGGTCCAACTCTGTATGGCACAACCTACTACGGCGGTTCCTACAACTACGGCACCGTTTTTGCAATAGCGGCGGATGGTGCGGAAACAGTGTTGCATAGTTTTAATGGATCAAATCCAATTGCGCCCGTCCATAACATAGAGGGAGCGCTTTACGGCACTACATGGGAAGGGGGAAACTCCAACCTTGGCACAGTTTTTAGGATCTCCAGACTGGGTCAGGAAGCGCAACTTTATAGCTTTGGCGGCGGCCCCAGTGATGGCGCAAACCCGTACGCGTCCCTTATCGTCGTTCCAAGCAGTCACCCTGGCGGGCCATGAATGAGGCTCGACATACAAGCTCGAACAAACCCCTGCTCCTCGCTACGAAAGGCAATCGTGATGAGATTACCGTCGGCGCAACTTTCGATCGTGTTGGTTTCGCTGTTGAGTGCGTGTAGTGCCAACTCGGGTACGGCAGTAACACCCGGCCAACCGTCGTTGCAACCAGCGCATCGCACCTCGCCGATGTCGGCCTACGACGTGCTGCATAGCTTTGGCGGCGGTTACGGCAGTTTCTCCGACGGAAGTGAGCCGCACGCGAGCTTGGTCCATCTGGACGGCACGCTGTACGGCACGACGGTCCATGGAGGCAGCTCGCAGCTCGGAACCGTGTATCGTCTCACCACGGCCGGAGCGGAGGAGACGCTGCATAGTTTCTCCGGGGGCTCCGACGGCGATATCCCGTACGCGGGCTTGGTCAGCGTGAACGGCGCGCTGTACGGCACGACGGCATACGGCGGCGCGTCCGCTCTCGGAACCGTGTACCGTATCGGCACGGACGGCACGGTGGAAGTGCTGCATAGCTTCTCCGGCGGCTCCGACGGCGATCGCCCATACGCGAGCTTAATTGACGTGAACGGCATGCTGTACGGCACGACGGTATACGGCGGCACATCCGGCCATGGAACCGTGTACAGTATCGGCACCGACGGCACGGAGAAGGTGCTGCACAGCTTCGCCGGCGGCTCCGACGGGGATTACCCCGACGCAGCGTTGCTCCACGTGAACGGCGTGCTCTACGGCACGACGGCATACGGCGGAACGTCCGGCGGTGGAACCGTGTACCGCATCACCACGAATGGCGTGGAGAAGGTGCTGCGCAGCTTCACCGGCGGCTTCGACGGGGCGGAACCCCACGCGGCTTTGATCGATGTGAACGGCAAGTTGTACGGCACGACCGAATTCGGCGGCACGTCAGGCGCCGGAACCGTATATTTCATCCATACGGACGGCGCTGAGAAAGTGCTGCATAGTTTCGCCGGCGGCTCCGACGGAAGTTATCCCAACGCGGCCTTGGTCGACGTGAACGGCACAATGTATGGTACGACGCTATTCGGCGGCGCATTCAATCACGGAAGCGCGTACAGCATCCGCACGAACGGCGCGGAAAAGGTGCTGCATAGCTTTGAAGGCTTCAGCGCGGGCGATGGAGCCGCACCCTACGCGGCCTTGATCGACGTGAACGGCACGCTGTACGGCACGACGTCCGCCGGCGGCGGGGTCGACGGTGGAACCGCCTTCGCGTTGACCCCGTAGCCGGCTTTAAGGAGATACTGTCTTGAACGCATACATGCTCAGAACGCTCGCGATTGCGGGCATTGCCTCATTGGCCGCTTGCACGAGCGGCTCGGTAGACTCGGCGATTCCTTCACAATCCCAAGCGGTGCCGTCGGCGGGCGGTGCGTCGAACGTGCGGGCGGCCTGTCCGAAGGCCGCGCCTCCCGGGTTCGCTCGCTGCTTCGCACTGATTCGCACCGACGTGACGCCTCAGCGCGGCGTGCAGCCCGACGTCAACGGCTACAAACCGTACCAGTTACAGGCGGCGTACGATCTCCCGTCGTCGACGAACGGCGCCGGTCAGGTGGTGGGCATCGTCGATGCGTACGACGATCCGGATGCCGAGAGCGATCTCGGCGTCTACCGCGCGCAGTTCGGGCTGCCGGCCTGCACGACGGCGAACGGCTGCTTCACAAAAGTCAGCCAGAGTGGATCGCATACGAAGTTTCCCAATCCGAACCCGGAGTGGGGAGGCGAGATCTCGCTCGATTTGGACATGGCATCGGCCATCTGTCCGAACTGCAAGATTCTGCTCGTCGAAGCGAACACGAGTAGTTTGCAGAATCTCGCGGAGTCGGTCGATCGCGCGGTAAAGCTGGGTGCCACGGTCGTGAGTAACTCGTACGGCGGCAGCGGCGGCGGCGGATCGAACAAACACTACAACCATCCGGGGACGATTATCACCGCAAGCTCCGGCGACAGTGGTTACGGCCCTTCGTCGCCGTGCGACTACGCAACGGTCGTGTGCATCGGCGGGACGTCGTTACACAAAAGCAGCAACAAGCGCCATTGGAGTGAAACGGCATGGCGCGGCGCAGGCAGCGGTTGTGCGACGGTGGTGAAGAAGCCGTCGTGGCAGAACGATCAAGGCTGTACGCATCGCTCGGAAGCCGACGTAGCGGCGGTCGCCGATCCCCAGACCGGTGTCGCGGTCTACGATACTTTTGGAAGCCGCGGCTGGGGCATCGAAGGCGGCACCAGTGTCGCATCGCCGATCATCGCGTCGGTGTTTGCGCTGGCCGGCAACGCGTCGACCCAGAACTACGCCGGGGGCATTTGGGCCGCCGGCGGCACGTCCTCGCTCAACGACGTCACGGAGGACAGCAACGGAACCTGTCCGCCGAAGTATCCCTACATTTGTCAGGCGGGGCCGGGATATGACGGTCCCACGGGTTGGGGAACGCCGAACGGCCTCGGCGCGTTTTAAGAAAGGTAAGGCGTACCTTCCCCTTGGTCGCTTCGGGCCTAATACTCTTGCGCTCCCAGTTGTTGGAGAAAGCTCTTGTAGTCGGCGCGTACCAATTCTTCGACAATCTGACCGCGATCGTCAAATCGGAAGATGTTCAACAGGTCCCAGATCACCCGTCGTCCGTTCGGAGGTAGCGGCCCCACCGGTGAGTGCGTGAACTCACGGGCAAATGTGCCCTCGATCCACGTCTGGCAGGCAACGTGATTTCCCTCGGCGACGATGATGCCGCGCCGAATCGAGCGATCGTCGAACGCCGCGCGAATCGCCTTGAAGTAATCGGCAAGCCCGGCGTAGTCTGCTTCGAAACCGTCAGGCCCATCGAAACGAAACCGGCTCGTATCGAAGTACGAGTCGGTCTCGGCTTGATCTTCGCCGGAGAGCTCTAATTCGCCGGCTCGTACGAGACGCGCTACGAGTTCGTCACGTGTCATTACAGTACGCCTCCTACCTTCATCGCCTCCAGTTAAAGCGTCCGGCTTGCCGCGACCTCCAAGAAGGCAACCACGGCTTCGCGATCGCGAAGCCGTGTGCGCGGGCCGTAAACCTTACTCCGTTACCGCAAGCCCCAGTGGGTCGGCAAGTCCGGTGGCGCTGCCGGCGATCGTTTGGATCGGCGCAACGTTGCCGCTTGCAGTTGCTGCGAAGCCAAGGATCGCGTTCGAGCCTGGGTTAGAGACGAATATCTCGCCACTCCTCTTGCTAACTGCTAGCCCGAAGCTGAAACCATTCCCTCCGCTCAGTCCGGTATTCGAACCGGCGATGGTGCGGATCGGCGCGACGTTGCCGGTCGCTCCGGCGGTGAACTCGCTGATCGTCGCAGTTGTAGTATCGAAGACATAAACGTTGCGCGAGGCGTCAACGGCGACCGTGTAGGGAGGCAGGGCGACCGTGCCGGGCACTCCCAGCCCGGTGTTGCTTCCGCCGATCTGCGCTTCCATCGTGCTTGATCCCGACGGGAAGAGGTCGATCGTCGCCGTGGACTTGTTCGCTACGTAGAGAACGTTGTTGCTATCGATAGCCAGGCCGCCCGCGTCGGAGATGATCCGCTTTGGTTTAACGCAGCCGTTTGCTCCAGGCTTGAAAACCTCGACGGCGCGGCCGCCCTCGGGTAGGAACGCGGAAACGAAGAGCTGGCCCTTCCTATCGAACGCCACGGCGCTCGTCTGACTGGGTTTGGGGAAGCACGAGATCCCGGTCAACAAATCGCCGGCCAGCCCGAACGTTTGGAGCGCGGCCTGGCTGCCCGATGCGATGTTGCCGTTTGCAATGCCGATGCCTTCTGTCGAACTGAAGGCGATGCCGTAGGGTCCGTTAATGTGACTGATGACGGTGCTCGGCGCAACGTTTCCGTTGGCGCTTTCAGCATATTCTCGAATCGAGCCGCCCAAACCGGTGTTCTCGTTCGCGACAAGAATGAGTGCAGTCGTCGCGCCCTGGGCGCCGGCGAGATGTTGGCCGCTGTTGAAGCTCGGCGTCGCTGGAACGGGGTTCGCTATCGAACCGCTTTGCGCGCCGGAGCACGCTGCGAGCATCATCGCGAGGCTGACGCCCGCGAGGGAATAAGGTGGTTTCATGAGGTCCTCCTGAAGAGTGTTGTGTGCATTGATTTTCTTAGCTTATGGATTGCTGATTAAAAAAGTATAAAGGCGCTTCCGGGCCGCAGTGGTGCGCGCATCTTACTTAGCATCCCATGTCGTTCCGTCTGCAAATGTGACCGCCGAGACAACGCAGGACGTAGCTGCGCTGTTCGCCAGTCGAAAGTTATGATCGATGGCGACACCAGGGCTGAACGTCCCAACGTCGCTAACCGCCGCGCCGTCGTCGAGAGCGAAGGTCACACGCGAGATCGGTTCGGCAGCGATATCGGAGAAGCGCACATGTAAGGCAGATGCGCCAACGCTGGTCGAGCCGTCGTCATTACTCGAGATGGTAACGGGCGTCCACACTTCGCAACTCGTCAGTTGGATCGGGGGCACAGAAGCCAGTCCAATTAGGGAGCTTAGGATCAGAGACATGAACACTGTGCTATTCCTTTCTAAAGTTTGGTTGTTGTGTTGTGCATATGCTGCCGCGGGCATCCATGGATGAGTCGGGTCATCCATGAGCGGGATCGGCGGCATATCAAGAGCACATTCTCCCTACGGAGGTCTCCATGCATAGTCAATCCCAAGGTGCTAGAACGACGAAAATACTCTACGGCTGCGCGGCGGTGTTGATCGTAGCAGGTTGCACTGGCGGGGCTTCGGCGCCACCGGCGACGTCGGCCTCGTCACGCGCGACGTCATGCCGAAGGGGTCGATCTTCGCCAAGCGATTCTACGATCTGATGGATCCGGTCACGGGTAGGTTCACCGGCAAATGGACGCCGCCCGTCAACGACATCGAGGTCGAGGCGGCCGGTCCAAATCAAACAACCGGCACGACGGCCATCTTCGCGATCGAGCTCAAGAAGCACGATATTCCCGACCTGTTTGAATCGAACGTCGCAAAGAACGAGTTCGGTAAGGTGTTTCATCTCGATCCGAGGACGTTTTCATTGGGGGATCTGCCGCAACTCGCACAGGATACGGCGACCGATGAAGCGGTCATCGCAACCTCTCCCGACGGCGGGCGGGTTCAGGGCGCCGCGCCGATCAACGTACTCATCAATCTCAAGACCGGCAAACAGACGCAGTTCACCGGCTTAAACAACGGGGAGTTTGGTGCGGGCTTCGTCAACGACTTAGCCGTCGATTCGAACACCGGCGTTGCGGCCACGACGACCGAGCTCAACGCCCAAGTCGAGTTTTACGACCTCACACGGCAGACGGGCGTAGCCGTGCAGCTTCCCTGCACCGGCGACACGTCCAGGGGAACAGCGGCGCCGGCATCGCCAACGATGCGGTGAACGGGTTGTTTCTAGTGACCGATCCGTCCTACTGCAGCGGGAGCCAGGGCAGCGCGATCGTCGTCTACGACGAGAAAGGTAATCTAGCCGAGACGATTACCGGATTCAAGTTCGCGCTCGGAGAGCCCGCGCCGGCTATCAATCCAGGCAAACGCATGGGGTGGGCGTTCGGCCCGGGCTTCAACCAACTGCAGCATTCTTTTACTAGAAGGGATCTGCCTATTCGCGAATGACCTGATGGACGAACGAGATTGCGATCGATCCTTCACCCACGGCCGACGCGACGCGTTTGATGCTGCCGCCGCGCACGTCGCCTACCGCGAAGATTCCCGGCAGGCTCGTCTCGAGCAAGAACGGTCGGCGCGCAAGGGGCCAATGCGCGGAGCTCAGATCGTCGGGCAACAAATCGGTCCCCGTCTTGACAAAACCGCTCGCGTTGAGTGCGACGCAGCCGCCGAGCCAACTCGTATTGGGAGTAGCTCCGGTCATTACGAACACGTGCCGAATGTTGCGCTCTTCGGTTTTTCCGGTTTCTTTGTTTTGCCAGCGAACGGATTCGAGGTGCTCGCCTCCTTCGAGGCCCACGATCTCGGTGTGTGTTCGCAACTCGATCGTCGGAGTCTCCTCGATCCGCCGAACTAAATAGCGCGACATACTCTGCGCCAAACCATCGGATCTCACGAACAGGAATACGCGCGCCGACATTTGCGACAGAAAAACTGCTGCCTGACCAGCGGAGTTTCCGCCGCCTACCACGATCACGTCCTCCCCGCTGCATAGCTGGGCTTCGAGGAAGGTCGCGCCGTAGTATACGCCGGCTCCCTCGAAACGCGGCAGGTTCTCCAACGACGGTTTGCGATATTCGGCTCCCGTCGCGATCACGACGGTTCGCGCCGGAATGCAAGCGCCGTTCGCCGCTTCCACGATGTAGGGCCTGCGATCGCAGCCTAGCCGCGCAGCCTTGGCGATAATAACCTGCGCACCGAACTTTTCCGCCTGAGTGTATGCCCGAGCCGCGAGTTCCTGACCCGAGATCCCTGTTGGAAACCCAAGGTAGTTTTCGATTCGAGAGCTTGAACCGGCCTGGCCGCCGGGCGAGCTCGTCTCCAGAACCAAGACGTCAAGTCCTTCCGAGGCGCCGTACACGGCTGCCGCCAGCCCGGGCAGGCCCAGCGCCGACAACGACGAGATCGCGGATCTTCGTTTGGTCGATCGCTTCGTTAAAGCCGAGGCACTCCGCAACTTGCTGGTCGCTGGGATTGCGAAGAACGAACTGGCCGCGGCAGATTACAACGGGTATCTCGCCGGCGGCGACGTGCAAACCATCGAGCAGAGTCTGTACGTCGTGATCGCGTTCGAGGTCGATGTATGAGTACGGGTGGCCGTTGCGCATCAGAAACTCTTTGATCCGAAGCGTAGCGGCTGAATGCGCCGACCCGATCAGCACGACGTCTCCCACGCCGGCGGCGACCAACTCGGCCCGGCGAAGAATAAACGCTCGCATCAGGATTTCGCCGAGCTCGGCGTCGGTCTGAAGAAAAGCCAGTAGCCCCTGGCGATCGAGTTCGATCACCTCACCTGGCTTGGTAACGCGCGTTTGGAAGAGCGCGCGGCGCCCCGAGAGCGTGTTCACTTCGCCCGTGAACTGACCCGGGCCAAAGACGGCGACGATCGTTTCGGCAGTCGCCGAAGGGCGCACGCTCTCGAGCTCACCGCTGACTACGACGAAGAACGGAAACGGGTTCTGCCCTTGTTCGACGAGCACCTCACCACGTGCAATCGCCCGCACCTTCCCATGCGCGGCAACGCGACGAACTTGAGCTTCCGTCAGCGCCGGGAACACATACTCGGGGCGCGATCGGTTTACCGGAAGCCCTAAGGGCGAATCGCCAGTCACGGTTTCATTATCAAGCAGCCGTCGCTTGCAGGACGAGATTTGAGACTTCTGGGACGTGGCTCACGAGCGACAGGTGCCCAGCATCGATCTCGATCGTCGTCGCGTTCATACGCTTGGCCATGAAGCGCTCCAAGTCGGGGTTGATCGTGCGGTCTTGCTTCGAGATCGCGTACCAGGATGGCTTCGATCGCCACGCGGCCAGAGTCGTTCGCGCGTTGGGCGACAGCGTCGCCACGTTCGGTTGTTGAACGGCGTAGAGTTGGCGCGCCTTAATGGGCTCGACGCCGTTGGCGAAGTCGTTGAGAAACGCTTCTTCGCTGAGGATCAGGTAATCGCCGTTTTTTACTAATCCCTTACT
>JBAUZB010000133.1:0-2484 GCA_049585095.1 Candidatus Tumulicola sp.
GATTCGGCCGCGGCCTCGACGCGCGGCGCCCGCAAGTACGCGACGGCAACGCAGAGCGCCAGCGCCAACCAGCACGCAACCGGATAGAGTGCGTGCACCAAACCGAGTGCGAACGGGATCGCCACGCCGAGCACGAGCGCGTCGCGAATTCGGTCGGCCAACGCGTAGCGCGCGGCGGTTCGCAGCGCCGGTGCCGCCGCCAAGAGTCCGAGCAGCCAGAGCGCGGCGTAGATGCCGGACAACTAAAAGTGACCTTACATCGAATCCGGTGCGCCGACGCCGAGAATCCCGAGTGCGTCCGCCAGCACGTGCTTCGTGGCGACGCAGAGGGTGAGCCGTGCCCGGCGAACGCCGGCGTCGTCGGTGAGAATCTTGCACGCCGTATAGAACGCGTGAAAGTCGGCAGCCACGTCACGCGCATAGCGCGCCAGCCGGTGCGGCGCCAGATGTTCCGCGACGCCTTCCACGACGCGTGGAAATTCGACCAAACGGCGGATGAGCGCCAATTCGCTCGGATGCACCAGCGCGGCGACCGAGGTTTCGCTTGCGAGGGCCGCCGCATCGCTCGCGTTCGCGTTGCGCAGTACCGAGGCGATTCGCGCGTGACCGTACTGCACGTAATACACTGGGTTTTCGTCGTTCTTTGCGACCGCGAGCGCCAAGTCGAACGTGAGGGGCGACTCGGGCGAGAGCATGACGAAGAAGAAGCGCGCCGCATCGTTTCCGACTTCGTCGAGAATGTCGTCCAGCGTCTCGATGTTGCCGGCGCGTTTGCTCATGCTCACTTGCTCGTCGCCGCGCATCAACGCGATTTGCCCGGAGATCAGCACGTCGAGCTTATCCCGGAATCCGAGCGCCGCCGCCAGCGCTTTGAGGCGCGAAATATAGCCGTGATGATCCGGGCCGAGGATGTCGATCGCGCGATCCGACCGCGCGAGCTTCTCATAATGATACGTAACGTCCAGCGCGTAGTACGTCGGGCGTCCGTCGCTGCGAAGCACGACGCGGTCTTTGTCGTCGCCGAAATCGGTGGTTCGAAAGAACAGCGCACCGTCGCGAACGTACGTCAGCCCGAGTTCGCGCAAGCGTTCGATTCCCGCCAGGATCTTTCCCGAATCGTGGAACGCTTTCTCGCTCTGCCACAGGTCGTAACGAACGCCGAAGCGCTGAGCAGTGCGCTGCTGTCCCGCGACGATCTCGTCGCGTCCGGCGGTTTCGAAAAACGGGAGCCAGTCGGATTCGGGGGCACGCACCCACCGGTCGCCGTCGCGATCGTAAATTGTGCGCGCGATCGGGAGCAGA
The DNA here is from genome assembly GCA_049585095.1 of Candidatus Tumulicola sp. Classification (GTDB taxonomy): domain Bacteria; phylum Vulcanimicrobiota; class Vulcanimicrobiia; order Vulcanimicrobiales; family Vulcanimicrobiaceae; genus Tumulicola. Next base: position 1,303 of record JBAUZB010000133.1, read on the forward strand.
TAGTCGCCGGGATATCCGTCGTCTGGGAACTGAAATGCGGGATCGTCGATTTGCCGGTAGCGCGCGTAGATCGAACGGCCCAACCGCTCGATCTGCGCGCCCGCGGCGTTGATGATCCACTCGGTGAACACGTCGTAGCCGCAAAAACGCATCGCATTAGCGAGCGCGGCGCCGATCGAGAGCGTGCGTCCTTGAACCACGACTAGCGGCCCGGTTGGATTCGCGCTGCCGAATTCGAGCGAAATGCGTTTGCCCGCGCCGCGGCGCGCGGAGCCGTCGGACGGCTCGGTGGTTCCGGTTCGCGCCGCATTGGCGAGGCGAACCAGCTCGCGCTGCCAGAGCTCCGGCGTAAACCGAAGGTTGATGAAACCCGCAACCGCATCGATCGAGGCAAAAACCCCGTCGTCGCCGAGACGGGGGCGTGCGTTTTCCACCAGCGCGCGGGCGACGTCTTGGGGTGAACGGCGCGCGGCTTTGGCCAGCGCAAACGAGACGTTGGTGGCGAAATCGCCGAACTCCGGGCGACGCGGCGCTTCGAACGAGACCGGCACCGGAGCCGCATCCGGGTAGAGCGCGCGGACCGCGCCGGACACGGCATCGCCAAACGCATTCAATGCGATCGCGTGCGGTTCAGCGATGGTACGGCTCATTCCGAGCGATCTTCGCCGCGCGATAGAGTTGTTCCAGCACGATCATGCGCGTCCACTCGTGCAAGAACGTCAGTTCCGAAAGCGACCACAGAAACTCGGCGCGCATTCGCAATGCGGCATCGGCGCCGTGAGCGCCGCCGATTGCGAGGGTCAATCGCGTGACGCCGTCGCGGCCGACCTCGTCGAGCCGGCTCGCGAGCGCCGGGCTCGAAAGTTGCGTGCCGCTGCGTTCGAGCAGCCACAGGCGATCGTCGGCGCGCACATGACGCATGATGCGCGCCGACTCGTCGCGCATCGCAGTGCGCGGGTCGTTTCCGTCGCCGGGCCGCACTTCGATTTCGGCATACGAATGATACGGAATCAAGCGTTTGCGCAGGTCGGCACAGGCTTGCGCGACGTACGGCGAGCGCACGCGGTCGACGGCAATGATGCGAATGAGCACGGGACTTATTCTAAGCCGCGTAGGGCATAGACGCACGCGCCCCGGAACTCCACCGTACCGTCGAGTTCCAACACCGCCAGTGCCGCGAGT
>JBAUZB010000134.1:0-20120 GCA_049585095.1 Candidatus Tumulicola sp.
GATATGGACACGCGCGAAGTCGACCAACAGAAAACGGCCGCTCCCGATGCGGCCAACGGCGCGGGACGGCATGAGGCCGCCGACCCGGACGAGGGGAAGAGCGGTCGCCCCAGCAGGCGGATTTTCATGCTCGCCGGCGGCGCCGTCGTCGTGGTTCTGCTGCTCGTGTTCGGCGTTCCCTGGCTGCTCTACAGTATGGCGCACGAGGGCACCGACGATGCGCGCGTCGATGCCGACGCGGTCGCCGTGACCAGCCGCATCAGCGAGAAAATCGGCAGCATCCTCGTCGATACCGACCAGCCGGTGCACCGCGGACAGTTGCTGATCGTCCTGGATAACAAGGACGAAATCGCCCGCCTCAAGCAGGCGCAGGCGCAGTACGACTTGGCGCTTGCCAATCAGCGCACGACGTCGCTGCAGGGACGCGGCGGCGTGGCGGCGGCGCAGGGCGACGTGAGCGCACAACTGGCGCAGGAACCGGCCGCTCAGGCGGGCGTTTCCCAAGCACAAGCGCAGCTCATGGTCGCGAACGCGCAACTGCCGGCGGCTCAGCAGGCCTACGTCAAGTCTGCGGCCGACTACACGCGCGTCCAATCGCTGGTCGGTTCGGGCGACGTGCCGGCACAGCAACTCGACGCCGTGCGCGCGCAAGAAGCCCAGGGGGCGGCGCAGTTTCGCAGCGCCCGCGACCAAATCGGCGCAGCGCAGGCGGCCCTCGACGCCGCCCGGCAGAAAGTTACCGCCGCGCAAGGCATCGCCGAGGCCGCACGCGGCGGCTTGACGACCGCGCAAGGCAAACTCGCCCAAGCGTCCGACCCGAGCCAGGTGGAGGCGGCGAAAGCGCAACTCGACCTGGCTAAGCAGAACTTCGCATACACGCGCATCACGTCGCCGATCGACGGTTTTATCGGCGAGAAGAGCGCCGAAGTCGGCCAGACGATCAACGCCGGCATGACGCTCATGACGCTGATTCCTCACAAAATCTACATCACGGCCAACTACAAAGAAACCCAGATGGGCAAAATGCACGTGGGCCAGCCCGTCGATATCAAGGTCGACGCTTACAAGGGCGTCACGTTCCACGGCCACGTCGTCTCGATCAATCCGGCGTCCCAAAACTCTTACGCGCTGGTACCGGCTCAAAATGCGACCGGCAACTTCGTGAAGGTGTCGCAGCGCATCCCGGTTCGCATTTCCATCGACGACCAGCGAAGCGACATGCCGTTGCGTCCCGGCATGAGCGTCGAGACCTACGTCAAGACGGCCAAGTAAGAGAGGAACGCGCACATGCAGCAAAGCGGGGTCGTCGAGTACGGCCTGCGCCGGGCAATCATTAGCGCCGCCGTGATCGCGGCCACCCTGCTCGAAATCCTCGACATCACGATCGTCAACGTCTCGCTGCCGAACATTCAGGGAAATTTCGGCGTCGGCATCGACTTGAGCGCGTGGATCGTGACGGGCTACATCATCGCCAACGTGGTGATCATTCCGATCACGCCCTGGCTGGCGGCCCGTTTTGGACGCCGCCAGTACTTCTTCGCCTCGATCGTCATTTTCACGGTTGCGTCACTGATGTGCGGCCTCTCGCAGACTCTCGGCCAGTTGATCTTGTGGAGGGTCGTACAGGGTTTGGGCGGAGGCGCCCTGATCGCGACCTCGCAGGCAATTCTGCGCGACACCTATCCGCTTCGCGAGCAGGGCACCGCGCAGGGCATCTTCGCGATGGGCGTGATCGTCGGGCCGGCACTCGGGCCGGTGCTGGGCGGCTGGATTACCGACAACTGGAATTGGCACTGGGTCTTTTTCATCAACTTGCCGGTCGGTATCGCCGCCGCGTCGCTGATTTGGTTCTATCTGCGCAACCCGGAAGAGCCGCACTACAAAAAGCTCGACTACATCGGTTTGGGTTTGATGACGTTGGGCCTGGCCTCGATGCAATTCGTGCTCGAACAGGGCCAACAATACGATTGGTTCGACGACGGCAACATCCGAATGTTCACGGTCGTATCCATCGTCAGTTTAACGGCGTTCGTGTTCTGGACGCTGCGCTCGAAAAATCCGGTCGTCGACCTGCGCGTGTTGCGCATACGCCAGGTGGCGGCGGGCAGCATCCTCGGTGCGGTGTTGGGGGTCAGCCTGTATGGCTCGATCATCGTCTTGCCTCAATATTTGCAGAACTCGCTGGGCTTTACCGCCACGCTGTCGGGGACCATCTTGCTCTTCCGAGCCGGCTCGGTGATGGCGTTCACGCCGATTACGGCGTTTCTGGCCGGCCGGGGCATCGTCGACGTGCGGCTCTCGACCGGTTTAGGCTTCGTTCTGTTAGCCATTTCGAACTGGATGCTGGCCGACGTAACCACGCCGCAATCGCAGTTCGGGACGTTTATCGCCGCGTTGATCGTCAGCGGCATCGGCCTCTCGCAGATCTTCGTACCGCTGTCGATTGCGGTCATGGGCGGCGTTCCCGACAAGGAAGTGCCGGCAACGTCGGCGTTTTTCAACGTCTCGCGCCAGATCGGCGGCAGCCTCGCAACCGCCGTGCTCGTCACCATGCTGGTGCGCGGCTTTACCATTCATCAAAGTGCGCTGGCCGACATGCAATCGCTGGGACACGCGCCGACCGCGCACTACCTGCAAAGCCGAGGCGGCCAACGTTCGACTCGCGCGCTGGCGAACTTGGAGGGCATCGTCGTCAATCAAGCCGCGGTGCAGTCGTACGCGGACACGGCGCGCTGGGTCGCGATCGTCACGATCGCGATGGCACCTTTGGTTCTGTTGCTCAGAAAACCACGACTTGGAATGCTGACGGGAGAATAAGCCATGTTCGTAAAGACTCGGAGTCTTTGGATAGTCGTCGCACTGCTGGCGGTAATCGCAGCGTCGCTGCCTTTCCCCAACGCATCGGCACAAAGTGAACCGGCGGCCGCGAGCCGTGCGGTCCTTCCGACCAACGTTCCGTCACCGATTCTACCGATCGTACCGACGGTTGCGCCGGGCTACGGCGCGCCCAACGTTGCACCCACCTCGGCCGACATCGCCGGCGTAACGCAGCAGCCGTTCGTGGGAATCGCGCTCGAAGACGCCATCGGTATGGCGCTCCTGAAGAATCCAAATTTGGCCGTGTCCTCGGCCAATGCGAGAATCGCCGGATACCAGGTCGTGGAAGCGAAGGGGGCGTTCAACATGCGCCTCCAAGTTCAACCATCGAGTAGCATGAGCGTTCAGCCGCCGACCAATCCATTTTTTGCCGGCCCGGGGGATGTTTCGGAGTATTTCTGCCATCCCGTCACCGCCATTAACTGCGGCGTAAATCCTACCGCCCAACCGGAGTTCACGGCCGGGCCTGGTAACATCATTCAGCACCAGTACTCGTTTAACTACGGCCTGGGAGGCCAGACGGTCAACGGCGCCCAGTACACGGCCGGCATTCAGCAAAGCCGCACGTATAACAATACGCTGTTCAACACGTTCAACGTATTCTACCTTGCAACGCTGAACCTCGCAGTCACGCAGCCGCTTCTGCGCAACTCCGGAATGAATGCCGCGAAGCGCCAGTATAAACTCGCCATAGTCAACGCAGATTCTAACTCGGCTCAGTCGCTCGTCGATACTTCAAATACGCTCTCGCAGGTCGAGGACGTCTATTGGAGCCTAGTGGCCGCGTGGCGTAACGTGGCAATTCAAGAAGAAGCGGTGAAGGACGCGGCAACGCAACAAAATAGTGTCGTGCGTCTTGCGAAGCGCGGAGCAGCGGCCCCCATCGATGCCACCGAGGCGGCCACGCAAGTAGCAACGTTTCAGGACAACGTCTTTTCCGCGCTCCAAACCGTATCGGAGCTGCAGAATCAACTCAAAGGCCTCATCGTAACTAGCCCCGGCGATCCGATCTGGATGGCAAACTTGCTGCCGACCACGAGCGTAGCCCAGGCACCCGCAGCCCCGACGCTCAACGCGATTGTAGCCGAAGCCTTGAAAAACCGCCCCGAGATTCGGCAAGCCATCGACAAGTATCGCGAGGCCGAGATAGACCTGACGTTCGCGAAGAATCAAGCATTGCCGCAGGCTGACGCTCAGATAACCTATCAGAGCAACGGATTCGCCGGTTTACTGCAAGCAACTCCACCGGCCGTCGTGAATCAATGTCCCTTCCAGAACGCCCCAGACTGCCCGACGCCGCCGCCATACACGCAGGGCACGATGGCACAGGCGTATCACAATCTGTGGACCTTCCGTTATCCGACCTTCAACATCGGAGTTATGGTTAGCTTTCCGGTCGGCAACGACGTGGCGAAAGGGCTAAAGGGTATTGCGCACGAGGAACAGCAGCAAGCCGCGGTGGAAGCGGCGGGAGTTGCGGCCAGAATCGGCTACGACGCACGCAATGCGTTGCAATCCTATCAGTCCGCGCTTTCCCGTCTGCATGCGGCTCGCATCGCGCGCGAGGCGTCCGAACAAGTTTACGCTAGCGAAACTCGCAAGTACCACAACGGCGCGTCGACGACGTTCCTCGTCCTGCAACGTCAAGTCGAGCTGAATCAGAACCGGGGCCGGGAGTTGCTGGCGCAAACCGACCTCAATAAGGCCGTCGTCGAAATCGAGCGCGTCGAGGGAACGATTTTGACCAAGAACAACGTCAATCTGCAAAGGCTCGGTTCGGAGGCGCTCGCCGGATCTCCGGGACCGCTGCCGACGCCGTCGGGCCGGCTGCCGACGCCGTTCCCGGTCGCCACGCGCTAACGCGGGAACCGTCGCGGCGTCGTGAAACAGACGCCGCCATGGGATCGCGGTTTCAACGACGATGGTGGGCGCTCGCCGCCGCGTTGCTAGCGGCCGGGGTAGTGCTGCGAGCGGCGTTGTACTTCCCGCTCGCCGCGTTCCCCATCGATTCCGACGGCGTGCTCGCGGGACTCTGCGGCTTTCGCGTGCTCGACGGTCAACATCCGGCATTTTTCCCCGGCGGTGCGCGCTTGAGCGCCGCCAGTTGCTATGTGGCAGCCGGCTTTTTTCGGCTGGTCGGACCGGATCGAATCGCGCTCGCCCTAACCGGCCTAACGTGGGCGTTGCTTTATCTGGTTTTTTCGTTATTGTTTCTTCGAGCAACCCTGGGTTCCAAGAATGCGAGCCTTGCATTCGTCTTCGCGGCGGTGCCGTCGGCGGCGTTCATGACCGTGACTTACGTCCCGTGGGCCTATGGCGAGATTGTGGCGTCGTGCGCCGCAACGCTGTGGCTGGCGGCGTTATACCGGTATCGGGGGCGCTGGTGGCAGCGCTTTGCTTTCGGAGTGAGCGTCGGACTTGGAATCTGGTTCTCCTTGCAAACGTTGATGATTGCGCTGCCCGCGATTCTATGGATCGTGCGCAAGCGCGCGAAGGCGGCGCCGATGGACTGGGCGCCCGCGATCGCCGGCGCCGTCGTCGGCGCCGCGCCGTTCATCGCGCCGAACGTGGCGCACGGCTTGGTCTCGTTTACTTCGAACTGGGCGGCGCAGCCGGCTTCGGGGCCTGTCCAGATCGAAGCGAATGTTGCGTGGCTCTTGCGCTCACCGATGCCCCAGCTGCTCTTCGACGGATTTTCAGGCTGGGCGTCGCCGTTCATCGGGATCGGGCTCCTCCTGGTCGGATTCGGTTTCGCGATCGCGCTGAGGCGCAACGTTCGCGATCCGGATACAATCATCGAGCCGCGTGAGGCAGGGTTGCTATTGCTGGCGGTGCTGGTCGCGACGACGCTACTCTACGTGCTGTCGCAGGCGGGATCGGTCCGCGGATGGACGGTGCGCTACGTCGTGCCGCTCTACGTCGTGCTTCCACTGATTTTCGGCATCGGGACCGCACCCTTGTGGCGCGTCAATCGCTGGTTGGCAATCGCCGGCGCCGGGCTGCTGCTTCTTCCAAATCTGCTGCTGTACAGCTTGCCCGGAACGGCGGCTCGCGCCGAATTGACGCGACAGCTTGCCGCCGACGCCGGGCTGCGTGCCTATCTCGCGCGGCAGAACGTTCGGATGGTCTACGGCGACTATTTCGACGTCTACCATCTCAATTTCGATAGCCTCGAGCGTGTGACGGCGATCCCTTCGCAGATGCCGTCGGATTACATGCATTACGGCGACGCGCTCCCGAAGGGCGGCTTTCGATGGGCGCTGGTGGGAAACGACCCCAATCAGATCCAGGCATGGGCGCGCGCCGCCGCCGCGCAGGGTTCGTTGATGCGAATCGGCGACGTCAGCGTATTCATTGCGGCGAATTCCGTCACCGATGCGGCGCAGCTGTTGGCCGGATTACGCGCCGCAGCGCACTGACGCGGCGCCTTCGAGTTTCGCGTGGTTTACGTCGAATAGGGGAAGACGGTGCTGCGGCAGCCGGGGCAATGGATGGCGACGACATTGAATCCCCGATGCAGATCGAAGGTCACCACGATGCCGGCTCGTCCCGCCGCAATGCTGCCGGGCCGAACGACGCGCAATGTCGCCGGATCGCTCCACAGCGCGATCCCGAAATGCAGCGCTTCCGGCGCCAACAGCGCCAGTGAGAGGCGTCCGCCGGAAACGATCGCCGACGTGAGTACCGGCATTTTGGCCGCCGGGAGTTGCTCGAGCGGCACGTTGAAACGCGATACCGGATCGTCGGCGTAGCGGAAAACGCGGGTCGGCATGGTGTGGCCGGCCAAAAACGTCATGCCGGTTTGCGCGTCGTGATAGTCGATGGTTGACGGATACAGTGCGTCGCCGCCGAGAACCGGCGAGGGGACGTTCGTGCCGCCGCCGAGGTATGGAAACGCGACCGCGCGAGGTTGGGCGGAAAACCGGCGTGCATCGGCCGCGGCTTGGCTCAGCGTTTCGGGCCGCATTCCGTCGGCGACGGCCTGGCCGTAAATGGCGTCGAGGATTCCCGGATCGCCCGGATTGCGTTCGTCGCTGCTCTCCTGTTGCGAGACCACGACCAACGGCTGCTCGCGGCCGGCAGCCGCGTACGCATCGATGAGGTCGCGCGCGTAGCGTTCCGCATCGCCGGCGCTCATGCCGGCGTGCTGTAAATCGTCGGGATCGGTGGAGAAGAGGTCCTCGCGTCCGCTCAGATAGGCGCGGGTCAAATCGCGCGCAGTCCATTCGAAGGCCACGCTGCGGCACGTCCCGTCGCGCGCCGGCCGTTTGTACGAGTGCAGATCGGCACAGTACGTTCCCCACGGCGCGCCCCGGTCGGACGTTGCGTCGGTGCCGAGACTGTTCCATGTGATTCCCCAAAACGCGCCTTCGCCGAACCCCAGTGCCGCCCGGAGGTCGCGCTCCCCGCCGGCGCCTTGGATGCTGACCCGTGGAACGTACCACGGCAGCGAACGTTTCATCTCGTCGTGCAGACTTGCAAAGAATTCGGCCTGGGCATCGTCGCCGTTGACGGCGTGGTACGCATTGTAGAACCCAGCGAGTCCCATCCACCACAGATCGCCGACCATCCACGTCACCGGAACGTGGTAGCGTTCGGCGGTTCGTTCGATCTTCGACATTCCGGAGATCGAAAATTTTTGCTGCAGCGACGTGGCGACGAAGCGTGCCTGCGTCGGTCCGTCGGGTATCGCCCAACGCGGCCGCGGCGGCCTGAAATCCCGATTCAACGTGAACGCGTCGCACAGCGTGCGACGCACGTCAATCGGCGAAAATGCGCCGGCCGGAATTCGATACCAGATGAATCCGTCGTAACTCACGGTGCACGCCGTCGAACCGAGGTCGACGACCGAGTGCTCCGCGGCGTCGGCCGTTGCAGCGCGCGGCGGCCCGCCGGCGGCACAGCCGGTGAGAACCGCCAAGGCGAGCAGCGCGCAGTACGTACGAACTATGACGGTGCCTCCATCGGCCGCGTCGCGGCGGCGCGGAAGCGGCGGTCGAGTTCGACCCGTTCCTCGGGCGCGAGCGGAACCAGCGGCGGCATCGGCAGTCGCCACGAATCGTCGCGGCGCTCGACGGCAATCCGATGGCGGACCGCGGCGACGAAAGGGAAACCGGTCAGAGTCATCCGGCAGTCTGCCAGCTGCCGCGCATCGGCAGCGGCGCCGTCGCGGTAGACCGCCTGCGTTAACTCGGGCCACAACGCCGCGCTTCCGGAGATGCATCCGGCGGCCCCGGCCGCGATCGCGTCGTGCAGATAGTGCTCCGATCCCGGAAACAACGCGAGGCCGGGATGGCGTCGCAGCACTTCGGCTTGAAGGGCGCGGTCGTTGGAGCTGTCTTTCAGACCGCCGATCGTCTCCGGAAACGCCGCCACCAGACGATCGACCAAATCCGGATGAAACGTAATGCCGCTCATCAGCGGAAAGTTATACAGGATTGCGGCTCCGCGCGGCATCGAAACGCTCCCGAATAACTTGTCAAAGAAGCGCAACACGCCGTCGTCGCCCGCGTCGCGGTAGAAGAACGGCGGCATCAGCAACGCCGCGGTGAATTTCAAATTGATTGCGGCCTGCGTCAACCGTGCCGCTTCGTCGAGCGATGCCGCTCCGGTGCCGGCCATGAACCGCTTCATCGGCAAACCGCTGCCGGCAACGGCTTGCATCAGCTCGAGACGCCGGCGCGTTCCGAACGACATCGCTTCGCCGGTCGTCCCGAACAGGTTGATGCCGTCGCAGCCGCGTTGCAGCAGTTGGCCGTAGTACTCGATGGCCTTGGCGGCGTCGGGCCGAAGCGTCGCGTCGATCGGCGTCACGACGGCCGCCCAGATGCCGTGGAGTCCGCGCTCAGCCACGCGAGAGCGCTCCTCTCAAGAAGAAGGCGAGATTGGCCGGGCGTTCGGCGAGGCGGCGCACGAGATAGGGGAACCAATACGCGCCAAATGGTATCGCGAGACGCACGCGATAGCCGCGCTCGACGAGCCGCTGCGCGAGCGGCGCGGCGATGCCGTAGAGCATCTGGAACTCGAAACGGCCGCGTGTGGGCAAGCCTTTGACGGCGGCAAAGCGCTCGACCCACTGGACGATGCGGGCATCGTGGGTTGCGATTGCGGTGTAGCCCGGGGAAGAAAGCGCGATTTCGGCGAGGCGCACGTAGTTTTCATCCACGTCGCGTTTGCGTTCGTACGCAACCGTCGTCGACTCGAGGTAGGCGCCTTTTACCAGCCGCACGTTTGGATGCAGCGGGAGCATCGCTTCGAGATCAGTGCGGCTTCGACGCAGGTACGACTGCAATACGAATCCGACCCCTTCGAAGCGATCGCGCAGCCGGCGGTACGTGCGCAGCGTGGCATCGACGTAACGCGATTGCTCCATGTCGAGACGCACGGTATTTGCGGTGGAGGTCGCCGTTTCGGCCACGCTGGCGGCATTGTCGAACGCCAAATCCGGATCGATGTCGAGTCCCAGGTGTGTCAGTTTGAACGCAACGTTGGCGTCGAAATGCCGTTGCGCGAACGCCTGCAGCAGGCAACGGTAGTCGTTTGCCGCCGCAATCGCATCGGCTCGATCGTGGACGCCTTCTCCGAGAATGCCGCCGGCGACCGCAAACCCGCGATCGTTGGCATCCCCGGCAGCGCTTAGGAATTCGTCCATGGTTTCGCCCGCGACGAAGCGCTTCGCCCCCATGCGCATGCCGTACCGGCTAACCCAGCGCCGTACGTGTTCGCTGTCGGCGGCCGCCAAAATCAGTGCGCGCAGGGAACGATCGAGCAGCGTCCCTAGAGCCCTTTTTTGTGAAGCATTCCGGCCGCCAGCTCGTCGACGAGCCAGACGAGACGTCCGGATTTCGGCGCGACGATCTGCGCCGGATACTTCGTCGGATCGCGCGGACCTTGAAGAACCGTCGCGAGAATCGCGGTTTTCTCCACGCCCTCGACGGCAAATGCCACGGTGCGTGCTGCGTTGATCACTTTCGGCGTGACGGTGACGCGCCACATCGATTGGGATTCGGAGTAGACTCCGCGAACCAGTGCGTCGTCGTCGGTGTCGGGCGGACTTCCCGGGAACAACGACGCCGTGTGGCCGTCGGGCCCGAGTCCGAGCAACACCAGATCGAAGTGCGGCAAGTCCCCCATATCAGTGCGCAGAATCTGCGCGTACTCGGCGGCGGCTGCCGTCGGATCGATTTCACCGCGAATCCGATGCACGTTGCGCGGCGGAATCGGCTCGGCATCGAGGAAAGCCTTTCGCGCCATCCGGTAGTTCGACTGTTCGTCGTCGGGCGGCACGCAGCGTTCGTCGCCGAAATAGACGAAGATGTCGCTCCAGGAGAGTTGTCCGCCGAACGATTCCGTGGCCAGCAGCTCGTACGCCGCGCGCGGCGTATTGCCGCCCGAAAGGGCCACTCGAAATGCCCCACGGTCGGCCATCGCGGTCTGCGCCGTGTCGATGAACAACTCCGCCAGCGCGTCCGCGACCGCGGGCGCGTCGGGAAAGACTTTCAGCGTGGCGTCTTCACTCATGGCTTGCAGCCCCGCGGTGCGCCAGAATCTCGCTTGCGGCGAGCAGGGTGTCGTGGAAAATCCGATCCTTGTTTCCGGTCAGGATGGCGCGTTCGATCAGCGCGGCCGTGCCGAGATCGAAGAACGGGTGGCACCGGTCCGGATGCGCGGCGGCGCCGGTCACCGACAAGGCGATGGCGTTGGGATCGCCGGGCTCGAGATGTGCCACGAAATGCGACTGCGACGAGTGCAGCGCCACGCGGCGAATTCGGCGCGCCGGACCTTCGTGCGCCAACTCGAAGGCGATTTCGGTGCCGAAGCGGTTGCAGAAGCGGTCGGCGCCGCACGAAACCCATTCCAAGCGGCTGGCCAGCCATCCGAGCAAATAGTACGCCTCGGCGGCGGAACCGCTGGTGATTTCGACGCGGCGTAAGTCGAACAGCTCCCGGATGACGCTCTTGCCGTCGAAGAAGAGCGCGACGCTTTCTTGCCAGGGAGCGAGGCGCAGGTAGGCGAGATCGCTGATCACGACGTCGGGATGCTCGCGCTCGAACTCGACGAGTTGGCGCAGTCCGGCGTCGTCGCTGCCCAACGCCGAGCTGTTGTACACGATCGTTCGTGCGCTCGGCGCAATGCCGGCGAAACGCGGGTCGTGCGCGATCGTGGCCGTGGCCCAAATCAGCACCACCGGCAGCTGCGGGAGTGCCAGCGCCGAGATGACCGTTCGCAACGTCTCGGAGTCGCTGCCGGCGACGCCCAGCTCGATCCACTCGCCGCGTGTTTTCAGGCATTCGTCGTGCTCGTCGCAGGCGGCGCTTCCGACGTGATGCATCGCCTCGGGCTGCGTTCCGTCGAGGAAAATCACGCGCGAAGGGTGTTTCACCGCGAGCGAGTGGATCCGGTCGCGCAGCCAACTGCCGACGGCAGCATCCTCGAAGAACGCCACCAGCGTCATCAGGGCCACGTCCATGCGATCCTGCCGGCTCTTGCGGCATTGCATCAACTCGCCCAGAACCGATTGCAGATCGATGCTCACAGCTTCCGCCAATCGGGGAACAGTTTGCTTGCACTCGGCGGTCCTTGGCTGCCGGCAGCGTAGTTCGGAAACGAAAAATCCTTGCTGCTCGTCCACACGTCGAGGACCGGCGTCACCAGCTCCCAAGCGCGCTCCACGGCATCCCAGCGCGTGAAAAGCGTTTGATCGCCGCGAATCGCGTCGCCGATCAGCCGCTCGTAGGCCGGCGGCGAGACGACCCCAAAGCCGGTGCCGTAGTTGAAATCCATGTAGACGCTGCGCACGTGATCCTTGGGTCCGGGAACCTTGGCTTCGAAGCGCATCGCGATGCCTTCGTCCGGTTGAATCTTGATGACCAGCAAGTTGGGTTTGATTTCGTCCGTCGACGCCCCGTAGAAACGATGCGGAATCGGCCTGAAGGTGACGACGATCTCCGATACTTTGCGGGCCAAGCGCTTGCCCGAGCGGAGGCAGAACGGCACGCCCGACCAGCGCCAGTTGTCGATGCAGAACCTTACGGCGGCATAGGTTTCGGTGTTGGAATCGGGCGCGACGGCGTCTTCCTGACGATAGCCTTTGACCGAATGTCCGTCGACGGTGCCGGGACCGTATTGGCCGCGCGCCGACATGTCGGCGACCTCGTCGTAGGCGGCCGGCATAATCGCCGAAAGCACCTTGGATTTTTCGTTGCGAATGTCGTCGGCGTGCGAGCTGACCGGCGGTTCCATGGCGACCAGCGCCAATAGGTTGATGACGTGATTTTGAATCATGTCGCGCAAGGCTCCGGCGCGATCGTAGTAGCCGCCGCGCTCTTCGACGCCGATCGATTCGGCCGCCGTGATCTGAACGTTCTGCACGTAGTTACGATTCCAAATCGGTTCGAAGATCGTATTGGCAAACCGCAGCGCGATGATGTCTTGCACCGGTTCCTTGCCGAGGTAGTGATCGATGCGGTAGACGGCGCTCTCGGGGAAGACTTTGTCGATTTCGCGCTGCAGCGCGCGCGCCGAGTCTAAGTCGGTTCCAAAGGGTTTCTCCACGACGATGCGGGTCCAGCCGCGATCGTCGTCGCGGGCGTCGAGTCCGGCATTCTTGAGATGCTGCACCACCACCGGAAAAACCGGCGGCGGCGTCGCCAGGTAGAACAGGTGATTGCCGCCGGTTCCGAACTCCTCGTCGTTGCGCGCCAGAAGCTCTTTGAGTTCGACGAAGTCGGCGCTGTCCTTGAAGTCGGCGGTAATGTAACGAATGCGCCTGGCGAAGTCCTCCCACACGCTGCCCTCGGGTTTTTTGTCGTCCGGCATGAACGTGTCGAGTTGGGTGCGGCAATACTCGCGGAACGCCTCGTCGTCGTAGCTCGTGCGCGCGAAGCCGATCAACGCGAAATCGGTCGGCAGCGTGCCGTTGAGGCGCATCGAGTACACCGCGGGCAGCAGCATGCGTTTGAACAAATCGCCGCTGGCGCCGAAAAACACGATGCTGCAGGGCTCGGCGATGCGGTCGCTGGCAGGCAAGCCGGCCCGCAGCGGATTGACCGCAGCGCCGTCGGTGGGCGGCGCGGCGATCATGCTCGTACCGACAACGCCTCGTCGGCCGCGTCGGCCAGCGCGCGCAGTCCGGCTGCGACGTCGCCCTTGAGATGCACTCGCACGCCTCGCCGATGACGTTTGTCGAGCGACATCCAGTCGCCCAGCGACTCGGCCGCGAGCAACGTACGAAAACCGACGTGCATGCCCGGAATCTTCGGATCTTCGGGATCGTCGGCAACGATCTGCAGCGCGACGCAGCTGTCGGGACCGCCCTTGTGCAACTGTCCCGTCGAATGCAGGAACCGCGGGCCGAATCCAACGGTAGTCGCGACTTTACGCGCGTCGCGAATCTTCAAGCGCAACTCTTGGAGCAGTTGGACGTGAGCCGGATTGCGCGCAACGTACGCCGTAATGGCGGCGTAGTCGTGCGGCCGCATCTGCGCGAACAGGCCGGCTAAGGCCGGTATCGGAACCTGTGCGCGGATCTCGTTACTGCCGGAGAGGTAGGTGATGTCGAAGGCAGCACCCTGAACGTCCGGCTTCGGTTCGTCGAAGCTGCCTTTCTGCGCGTACTCTTTGAGCAACGCGACCGTGTTGTCTTTGGATTCTTGCACGTTGGGCTGATCGAACGCATCGATGCCGAGAACGACACCGGCCGCGGCGACCGCCATCTCCCACAGATAGAACTGCTCGCCGAGGTCGTATTCGTCGTTCATATTCAGCCGAATAACGGGGTGGCCGGCGGCTTCCAGCGCGCGCAGCTTGTCCTCGACGCCGGCCTCCGGCTCCGGAAGGTCGGCACCGACGTAGACGAAAAGCCGGTCGTCGGAATAGACGCCCGGGGCACCCAGCGGCTCATTCTCAACCGGGACGATGCCCTTACCGTGCTTGCCGGTCGATTCGGCGATCAACTGCTCCGCCCACGCGCCGAATGCCTTGACGTCGGGATGGGTCACGATCGTCAGTTTGTCGCGCCCGTCGACGGCGAGACCGCCGAAAGCGGCGCCGAGCCGCACTCCCGGAGCGGTCTTCACGCCGACGGTGCGGTCGTTGGCGTGCATTGCACCGAGCGCGCGGTCGAGCAGCAGATTGATGTCGTAACCGGCCATGGCCGAGGGCGCGATGCCGACGTACGACAGCGCCGAGTAACGGCCCCCGATGTTGGGATCGTTGTCGAAGCAGGCGAGGAAATTACATTCTTTGGCTTCGGTTTCGAGGGGACTCCCCGGATCGGTAATGGCAACGAAGTTGCGCCCGGCCACCGACGCTCCCAACTGTTTCGAGACCTTTTCGTGGAAATAGGCGTAAAAGGCGTTGGGTTCGGTGGTGGTGCCACTCTTGCTCGAAATCACGAAGAGCGTGTCGGGAATTCGAATGCGTTCTTCCAACTCTTGGATTTGGCGCGGACAGGTCGAGTCGAGCACCAGAAGCTCGGCCTGGCCGCCAAACTGTCCGAAGGTGTCGGCGAGGATGTCGGGCGCCAGCGAACTCCCGCCCATGCCGCAGACGACGACGAAATCGAATTTCTCTTTGACGTCGTTGCCGAACGCGCGCAGCTCGGGAACCGCTTCGAGCATGTGCTGTTGAATCGCGAGCCACCCCAGCGATTTCTTGATGATGTCGACATCGGCCGGATCGCTCGACCACAGGGTCGCATCGTGCGACCACAACCGGTTGAGGAAGTCGGCCGAAGCCAACGCTTCCAACGCCTTGTCGAACGACGGCTGCGACGCACCCAGCGAGAGCCGAACGCGGTCGGCGCCGCCGTTTTCAAGCAGCTTTTGTTTGTACACGATCGCGCCCAACAGCGCGGCGAACGAATCGGAGAAGAGCGTCACGCCCTCTATTTGAAGCTGCTCGGTCACTTCGAAGAGCGAAATCTTGGCGTCCTGCAACGCCTTCATCACGTCGTGCACGCCGCTCAGATCGGTTTCAACGGTATCGGCGACGACGGTGCCGTGATCCAGGAGCGCGTCGAGCGTCTGCGGCGGCATGGTATTGACGGTGTCCGGGCCGACGACGGTTTCGACGTACATCAAATCCGGATAGTGCGGGTCTTTGGTCGAGGTCGAGGCCCACAACGGGCGCTGAACGCTGCCCCCGGCGGCCTTGACTTCCGCGAACTCGGCGCCGAGAAAAACCTCTTTGAATTTCTGATACGTGAGTTTCAGGTTGGCGATGCCGGTCTTCCCGAGCAACGGCTCGAGCTTCTCTCCTTTGGCGATGCGCGCGTGCAGCATTTTGTCGACGGCGCTATCGATGCGGCTGACGAACACCGAGTTCACCGAACGAATCTTGTCGATCGGCTTGTTCTCGGCGATGCGGCGCTGCAGGCCTTTCACGTAGGCGCGGGCGGCCTTTTCGTACATGTCGACCGAGAAGATCAGCGTGACGTTGATATTGAGGCCTGCGTAAATGCACTCTTCGATCGCGGGCAGGCCCTCTTTGGTCCCCGGGATCTTCACCATGAGGTTGGGGCGCGCGACGCGGGCCCATAAATCCTTGGCCATCGCGATGGTCCCTTGCGTTTCGCGAGCCAGCAGCGGCGAGACTTCCAGGCTCACGAATCCGTCGTTTCCTCCCGACGACTGATAGACCGGCGCGAACTCGTCGCAGGCTTGCTGAATGTCGGCAATCGCCAGGTCCCAAAAAAGCGATTCGGCATTTTTTTCCGAGCCGACCAGGCCCCGAAGCTGCTCGTCGTAGTCGTTGCCGGCGCCGATGGCCTTTTCAAAAATCGTGGGGTTGCTGGTCATGCCGCGCAGCCCGCGCTCGATCATGCGCTTGAGTTCGCCCGAGGCAAACATGCTGCGGCGAAGGTTGTCGAGCCAAACGCTCTGTCCGGCATCGAGCAGCTGCTGCAGTTGATTCTTCACGATGGAGGGTCTCCTGACGTTCTAGGGCGCGGCGAGTGCGAATTTGTCGAGCGCGAGTTGCGCGACGTTGTCGGCGGTAAAGCCGAAGGCTTTGGCGATTGCGGCCGCCGGTGCGGAGGCGCCGAAGTGGTCGATTCCAAAGGCGAAGCCGCGATCGCCGACGTAGCGCGCCCAGCCTAAGGTCGCCGCGGCTTCGATCGACATGCGGGCGGGCACCGAAGGCGGCAATACCGAGTCGCGGTACTCTTGCGGCTGCCGGTCGAACAGTTCCCAGCACGGCATCGAGACCACCCGCGTGCGCACGCCTTTGGCATCGAGAATTGTTTTGGCATCCACGGCGAGCGAAACTTCCGAGCCGGTGGCGATCAAAATGAGATCGGGGTTCTCGCCGCCGTCGGCGAGCACATACGCACCCTTGCTCACGGCGGCGTCGCGCGCCCTCAGGAACGGCAGTTTCTGGCGCGACAGCACCAGGACCCATGGAGTGCCTTTTACGCTGACGGCGAGCTTCCACGCTTCCAGCACTTCGAGGGAATCGGCCGGACGAACGACGTTACAGTTCGGCGTGGCCCGCAGCATCGCCAGCTGCTCGATCGGTTGGTGCGTCGGGCCGTCTTCGCCCAGAAACACCGAATCGTGCGTAAAGACGAAGATGCAATGGAGCTGCGTGAGGCAGGCTAATCGCACCGCCGGTTTGCAGTAGTCGGCAAAGTTGAAAAAGGTCGCGGAGAACGGCAGCAGCGCGCCGTGCAGCGCGATACCGTTGGTGATGGCGACCATTGCGTGCTCGCGCACGCCGTAGTGAATGTTGCGGCCGGCGTAGTTTCCGGGAGCGAAATCGCCGCAGTTTTTCAAGTACGTCTTGGTGGAAGGGTCGAGATCCGCCGAACCTCCCACCAGCTCCGGAAGACTCGAAGCGATGGCATTCATCACCGCGCCGCCGGCGTCGCGCGTCGCCAGGCTGCCGTTTTGCTCGTCAAATGCCGGCCACGGAAGATCCGCCGGCACGTCGCCGCGCAGCGCGCGCTCGAGCTGCGACGCGAGGACGGTGTTTGCAGTTTTCCAAGCCTCGAAGGTGCTCTGCCACCGCGCTTCGAGCTCGGCGCCCTTGGCGCCGGCTTCGCGGAAGAACGTCAGGACGTCGTCGGGAACGTAGAAGTCCGGTTCGAGCGGCCAATCGAGTTCCTGTTTCGCCTTCTTGACGTTTTCGGGACCGAGGGCTTCGCCGTGCGCTAAGTAGTTGTCCTGACGCGGCGAGCCGTACCCGATGTGCGTGCGCACCAGGATCAGCGACGGCCGGTCGGTGACGTTCTTCGCGACGACGATCGCTTGATCGATGGTATCGACGTCGTTGCCGGCAGCGACGTCGATGAACTGCGTGTGCCAGCCGCTGGCCTCGAAGCGTTCGGCAGCATTGTCGGTAAGCGTGATGTCGGTCGGGCCCGCGAGCGATATCAAGTTGTCGTCGTAGAAGGCAATGAGCTTGCCCAGCTTCAGATGACCCGCCAGCGACAGCGCTTCCTGGCTGATGCCTTCCATCAGGTCGCCGTCGCCGCAGATGCAATAGGTGAAATGGTCGACGATCGGCTCGTCTTCGCGGTTGTAGGTCGCTCCCAGATGCGCTTCGGCGATCGCCATGCCGACGGCGTTGGCGACGCCTTGACCCAACGGCCCGGTCGTCGCCTCGACGCCGGGAGTGTGCCCGGCTTCCGGATGCCCTGGCGTTTTGCTGCCGAACTGCCGGAACGACTTGATATCGTCGAGACTGAGATCGTAGCCGGTGAGATACAGTAACGCGTAGAGCAGCATCGAACCGTGACCCGCCGACAGCACGAAGCGATCGCGATTGAGCCAGTGCGGATCCTTCGGATTGAACCGCAAATGCCGGGTCCACAGGGTGTACGCCATCGCGGCCGCGCCCATCGGCATGCCGGGGTGACCCGAGTTCGCCTTCTGAACGGCATCGACCGCCAGAAACCGGATTGCGTTGATGCGC
The DNA here is from genome assembly GCA_049585095.1 of Candidatus Tumulicola sp. Taxonomy (GTDB): domain Bacteria; phylum Vulcanimicrobiota; class Vulcanimicrobiia; order Vulcanimicrobiales; family Vulcanimicrobiaceae; genus Tumulicola. The sequence continues at coordinate 17,794 of JBAUZB010000134.1, forward strand.
TGTTCGTCGGCGCGGGAGTTCGGCATGTAAAAAGACCTCCAGGAGGGATGGGGTCATTTCGACCTTCCCGGTTTATTCCTTACCGGCACCGTGCGAAACGGTGCCGCAGGGCCGCGCAGGTGCGGCGCTCGCCGCGGTTTACCCGGCATGGTACTGCGTAGGCGGCGACGTAAAGCGCGCCAGTGGCCACTCACGATACGAACCAACGGCGGTTGCAGGAGAGCATCGAGGCGCTGGTATCCGGCGACGGCGACGTGCGCGGGCCGCAGGGCAGCGCGATCGATCGCGTGATCGAAGCACTCGACGTCGGTGCGTTGCGCGTTGCCCAGCCTGCGGGCGACGACTGGGTGACGAACGTCTGGGTGAAGCAAGCGATTTTGCTCTACTTCCAGCGCCGCGATACCGGCTGGATGGGAAAACCCGGCGACGATGCGCTCGTCTATTACGACAAGCTTCCGGTGAAACGGAACTACGCGGAAACCGGCGTGCGCTGCGTCCCCCCCGGGGTAGCGCGATATGGCAGCTTCCTCGGACGCGGCGTGATCTTGATGCCGGGGTACGTCAATATCGGGGCCTACGTCGACGAAGGCACGATGATCGACACCTGGGCAACCGTCGGTTCGTGCGCTCAAATCGGCAAAAACGTCCATCTTTCGGGGGGCGTGGGAATCGGAGGCGTGCTCGAGCCGCCGCAAGCGACGCCGGTGATCGTGGAAGACGGTGCGTTCGTCGGTTCGCGCTGCATCGTGGTCGAAGGCGTTCGCATCGATCGCGAAGCGGTGCTCGGCGCCGGCGTCGTGCTGACCGCCAGCACGCCGATCGTCGACGTACGCGGAAGTCAACCCGTCGTCATGCGAGGCCGCGTTCCGGCGCGCGCGGTCGTCATTCCGGGCACGCTGCCGAAGGCGTTTCCGGCGGGCGAGTTCGGCACGCCCTGCGCCCTCATCGTCGGAACGCGTGATGCCTCGACCGATCGCAAGACGTCGCTCAATGCCGCCTTGCGCGAACACGAGATCGCGGTGTGAACCCGCGCGTTCTCGAGATCCCCGGTTCGCTGATTCGGAAGGTCGCCGCGCGCAAGCGCCCGACGTCGATCGATCTCGGCTTGGGCGAACCAACGCTCTTGCCGACCCGCGCGCACTTCGACTCGGCGATGCGCTACGTCGCCGATCACGGCGTGAAGTACACCGCTAACGCCGGCGATGGGGCACTCCGCGACGCGATCGCCCGGCACTATCGCTATCCGGGCCTAGAAAAAGGCGGCAACGTGTGCGTCACCGCCGGTTCGCAAGAGGCGATGTACGTGTCGCTGATGACGCTGCTCGATCCGAGCTGCGACGAACTGCTGGTGGTCGAGCCGGCGTTTCCGTCGTACGTGAAGATGGCGGCGCTCAACGGCGTTGCCTGCCGCACCGTCACCATGCGCGAAGACGACGACTTCGCCTTCGACGCCGATCGCATACTCGCCGGCGTCGGCGGCGCGACCCGAGCCATCGTGCTGTGTTCGCCGTGCAATCCGACCGGCCGGGTTCTGTCGTGCGATCAGGCCGACCTGCTGGCGCGCGGGCTCGAACAACGGGGAGGCGATATCTGGCTGATTCACGACGAGATTTATCGCGAACAGACGTTCACCGCCGATGCAGCCCATCTGGCGCAGTGCTATCCGCAGACGATCGTGACGAACTCCGTCAGCAAGAGCAATGCGTTGACCGGCTTGCGTCTGGGCTGGATTCTGGCACCCGAACGTTTCGTCAAACACGCGGTCAAGGCGCACGCCTGGGTAACGTCGTGCACCGATACCTTTGCCCAGCACGTCGCGCTGCACGTTTTTTCTTCGGCCGGCGGCGTGGGCGAACACAGCGCATGGTATGCAGATCAACGCCGCGCCGTGCTGGCGGCGCTCGCCGAGCACGGCGTTCGCTTCGTTCCCGTCGACGGCGCGTTTTACGCGTGCGTACGTTTGCCCGACGGCGTGAACTCGCTCGCGGCCGCCGGCGACTTAATCGACGATTACGACGTCGTCACGATTCCCGGCATCGCTTTCGGCGCCGCGCTGGAGGGCTGGCTACGGCTGAGTTGGGTCGCACCGATCGCCGACTTCCGCGAAGGCCTCTCCCGCATCGCCAAGTTCATGTCATCGTGAGCGGAGCGCCGCAGGCGCGTAGTCGAAGAACCCGCGAGCTACGACGACACCGAGATCGTTTGAATGTTGGCAAACTCATGGACGCCGAACGACGAAAGTTCGCGTCCGTAGCCGCTCTTTTTAATACCGCCGAACGGCAGGCGTGGATCGCTTGCGACGATGCAGTTGATGAACACCGCTCCGG
>JBAUZB010000135.1:0-12316 GCA_049585095.1 Candidatus Tumulicola sp.
CCGAGCCGTGCGGTTTCGTCGACTTTTCCGATCCGCACGGTTCGCGGTTCGATCCGGGCACGCACGGGTTCTGGGTCGACATCCGGATGACCGTGCACTTCCCCGACGGTCACGCCGAGTCGATACTGCTCGACTACCCGTGGTACTATGCCGGCGAAGCATCCAACCCGTGGTCGGATCAAAACTTGCGAGACCCGGGCTTTCTGCCGGCCTTTCAGCCGCCGCCTCCGGACAAGCGAGCCAACGAACCCGCGCTCGTGCAATACGTCATGACGCATTCCAGCCGGGAAGGCCTGACGCTGCTACGCGACTGCCCTTCGCCTTCGCCGTCCGCGTGAGGTCTCTGAGGTTCAGGCCGAGAGATGCGGCATCACTCGCGACCTCATCTCGCCGCGTTCCCACTCGCCGATGAAGGCATGCAGAATGCGCGCCGTCAGCCCCCAAATGCGGTGCCCTTCGTAGTCGAGCACCAGACTCGGTACGCGCAAACCACCGTAGTCGATACGGCTGCGGCGAAGGCCTCGTTCGAGGATGGCGTTCAACGGAACCAGGAAGACGCCGGCGGTTTCTTGCGCGTCGATGCGCAAGTCGCCGCTTTCGACGACGGCGACGAACGGCGTCACGTCGAAGTTATTGGTGAACCGCTGGCGCAACATCGGCAACCGCGCAACCACGGTCGCGCGTTGCGGCTCGATCCCAACCTCCTCGTGTAACTCACGCAACGCCGTCGCTTCGAGATCGTCGTCTTTGGGGTGAACCCCGCCGCCCGGAAGTCCGATCTGTCCGGGATGATCGCGTAAGTGCGCAGCCCGCTCGACGAAGACGATGCCGTGCGGCGGCGCGCGAAAAATCGCGATGACGACGGCGGCCTGGCGACGCGAACTCATGGATTTCGATGATAGCCGGGCGGAGCAAAGCGAGCAAGCGGAGAAGTCCCGGCGCGTGAGTGATCTCGCACGGCGCACGTGCCTTCCGTGCCGCGGCGGGGTGCCGCCCCTGACGCGCGAACAGGTCGCGCCGCTGTTGCAGCAGCTCGGTTCCGGATGGGTGGTCGACGAGCGCTCGGGACCGGCCAACCCAGTCCTCTTTCTCAAACGAACCTACCGCTTGAAGAACTTCGCCGAAGCGATTGCGGCCGCGTCGGCGATCGGCGTCATGGCCGAAGAACAGCAGCACCATCCCGACCTTCACGTCTCGTGGGGATCCCTCGGCGTCGAGATTTGGACCCATAAGATCGGCGGACTGACCGAAAGCGACTTCATTTTGGCCGCCAAATGCGACGTCGTCCTTGAGGGTGGTGCAGTGTCCGAGTGATTTCAAACGCGCTTTGATGGAACGGAAAACCGATGATGAAAAACTTTGCGATCGTACTCGCCGTCATAGCGGCAGTCGTATCATTTTGCGTCAGCGCAACCGCGCGCAGCGCCGGAACGAACGCGAACGCCGCCCCGGCGTCGCTGGTGGCTCAAGGGGGACCGCTCTACGTACCCTGGTATGCGACGGCATCGCCGTGGCCGACCGCCATTCCGTCGGCAAACGTCGGGCTCGGGGGCGCCATCGGGGCGGCGAACCTTTATAACGACGAGCCGCTCGGCAGTAACGCTTTGGGGCTTGGGATTCTGGGCACGAACGCGTGCTATTTTATTTGTTTCGGAGCACCTGGAAAATCGTCGCATCACATGCTTGCGTACGGAAATAGCGTACAGACGCCCGGACCGGACAATCCGGGATCGTATACCACCCAAGGCGCTCCCAACGACTGCATCGTGCAGTGTCCCGGAGGAATTCCCAACAGCATTTTCAGCATCACGCTTCACACGTCCCCGATGATCAACGGCGGCTACATGATCGCCGCCGACGGGAGCGGGAACTTCGGCGTGTATCACAACATCGTTGCCGGAGCGGCGATCGTGGCCGGAGCCGGCGAGCAAAAGCCGCAGGTTACCAGCGGCGTGACCAGCCTGACGGGAGGCGTTCGACCGAACGGCATATCCGGAGGATACGCCCCAGAAGCCTTCCCCCTGGGCGCGTCGGCCCAACATCCGCAGATTTTGAGCGGCGCGTGCTCGAGCGCGACGACCCCGGCCGCGTGTCAGTTTCCCAATAGCTTTGCATTCTCCGATACGACGTATAACTGCACGGTCACGGCGTTGGGCACGAGTCCAATGGCCGCTAGCTACGCGAGAACGTCGACCACGTCGATCGCGATTTACTCGCACGCCGGCGGCAGTTTCTCGTACATCTGCATGCGGTAAAATCGGGACCGCGGACGACGCCGGGAGGCAACCCGCGGACTCGACAGGCACGCGCGAATCAGAATCCCGACAACGAGAAGACCGTGCCACCGTTCGTTGCGCCGCCGGTGGCGGTTGTGCCGTACAGCTTGCCTCCAACATTGGTCAAGCTCGCCTCCGGGACCGACCCATCAGGTTCGCCTTCAAAGGAGTAGAGCACGGTTTCCTTGCCTGATCTGGTGATTTTAAAGACCGTGCCTTCGCCTCTTGGGCCCTTGTATGGACCACCCTCAGTAGTAGTGCCGTAAAGCGTGCCACGCACGTTCCTGAGCTCGGCGAAAGGTTGCGCACCATCATATTCGCCTGCAAAGAAGTGGAGGACCGTTTCCTTGCCCGCGGTCGTGATCTTAAAAACTGTGCCGTAGCCTTGTGGACCGCCGGATCCGGTCGTGCCGAACAGCACACCGTCCACGTTCGTCAGGGCGGCGGTCGGGTGAGCGCCGTCGCTGACACCGCCTTTGAAGGTGTAGAGCACCGTTACGGTCCCGGAGAGCGTGATCTTGAAAACCGAACCATAGCTCTTGAGATTACAACCACCGGTCGTGCCGTACAGAAGACCGCTCACGTTGGTTAGACCGTTGGGACAGCCGTCGCTCCCGCCGGCGAAGCTGTAGAGCCGGCTATACGTGCCGGATTTCGTGATCGTAAAGACCGTACCGTGGCCGGTTGCACCACCGTATTGGGTGGTGCCATAGAGCGTGCCGCCCACGTTGGTCAGGCCGGCGCCTGGTTTTGCGCCATCGCTCCCGGTGAAGCTGTGGATCCGGCTATACGTGCCGCTGGTCGTGATACGAAAGACCGTGCCGTCGCCGCTTGCACCACCGAAGTACGTCGTGCCGTAGAGCGTGCCGTTTACATTGGTTAGATCGGCTTGCGGGTACGCGCCGTCAGGTCCGTGCTTCCAGCCGCCGGCGAAGTTGTAGAGCCGGCTATACGTGCCGGCTGTCGTCACGCTGAAGACCGTTCCATAGCCGTACAGACCCCCAAGATTGGTCGTGCCGTAGAGCGTGCCGTTTAGGTTCGTCAGGCCGGCAATCGGATAAGAGCCGTCGGTCCCGCTGGCCCCAAAGCTATAGAGGAGCGTTTCGGTCAAAAGCGGCTTTGTAAGCTGATGCCGGTCAACTGAGGGCTGCGAACGTAACGATGGCGGCAGGTTCGGCGCTGCCAGGAAGGGCCAACGCTGCGATGAGTCTGCCGGTGTGACGCTTGATTGCGGCGTGCCCGAGCAGCCGGTGAGGACCACTGTGAAAGCAGCAACGGCTGCGCCTATTCGTGAGTGCATGTTTCTCCGGTTAAAGCACGACGGCAGCGAGCCCCATTAAGGATACTTGGTTGGCGAATTCCATCCTATCACCCGCAGGCCGCACCTGGCCGCCCTTTGAAGCTAGCCGTTGCACGCCCTCGTCGCAGTAGGTCTCCGACTTCACCGGTCAGGAGGCCCTCATGCTGCAAAACATCAGCCCTACGCCGTCTCGACGGGCGCTCGAATTCGGCATCTATCGCGACGGCGACAATAATCTCGATGCGATCCAGGAAGCGACCCTGTCGCAAGCCCTGCGCACGAGTCAAGCCGACTCGCGCATCGAGTTTACCGTTGAAGACACCACCTCGCTCCACGGAAGCGGCCTGCACACCGACGATTACACGATCGCCGGCGGTTCGATCGGGCACGTGGCACGGGGCAAAGCGCGCGAGATGAGCGACGAGAGCACGCTTGCGCGATTCGTTGCGCGAACCCTCGATAACGCCGAGGCAAGCGGAGCGAAACGCACCTGGCTCGATCTCGTCGATCACGGCGGCGGAGACGGCGGCGGCTTGCAAACCGGTGACGGCCGCTGCATGACGATGCCGGACATCGCACAGGCGGTTGCCGACGGCGTCGCGCTGCACGCACGGCAGCATCCGGAGGATGCCGCGCGCGGCGTTGACGGCGTCGTTGCGAACCAGTGTTTGATGGATACGCTCGGGTTCGCCGATGCACTGTCGCGGGCCGGCGTCAAGTGGCTCGCGGCCTCACCCGAGACGATGCTCGCGCCGGGCGTACCGAGCAACGTCGCGCACGCCATCGCCGCGCACGGGAACGATGCCGACGCGATGGCAGCGGCGATCGTCGACGACGTAATGCGCACCAAGTACGATGCCGGAGGCTTGGGCCGTTTTAGTCCGGCCGCCGCTTTCGACGTTCTCGATCTCGATCCGACGAAAATCGCCCGCGCCGAGGGTGCCGTCGAGCACTTCAACGATGCCGCCACGGCGTATGCGCGCACGGCAGCCGGCGCGCGCGCCGCGCTGCGCGAAGACGTGCGCTCCGTCGACGGCATGGCGCGTTTTCCGGAAGCAACCACCGATATGCCGTGGCGGGCCGACCGGCCGGCAATCGCCATGTACGATGCGATCGCGAGCGACGGCCGCCTCGCGGCGCCGCTTCGCCGGGATGCGAAGGCCGCCGGCGACGCCGTACGCGACCTGGTTTTGGCGCATCGCGAAAGCAGCGCGTTTGCGGCCTTCGGCGGAGCCGATTATTCCGACGCGGTCGGTCCGACCATCCATGCGCCGGTCAAGCGCGGGCAAATCGATCCGTGGGCGTCAGCCGGAGTCAGCGAAACCGACAATGCATTCTACCGCGGCGTTCATCAGGACCAATTCGCCGGCGCCATCGCGTGATCGACGGTGCTGCCGTGAGCCGGGCGTGACGGCGGCCTACGGGCCGTCCGCGCACGCATGATACCGATTGGAGTACATCGGCTGCAAGCTGTACGTGACGCCGCCCACCGGAATTTTCCATTGATAGGTCTCGCATAAGTCCGCGACTTCGGAGTCGAACGTGAAGTTGAACCAGGCGAACGCAGGACCCGGGTCGGTAATGGATTCGAACGTTTCGTGTGCGAGGGTAGAGGCCGTCGAATTGGTGAGGGCGCTCGCGCCGGACGACCGGCGCGACGCACAGAATCCGACGAGTTGATACGGTTCGACCGAAACGATGACGTGTCCCGGAACGTCCGGGAACGACACGCTCTCGTGGTAGGCGCAAAAGTTGAACTTCGCCGGATGATCCGGCGAGTAGCACGAGCGCGAACGGTCGAAGCACGTATCGGTGCCCTTGGGCAAGAAGAGATGATAGATGCTGTCGTATCCCGCCTTGAGCCCGTTCTTGACCAGCGCTGCGTGCAAGATCGTCAAAAGGTCGTTTTGATACAATAGCTTGGTATAGGTCGAATACTTTACCGAGAAGGCGCCGCCGAACGTATAGGCCGTGGGAGGCGACTTCGTATATTGCTCGAGCAGTTGTGCGAAACGGCTGCCGGTGAGGTTCTTTTGGAATCCCTCTGGATCGCCCCAACAGGTCTCGCCGCCGCCTTTACAGTTGACGTACACGTTGTACGCCGCTGCCGATTTCACGATCGGGCCGTTCTTCCGAACCAAATCGGCCGGATACACGATTTTTCGATCGCTCCCGAAGACCGTCGATGAACGTTCGGTGCGCGGCGCCATCAGATGGTACGACAGCACGCGAGCCCGCCGCGCTGCGTCGACGTCGGCCGGGGCGATCTGTAGCGGCATCGTAACCGGTTCGACGGGCAACGCCTCCATCTGGGGGGCTGCCGGCGTGAAGGCGGTCCCACCGGAACACGCCGCGAGAGACGCGCACAAAGCGACCGTGATTCCGGTTCGGGCGACGAGCGAAGTCATGACGAACTCCTCCTTTTGCCGCATCTTTGGGTGAACGGAAGGCCGAAACCTCGACTCCCTAACGGCGGTGGTCGACGCGGGAGGGATAGATCGGGCGATTGATGATGCGCTCGAGCGTTTCCGCCGGGGCGCTCAACGCCAGGGTGCAAAAACGATCGAAGCTTTCGCGAATCGCTTCACCTTCGGCAAATCGCTCGTTTTGTTGCATGTCGATTCTCGCGCGCACCGGCAAGAAACGCACCAAGCGGCCTTCGTCGTCTTCGCTCACTTCTACCAAGCCGGCGTCGCTAAAAATTCGCAAGGCGGCCGCGACGGTTCGGTCGCGCACCTTGTCGAGGTCGAGCATGGCGGCAACGTCAGCGTTCCCGCGTCGAAGAACCCCGTCGCTCGCCAGGCTTCGCATGCGACGGTACGTTTCGCGCAGCACCGACAGCGATGGCGCGTCGACGTCGATGAGGTAGTCGTTGAGACGCCGGTCGCTTTCGCCGTAGAGAAGGTGGATCTGCGCGGGAGCGCCATTGCGCCCGGCACGGCCGGCTTGCTGGTTGAACTCCGCAAAGTCGAAGTTCAAGTGGTAGAGAACGACGTGGCGCACGTCGGGAAGATCGATGCCCTCGCCGAACGCCGACGTGGCTACGATCACGCGCAGCGATCCGTCGCGAAAGAAGCGCTCGACGTCGTGACGATCGGCGGTCGGCATTCCGGCGTGATAGAACATCACGTCGTTGCCGATCTGCTTCCGCAGCGCGCCGGCAACTTCGGCCGCATCCTTGCGCGAATTGCAGTACACGATTCCCTTGCCGCCGTCCGCGAACAGATCGCGGAGATATTCGATCTTGTCTTTGCGGTTACGCGCGTCGGTCACGTGAAGGTTTTCTCGAATCGTCGGATCGATAACCCACGCGGCGATGCGAAGCTCGGCGACGATTCGCGCGAAAGCGTCGTCGCCCGCAGTCGCGGTGAGCGCCAGAGTTTGCGGATTGCCCAGCCCGGCGATGGTGGCGCTCAACCGCGCGTACGCCGGACGATGCCTCGACTCGTGAACGTGGTGGGCTTCGTCGACGACCACGAACGCCGGCCGGCTCTTGCCGCCGAACGCGTCGCGGTGAAAGTCGAGAAACTCCGGCGTCGCCAGGATGACGTCCCACGCGCCCTCGCGCAACGCCTCAAAAAGATCCTCGCGCTCGTCGTTGTCGATCGAACCGTTGGCCCGATAGACGCGCAGTCCGAGCGGATCCAGCATCCGCACAAGCGCCGCATATTGATCGTTGGCCAACGCGCGGAGCGGGTACACGACCAGCGTCTTCGCGCCTTCGTTAAATGCCCGCAGCGCCGCCGAGAATTGAAAGCAGAACGATTTTCCGCGCCCGGTTCCCAAGACGGCGAGAGTATTCTTTCCGTCGGCGATGCGTTCGAGAACGTCGCGCTGGGCTTCGTGGGGCTGGGACGATCCGATCAATGCCCGCGCGATGCGATCGGCGTCGCCGTCCCAGGCTCGCCGGAGCGGCTCGTGACCGCTCTCGCGCTGCGCAATCGTCGCGATGGCGTCGCGCTCGACCACGATGTTGACGCCGCGATGCTTCTCGCCGCCGCCGGTCAGCGAAGCGACGCGCGCGCGATAGCGCGCGCCCGCGTCGATCGCCGGCGCGAGATGCGCCGCAATACCCTTCCTGACGTAGCCGAGGTGCAACGCGCCGTAGCGAACGGCGATCGCATTGGCATCGTGGAGATTATCCGGCTGGCGCACCAGGTCGAGCGCGGTGCCGGCATGCAGGCCGCCGATGATATCCTGGCGTCCTTCGAACGACACGCCGGCAATTTTGCTGAAGAACGTGGTGGCTTCGGCGATCCGCGCGTAGCGATCGTGCAAATACTCGGCGCTCTTGGCGAACGCACGCTCGACGAAAGCGTCCTTGCCTGATGGAAGCGAGAGCGGCGAAACGGCACCGCCGGTCAACTCGGCGAGTGCGGCTTCGAAGGCCGCCTCCGAGGCGGTCGCCGGCGGCAGCGCCTTAGGTCTTCTGCTCTTCCTCGCCGGCGTCGCGCTCGGCGACCGGCTGTTCGAACTCGTCGAGGTTGAGCGTGATTTCTTCGTGCCCTTGTTCAAATGCCGCCTCGTGCAAGCCGGCGTTCTGCGCGTCGAGTGGATCGATCGTTTCCGTCTCGCCGGCGTAGACGTCTTCAACCGCGACCGCGCCCGCCGCGTCGCTGCGTTTCTTTCGGTATCGCGTGGGAACTGCCGGCGTTACCGCGCGAGCCGTCTTGGCTTTTTGACGCCGTTCGCGCCGGGCCGCTACGATATCCTCGCGCGGTACGCCGCCACGGCTCTGCAGTGCCGCCGACTCGGAGCGCGACCGCGAGGTCGCGGTGCGATCCGCCGTCAGTCCCGCGCGGCGGCGGTTCATCGCCGCCTCCATCTGCCGTTTGCGGAAGTAGAGCACCAGCGGCGCCGAGAAGAATATCGAATGATAACCGCCCGAAACGATGCCGACCAGCAGCGCGAACGCAAAGTTTTTGAGGCTCGCGCCGCCGAGCGCTAGGAGCGCTACCAGCGTGATCACCACCGTCGCCAGAGTGTTGAACGAACGCGTCATCGTTTGCTTGATCGACTCGTTGACGATCACGTCGTAAGGCGAACCCGCCATGAGTTTGGTATTCTCGCGAATTCGGTCGAGAATGACGATCGTGTCCATCACGGAGTAGCCGATGACCGTCAAGACCGCCGCTAAGAACGCGTCGTCGGCGCGCTTGTCGGCCAGCGCATAAATGCCGATCATCATGGCGGCGTCGCGCACCAGCGCGATCACCGTTACCAGACCGAAGATGTAGTTCCACCCAAAACGGAACGCGATGTATAGAAACTGGATGCTGAGTGCGATCACCAGCGCCCACAGCGCTTTGATCAAGTACTCGCGCCCGAGCGACGGTCCGACCGCGGTGATCGAGGACGCCGCACGATCGACGGGCGCGACCGCGTTGAGCGCGTTCCACATCGGCGCCGAGTCGTTGGCGAACGCCGTTTGCGTTTGAATCACGAATCCGGTGCCGTCGGTCCCGGCGGTCGTCACCGACTCTTCGCTCAAGCCCAAACCCGCTAGCGCGCGATGCACCTCGTCGGCGGTCGTCGGCCGGGTGAACTTCACCGCGATGTCGGTCCCCCCGGTAAACGACAACCCGAGCCGCAGCATGTGCGCAGGCTGGAATCCTTGACCGCCTTGGAACCCGTGATAAATCATCGAGCCGAGCCCGATGGCGATGACCAGAGACGAGATCGTCGAGACGATGCGGAACCATCCGACGATATTCCAGTTGAGCCGGCGGAAGAGCACTACGCCCCCGCTTTCGCAAAGATGCCGACTTCGCTGCGCTTGATGCCGTACAGCTCCGGCGCCGTTGCCAAATCGTTATCCACCAGCGCGTCGACGAAGAAGCGCGTGATGAAGACCGCCGTGATCAACGAAACCACGGTGCCCCAGAACAGCGTAAAGGCGAACCCCTTCACCGTTCCCGTTCCGAGCGAGTAGAGCACTCCCGCGCCGACGATCGTGGTGAAGTGACTATCGAAAACGGCGGAGAAAGCGCGCTGGAAACCGACCCGAACCGCCGCGCGCATCGTCTTGCCGTTCCACAGCTCCTCCTTGATGCGCTCGAAAATAAGGACGTTGGCATCGACTGCCATGCCGATTGAGAGAACGAACCCGGCAATTCCCGGCAGCGTGAGCGTGGCGTGCGAAAGCGCCAAAATCGCCATCATCACCAGCACGTAAATCCCCAGCGCGAGGTCGGCGAGCAGACCCGGAAGGCGATAGACGGCGATCATGAAGATCAACACCAGGATCAATCCGAGCATCGACGCGCGCATGGATTGAACCAAGTCGATTTTGCCGAGCGTCGGACCGATCGTTTCTTTTTCGACGATCTTCGTGGATACCGGAAGGGCGCCGGCGTTCAGCTCGTTGGCCAGGGTCACCGTCTGCTCTTGGGTGAAGCTGCCGTGAATCTCGCCGCTGTCGAAGATCGCGCCCTGGATCACCGGCGCCTCGATGTAGCGATGGTCGAGAAAGATACCTAAGAGCTTGCCGAGGTTGGCGGTGGTGAGTTTCCCGAACCTCGACGGGTCCTTCGTTTGGAAGAGCACGTTCGGTTGACCGCCCTGATCGAACCCGGCTTGCGCCGCCTTCAAATCCTTGCCCGAATAGACGACTGCACCGCTGGCAGCGTAGGCGCCCTCCGCGAGGTAGGCTTCGGCGGCCGCCTTGTCTTTAGCCGGAACGTTGGGATTGGCGAGCACGGCCTGCGCCCCGGCCGCCTTTTGCGCCACCTCGGGCGGCACGATCTTGTATGCCAGAACCGCGACTTCTTTGAGCACCCGCTCGGCTTCGTCCGGGTTCTTCACGTTCGGAAGCTCGACTAAGATGCGGTCCGTGCCGACGTTGCTGATCGTCGGCTCGGTGACGCCCAAACCGTTGATACGCCGGTCGATCACCTCGCGCGTCTGGGCTTGAACTTGCGTCGTGATTCGCGGCACTTCCTCAGTCGGGTAGAGCTGGAGCAACAGGCGCGAACCGCCTTGGAGATCCAAACCCAAACGAATCTTCTGCTGTACCGGCAGGATCGACCACACCGACAGCGCGACTATGGCGACGATGACCAGCGCCTTGAATGGCGTTTTGAGGTTATTCCAGCTCATTGGCGTCCGAAGAAAGCGGTGCAAACAAAAGGCCCGCAACGGTATGCCCGCCGGGCCGGTGGACTTTAACGCTCCAACGTTACCAGCCCTGCCGCCGAGTGTCAAACGGCGGACGGGAGGACCATCCTACCTCACGCAGCGCTTGGCGTTCGGCCGGCGGCTCACCGCGACACCGCGAGCCGGCTTCGGACAGACCGCCGCATGGAACGCCTTGCCGGGCAATCGGCCGATGGCGTACTGCTCGACCGTCATTCCGCTGGAGTCTTCAACCGGCGCCGCGCTGTACGGCAGCGCGCCGTGCCAGGCACCGCAGCCGGTAAGCAGCATCGTCAAAATCAAAACAGCGAACGTGCGGCGCATCGCGCGATCCTCCAAGAGTAGCTAAGTGCGTATACGCACCAGCCGTTTCCTTTGTTACGCGAGCGTCGTGAATAAACCTGAACCGCAAGGGTGACCGGAGACGCCGAACGCCCAAGCGACCGAGCGCTCAGCCGATCCCGCCAGCTCTCGGGCCGCTATCCGGCGAGCCCCTCCTCCGAAACGACTTCGGCCGGAGCCAGGTCGAGATCGGGCGGCAATTCGGCGTATGCATACACGCCGACGCGAACCCCGGCCTGCAGCAGAAAATCCGCCAGCAGCGGGCGCAGCGCCGTGGTGCACAGCACGGCGGCGCGTTCGCGAGGCACGCGCGCGGCGTACCGCTCGATCTGCCGGCGCAACGCCAACGCCGTTGCGGGAGAGGCCGCCGCGGCGCCGTGTCCGTCCCAACCGGCGACCAGCCGGCGTTCGAACTCGGCATCGAAGATCGCCGGTTCGAGGATCGCGATTTCACGGCGGCGGAGCAAACCCGGTACGATAACGCGCCGGGCGGCTTCGGCAAGTTCGCGCGGGTCGCGCGTGCCGGCTTCGAGCATGGCTTCGAGGACGCGTACCGGATCCCGCGGCCACGCGCCTTCGCGAAAAAGCAGTCCGAACGCGCGGTGCACGCTGCCGAACGGCAGCGCATCGCTTCCCACTTCTTTCACCAACGCAGGAACGCTCGCGCGCAGATGTTCCAACAGCGTCTGCATTTCCTGACGTCCAACCAACTCGGATGCGTGCGTCCGCGCGATCTCGGCCAAATGGGAGCCCAACACCGAAATCGGATCGAAAACCAACGCGCCCGCGTTGACCGCGGTATCGCGCAGCTCGCGCGCAATCCACGACGCCGGCAAGCCGTAGACCGGCTCGCGTTCGATCGCGGCACCGAATCGTTCGAGCACGCTCTCGCCGGCGACCGCCAGGAGTCGTTCGAGATCGAGGCGGCCGTCGCCGGCGCCGCGGTCGCGCACGCGAATGGCGTAGGTGCGCGGGTCGCGCGCGAGTTCGTCGCGCAGGCGGACGCCGGGCATCACGAGGCCGATATCAGCGGCTAGCGCGCGGCGCACTTCGCCGATTCGATCGAGCAATGCATCCGAAAGCGGGGACACCAGCAATCGCGTCAGTTCGCCTCCCATTTCGATCGTAATCGCGTCGACGCCGATCAGTCCGAGTGCGAGTTCGGGACGCCGCATAACGTTTCGACGGGCGCGCTCGCGATCGTCGCGCTGCTGCTCTTCTCGTCGCTGCCGCCGCCGCCGCGCAGCCTGAGCGAGGGCAAATG
>JBAUZB010000136.1:0-10723 GCA_049585095.1 Candidatus Tumulicola sp.
GGGTGGTGACGACGAGCATGACTCGGAAACGGATAGCCCTGAAAACGAAGTCGAGGCGCCAACGCTAATGTCCCCCCTTTGCGTACAATGGACTTTGGTGGGCGTAACCGCGAGCGTCGCTTTAATACTCACCGGCGTACCGGGTGGAAGGGTGCTCGACTTGATGGTGAACGTATCCTCCCAGTAGACGTTCGCCTGTACGGTTGCGCTCTGTACGTCCATGCCGGTGGAGACAGCCTTTCCGGACGCCAACAGTTTCCCCAGCGCGGCAGTTGTAGCGAACGATGCCGAACCATATTGACTCATGCTCGAACCCGTATTTGTTAGCGACTTTGTTTGGGCCCACGCTGAGCAGTTACTTGGCGGACCACTGCATCCCGACGGATTGCTACCGCCTTCGACGTACAAAAAGTCCCCAACCGCCACGCCCCATACGCCCGTGCCCTTGGCTGGGATGGTTCTAAGATTGGTAAGCGGCGCCGCGCCTTGTGGAATGACCTTCCCGTCCGGCGATCCGGAACCGGAACAAGCGGCAAGGAGCACCGCAGCAGCAAGGACCGATAGCGATCGAACGATCAGTTGAACCTTGGAAATAAGGATCTTCTTTCATTGAGCCCGCGTTTGGCCGTTTCACTCGTGTGACCAACATAAATGGAGGCGCTTCAAGAAAACGCCACCGACAGAAAGGTCGGGTGCCCATTTGCGCAGGCCCAAGACCACTCGCATCCGAGGAATCTGTTCTCGCCTGATTCCCCGTTGTTCTAAGCAGACCTGTGCCTGCGGCCCAAATCGCCAGAAAACCTGAAGTGGACCTAACCCGGTTTAGTCGCGTTGTCGTAGCAATCGCCAACCGACCCGATGGAAAGCTGGCCATGTTCAGTGCATCGAGAACGCCAGGTCCGCTTCGGTGCAGTTGGCGTACGACCGCATCCCAGTCAGGAAACGTTTGGCGATGCGGTAGCAGGAGGTTTCGCAGGCGGGCGGGCGGGACCGAAGCCATGCGTCAGAAAATACACGTAAGAGCCGGAGGCGCCAATGAGGACGGCGCATATCGCTGCGATGACGTTCACCTAGCGAGGGATTCCAGATTTCATGGCGCCCTAAAATCAGTGTTTCGCGACGTTCGCATTGCGCGTTAGTTGGCGAGTGTAAGGGCGGTAACACTCCATTCTGGAATTATTACGGTAAACGTCTTGGTCACCTTGCCTAGCGATTTCGAGACTGGTCCGGCCCAAACGTTATTCTCTGATTTGTCGTACAGCCACTTGTCGTAGGCCAAGGTGCTCGCAGTGAACGTTCGGGCGTCGTTCACCAGAGTAATCGCCACCGACGCTGAGGCATTCCGATTGATGTTTACGAGCAGCAGGCCGTAGCCGCTTGCACGCCTCGCTCCATACACCTTCACGGTCTGAATCGATGCCTTCACCGTAGGTGCGAACACGGTATCGCCGTCTTTGAAGGCTCCCTGGACAACCGCTATCGCGTTCGCTCTAGGAAAGGCGGTTCCGAGGGGCGGCTGCACTACCGACGGGCATCCAGGATTGGTCCCGCCTTCTATCGCCTCGAAGAGCGAATCTGTGGACCAAGTTTGCTTTGTGTAGAAGCCCGGTTGATTCATAAAACAAGATGCGCTCATCCAGGCTTGCCAAGTTCCCCCCATCCCCACGCCGCCCTTTTCGAGTTCGCCAAGCGTCAGAGCCGTGTAAAGAGCACCCACGATCGAGCTCCACTGCGCGGTTCCCGTGAGGCCCCATTCGCCGAGGTAGATCGGCGTATGCGGCCTTCCAGCAGCCGCGAGTTCGGATCGGACCTGCGCGAGCGACGAGACGATATACTTAACGCCTGACGTCAGCAATGTTCCATCCTTCATTTCATCGGGATACCAGTGCACTTCGACGAAATCGTACTTTGCTTTTGCTAAGACGGTCGAATCCCACACTTGAGAGCGAGGGCCCACAATTTTGTTGCCGGCGAGGAGGTCGACGCCGATTTTGATAGTAGGGTCCTTCGCCTTCATAAGCGGATAGAATTTGGTCGCTATGAGGTTTGAATAGACCGCGGCCCCAGCATTCACGTTGTTCCGTGTAACGTTGAAGTCGGGTGTCCCGCAACACTTAGGTGGCACGCTCGGATACCCGTAGTACATCTCGTTGCCAATAGACCAATATTTGATTCCGTAGTGCATCTTGTTGTTGGCATGATCGACCCAGGACGCGGCTACGGTGGGATCGCCGCCACCCGTACAGTTGTCGTTGCTGCCATAGTCGATAGTTACATTCACGTCGACTCCTAGAGGCTGCGCGACCTGTTGCATCAAAACATCGAACGTTGTGTTTGATTGGAGATGCCACTTTTTCGCAACACAAGAAGCGAACGAATTCGAGCGCCAGTCATAGTAATCCGACAGCAGGGCTAAGGGAACGCGCACCAGTCCAAAACGAGCCTGCCTAAATGCCGCCATCATCGTGGTATAGCGCGGGTCGCCGTTTCCCATGTCCATCTGAGTGGCAAAGTTCGTTCCGAAGATGTCTTTGTTGGCTGTCGCAAGGGATGCTGATCGAGGATCGATTGTGACAGCGACGGTCGCCAATGAAGGGCCACCGCGCGACATCCGCGGAACATCGGGGACTGCGCCGTTCTCTCGAGCATTTCCACCGGGATTCAGTACACCATTGCACGCGGCGGTCGAGAGCGTAATGGCGAGCGCAATAGCAACGCGAAGGTTCATCATGTGACCTCCTATCCTAGCGATGCCGGTTCATTATACGTTCGCCGCCTCCTGTGTTTTCAAGGTGGAGTCGCCGATTCCCCATTACAAAGGGGGTTCAGTTACCATCTACGCTCCGGGAAGCGGGTCGGTGCTGCGGACGATCTCCCAGGGCGTGAAGGACCCGTATGCGCTAGCGTTCGGGCCTTGAGTTCTGGCGCGAAGATCAGCGCATTTATGAAGATGCTCGGCGGAGACAAACGCCCTTAGCGCGAAAACGCGGGCCCATGGCGACGCAGGTTGAGTCTGGGCCGCCGCCCTCAGCTCGCCCCACCGGTACGGTCACGTTTTTGTTTTCGGATATCGAAGGCAGCACCGCGCGTTGGGAGCACGACCGCGAGGCGATGGAGCCCGCGTTAGCACGCCACGATGCGCTGATGTATGCGGCGCTGGAAGCACGAGACGCGTACGTCTTTAAGACTGTCGGTGACGAGTTCTGCGCGGCTTTCGCAACGGCTCCGGACGCAATCGCTGCGGCTCTCGATGCACAGCGCGCGCTCGCCGCTGCGGATTTTGCGGCGGTCGACGGCCTACGCGTTCGCATGGCGCTGCACACGGGGAGTGCAGCCGAACGCGACGGCGACTACTTCGGCCCAACGGTCAATCGCGTCGCGCGCTTACTCGCAATCGGCCATGGGGGTCAGGTGCTCGTCTCGGGTGTCACGACCGATCTGGTGCAGGGGGCGCTTCCAGGTCAGACAAGCCTGCGCGATCTCGGCGAACACCGGCTCAAAGACCTCGCGCGCCCCGAGCAAGTATATCAACTGCTCTCGCCCGATCTCGCGGCAGACTTTCCGCCGCTGCTTTCGCTCGGCATACTCCCGAACAACTTGCCGCTGCAGCTTACCACCTTCGTTGGTCGCGAGGCAGAGATCGGCGCAATCATTTCACTCATCGAGAAGTATCGACTCGTTACGCTCGTCGGCTCAGGTGGCGTCGGTAAGACGCGCTTGTCCTTGCAAGTCGCGGCAAATCTGCTCGACGGCTCCGGCGACGGCGTGTGGTTCATCGAACTCGCTCCGATTATCAACGGTGAATATATTCCATCGACCGTCGCGCTGGCACTCGGGCTCACGCTTGCGCCCAAAGGCAATCCGGTCGAGAACCTCGTTCGCGCCCTGAAAGGAAAGCACGCGCTGCTCGTCTTTGACAACTGCGAGCATCTGGTCGAGCCCGCCGCACGCGTGATCTCCGCAATCCTGCACGCTTGCCCCACCGTCAAGGTGCTCGCGTCGAGCCGACAAGGGCTAGGAGTTGCCGGCGAAGCGGTGTACCGGGTACCGTCGCTCGTTCTTCCGGCCAAGGATGAAGCGCATCTGAGTGCGGCCGACACGCTGCGCTATGAGTCGGTCGCGCTCTTCGCCGAGCGCGCGGCGGCTGCTAGCGCGACGTTCTCCCTGACCGACGAGAATGCGCCGATCGTCGCCGACATCTGCCGACGGCTGGACGGCATTCCGCTGGCGATCGAGTTAGCGGCCGCGCGCGTAAGGATGCTCAGCCCAAAGCAGTTGCGCGACCGGCTCGACGAGCGCTTCCGGTTGCTGACCGGCGGCAGCCGCGACGTGATGCCGCGCCAGCAGACGCTGCGCGCGCTGATCGACTGGAGTCACGACCTGCTTGACGAGTTCGAGAGGGTGCTCTTCCGGCGGCTGGCGATCTTTGTTGACGGATTCACGCTTGAGGGAGCCGCCGCGGTCGGAAGCGGTGAGGAGCCTGACGAACTCGACGCCTTTGACGTGTTGGCGTCGCTGGTCGATAAGTCGCTGGTGCTCGCCGAAGCGCGCGGCGACGCGCTGCGCTACCGTTTGCTCGAATCGACGCGCGCCTATGCCGCCGAGAAGCTCGAAGATGCGGGCGAGCGCGATCTGGTTGCGGGCTGTCATCTGCGCTATCTCCGCGACCACTTCGCGGAGCTGCGGGAACGAGTCGAGCGAACCACACGAGCTGCCGATTTTGTTGCGGCGCTGCAGACCGAGCTGGACGACGTGCGTGCGGCGCTCGACGGTGCGTTGACCCGTTCGAACGCCATCGGCGGCGGCGAGTTGCTCGCCAACATTTACGGGAGTTGGCAAGCCATCGGCCTCGATGCGGAAGGCATGGCACGATGCGAGGCGTATCTTGCGGCGCTTCCGGCGGACCAATCGCGGCTGCGCGCTCGGCTCTCAACCGCGCTGGCGGGCATGCTCAGTCAATCCTTGCACACGCTGCGCGCATTCGAGCTTGCGAAGCAGGCGGTCGAGCATGCGCGGGCGAGTGGTGACGATTCGTCGCTTGCTTGGGCACTGAACATGTATGCGTTTACGGCGACGTCGCTCCATCGGCTTGGCGACGCCGAGAGGGCATTAAATGAAACCGAGGCGATCCCAGCGACCTCGGCTTCCCTTCGCATTGACTTGCTGATTCAACGTGCGCTCCTCAGCCAGAACCGTGGCGATCTTGACACGGCGGCGCGCGTGCTCGAGGAACTCCGCAAGAAGTCCCGCTCGCTCGGAAACCCCCGCGGAGAGCAGATTGCGATGATCAACCTCACAACGGTCGAATATGCACGCGGTCAGACGCAGCGAGCGATTGCGATTACTCGCGAGGTGCTATCGGCGGTGCGGTCTGGTGCCGATAAGAGCTTGCTCGGCATCCTGCTCAACAACCTCGCGGGCTATCTCGCCGCCACGGGAGATCTTCCCGGCGTTGCCGCGGCGGCTCGCGAGGCGATCGGGATCCGTGCCGCGCGCGAGCCGGACCATGCCCACGTCGCGGTCGCGATCGACCACCTGGCGCTCTTCTTCGCGCTGCGCGGCGACCGTGTACGCGCCGCCACGCTCGAAAGTTACGCCGACGCCGCGTTAGAGCGACACGGACGCCCGCGCGACGTCGCCGAGACTGCGACGCGCGAACGCCTCGCCGCCCTCCTACAAGAGGCGCTCGCGCCCGACGAACTCGCACGGCTAACCGCAGAGGGCGCAGCCCTTACGCCCGAGGCTGCGATCGCACTCGCGCTTGAGGAACGCGAAATCGGAATGGAGTAGCACATCGTCCTTCGACTGCGCACCGCTGCGCGGTGCTCCGCTCTGGATGAGGCGTCAGCCTTTACATTGGGCGTTAACCTTTGACATGAGGCGTTAGCCTTTGAACGGTTTGGTCGCTGAATCGCCGGTGAACCGCTCGACCGTCTTGCCGGTTTCCGGATCGACCGTGTAAAGCAAGTCGGCGATCTCGTCGGCGTGATCTTCTTCATCTTTCAGAATTCCCTCGAACATCCGCCGGCTCACCGGATCTTCCTTGCCGAAGAACTCGATGATGTCGCTGTAGATCTTAATGACGACGCGCTCGGCGAGTAGATCTTCGCGCAGCAGATCCGCCAGGGTGTGACCGCTCTCGAATGATGAAAAGGCGCGTTTGCTGATACCGTATGGATTGAGGTCGGGCACCCCGCCGAGTTGTTTGATACGATCCGCGATGAGTTCCAGATGCTTCTCTTCATCGAGCCAGTGCTCTTTGAAGAGCGATTGCAGCTGCTCCTGATGAATCGAAGTGGTCATATAGTAATGCTGCTTGTAGCGCAGCACGCAGATGATCTCCGAGGCCAGCGCCGCGTTGAGCACTTCGTAGACTTTATCGAGCGGCAACGTGTAGTACGGCGTTACCGCACCGTTCTGCATGGCCTCGCGCACCTTGGCTTGGATCTCTTTAACGTCGGATAGAATCGACATGTGTCCTCACTTGAGCGGTAATAGACTCTTCAATGTTCTGGTCGCAGCGTCGTCAGCTACACGATGTCATCGGGCTCTCCGTGATGGACATCCCACTGATCTTGACGGTTTTCGTCGAGGCTACTCTCGCCGTACTTCTCCTGCTCCCGCCGCGCAGCTTCCGAGGGTTTGATCGGCAGCTCCTCTTGCGAGGCCACGTCGGGGGCAATGTCTTCGATCTCGTCGTCAGGGTAGGGCAGCTTGTCGTCGCTCATCTCATCTCACAGCCGGAACAGACTAGGTCGTTCCCGTATCGGCTTTCTGCGCTTCCGCTCGCGCCCCTCGGCCGGGGTGCGCCTGCCGCGCGCCTCGCCGCGAAGAGCAGGAGAAATCGCGTTCGGCGGCCACCACCTTCCTCAGGGATTGGCATAGTCTTCACGAGAGAAGGAACGAAAAATGCTGAAGGTCGGCGATCGCGTTCGCATCGATGGGAGCGCGGAAGAGGGCACCGTAAGAGAGGTTCATCCACACGAGATCCTCGTTCGAGTGAAAGTTCCCGGAGGACATGAAGATCGCAAATATGCCCATGAAGATCTCCGGCTCGACCCCACGTTAAGTGAAGTCTCCAAATTCGTAGATCACTAACAGCGCGCGATGCCCCAGCTGGACTAGTGCAGCTGGCGTTCCCAATTCGGGGGTACGTGGCTAGCCGGCCCCGGCACCGGTTGATCTGACGGATGCGAGTGCGGCAGAGACAGCCTTGGCCCTTCAACGAACTCTCCGGATCGGTAGTCATAAAACCACGACTCCCCGGGCTCGAAGCTCGCGATTATCGGATGGCCGGTATGATGATTGTGTTCGGTCGCGTGCTGGCTCGGCGAGGTGTCGCAACAACCAATGTGTCCGCATTGGGCGCAGCGGCGCAGGTGCAGCCACCAGCCGCCTGACGCCAAACATTCGACGCAGCCCGTCCCGCTGGGTTTGGCCCCTGGGTCGACGCCGTCAACTTCGTTATCCATGCGTCTCGCTTCTTAATTCGCCGGCGCTTGACCTATCGCCGTAGGCGCGAGGAGCAGCACGTGGCGCCAAGAATCCACGGGAGCAACGTGAGTGCTCAAGTGGTCTTGCCGTGACGGCGATCATCCTCGTCTTCGTCGCGATCGCGCTGCTCGTCACGATTGCGAATCGAATCAAGGTCGCCTACCCCATCGTGCTGGTGCTGGGCGGCATGGCGATCGGCTATATTCCCGGCGTGCCCACGATTCAGCTACCGCCCGAGTTCGTGCTGGTTATATTCCTTCCGCCGCTGCTCTACTGGGAGAGTCTCTGGGCACCGACGAGCGAATTCCGCGACGAGGCGCTCTGGATATTCCAGATGGCATTCGGCCTGGTCATCGCGACGACCGCGGCCGTCGCGGTCATCGCTCACGCGATCGTTCCGGGAATGGGTTGGGGCGTCGCGTTCGTGCTGGGCGCCATCGTGTCGTCGACCGACGAAGTGGCGTTCTTCGCCATTGCCGATCGGCTCAACGTGCCGCGCCACGTTGCCGCAAGTATCGAAGGCGAAAGCCTGGTCAACGATGCGACGTCGCTGATTCTCTACGGCGTCGGCATCGCGGCCGTGGTCGGTGCGTCGTTTTCGCTGTTGCACGCCGCCGGCGCACTGGTGCTCTCCATCGTCGTGTCGGTCGCCTTAGGCTTGGCCGTCGCCGGCCTGGCCGTGCTTGCCTGGCGCACCCTTCGGGACGACACGCTGCAAGCAACGATCTCGGTGGTGGTTCCATTTCTCTCCTACCTGCCCGCATATTACCTCGGGTATTCCGGTGTGCTTGCCACCGTTACGACGGGAATCGTTCTCAGCCGCTTCACCCCCACCATACTCGAGCCAACGGCGCGCGAACTGCTCATCGGCTTTTGGGTGACGATCGTCTTCTTCCTCAACGCGTTCATCTTCGTCGAGGTGGGAATCCGGTTTCATCAGATCATCTTGGCGCTGCACCAGTACTCAACGATTCAACTAATCTGGTGGGGGATTGCGGTGTCGGCAACGTGCATCGTGGTGCGAGTGGCGTGGACGTTTGCGCAAGGCCTGCTCCCGGCGACCAACGAGCCCGAGCATGCCGAAGGAAAGGCCGATTGGTCGCACGTCGGCGTGCTTGCCTGGACCGGGATGCGCGGCGGCGTATCGCTCGCGGCGGCCCTCGCGATCCCCTTGGAGACCACATTGGGCCCGTTTCCATTTCGCGACTTGTTGATTTTCCTGACCTTCTGCGTTCTGCTTGCCACGCTCGTCGGCCAAGGTGCGACCTTGCCGTATCTCATCAAGAAGCTCGGCGTTAAAGACGACGGCGCTTCGCAGCGCGAGGAACAATTGGCTTTGGCTGCCACGGCGCGCTCGGCGATCGAACGTCTCGACGAACTCGAACGTTCGGGAGCCGTCCCGCGAGAAATCGCAGATTTGCATCGAACCGAGCTGCGGTCGAGGCTCGAGGAGTTTACCTCGCCGGGCGACCGGCGCCGAGCCGCCCACACCACGGCGCTGTTTCGTCAAACGCGGCGGTTGTTGATCGAAGCGCAACGGGCAAAGCTGAACGAGCTGCGCAAGCGCGGCAAGATCGATAACACCGTCCAGCGGCGTCTTACGCGAGTGTTCGATCTGCAAACCATCGAAGTCAAGCTGCTGGAAAACACCGGAGGACGTTCGGAAATGGAGGAAGACTAATGCAGACCATGGATCGAATCATCAACATCTGGGCCGACGTTATTTGACCCTTCTGCTATCTCGGCTCAGTTTGGGCCGAAGAGGCTGCGCGAGAATTGCAAGCCGATCTGCGTTGGCTTCCCTTTGAAATTCATCCCGAAACGCCGCCCGAAGGGGCACCCAAGCCGTTTGCACCGAAGGACTGGCCGCAGGTTCGCGCGCGACTCGAGCGTTTAGCTCGGGAAGTCGGGCTTCCCATTGACCCCCCGAAACGCAACGTGAACTCGCGTTTCGCGCTCGAGACGGCCGAGCTGGTGCGCGCGAAAAAGGGCGACCGTCCTACCGGTGCGTTTTATCACGACGTTTCGCGCGCATTCTTCACCGAACACGCCGATATCTCGAAACACACGGTCATCGTTCCGATCGCCGAACGCTTCGGCATGTCCGCTTCGGACGTGGAATCCGCCTGGCGCGAGCGCCGGTTTTCTCCCGCGGTCGACGCGTTCGTCGAAGAGGCCCACATGGCCGGCGCCACCGGCGTACCCGCTATGGGGTGGCCGCATCGACGCGCGATCGTCGGCATGATGCCGCCGGCCGATCTCGTGCGTCGACTTCGAAACGATGCGCCGGGACGAAGGGTCTAGGGTGGCCAAGGAGCGTTTACCGGTCGGCGAAGATGGCCTGCCGCTAGATGTCCAGTGCTGGACGGAACTGTACAGCCGCTCACGACCTGGGCGATCTAGTGCATGACGGCATCGCTGTTCTCGATACGCTGCTATTGGCAAGTAGTACAAGATCTGCCACGGCGCCGCAGCATAACGGGCATGGAGGAAGGCACCCGAAACGGCGCCACCCCTCCTCGCGCGCGGCTCTCGGCTCGGGGTCGCCGAACGTTGAAAAGCTGTAAAATAGGGCTTTTTTCGCATCCCGCGCGATCGGCCGGCCTCGCGCGGCTCGTGCAAAGTTTGCATTCACGTTTGCAAAAACTGCATAGCGTCGAAAACGCCATATGGTATAAGGCTTTTTCGCTATAGGCGGCGATGCATGTTTGGGCGGTTGCACCGAAGCGCATGGCGCCACGATCGGCGGCGTGGCTGCGGAGCGGCTCGGACCGGCGTGACGCCTGGCGATCGGCGCGAGCCATCGGCGGCCGCGGTTGCGAGGGCTTACGGCTCTAGGGAAAACACGCCTCCGTAACCTTGATGGCCAAACCGTGTATCACCGAATGTTGTGCCGTACAGCGTCCCATCCACGCTAATCAAGCCAGCTTGAGGGTCCTCGCCGCCTCCGGCGCGGAAGCTGTGAATGACCGTTTCTTCCCCACTCGTTGTGACACTGAAGATCGTCCCGACGTTATGCGCTCCACCGGTTGACGTCGTGCCATAGAGTGCTCTCTTGAAGTAGATCACGCCCCCGATAGGATTGCTCCCGTTCTTTCCGCTGATCGGGAACGTATACAGCGTCTTTTCTGTGCCATCCGGAGTTATGCTATAGACTGCGCCGCTTTGACCGTCACCCTTAGCCGTCCCGTAAAGCAAACCGTTCGCGTTAACCAGACCAGCAGCAGGG
>JBAUZB010000137.1:0-39541 GCA_049585095.1 Candidatus Tumulicola sp.
GCGAAAGGGTTATATCTAGGTAAGGTCGTCCTAAGCGCCGAGCATGGCGCGAATGCGTTCGACCGCGCCGTTCTTCACGATGACGATCATCGAGTCGCCGGCTCGCAGCGTCGTTTCGCCGGTGGGAATTTCGAGGTTGCGATCCGGCCGGTCGACCGCCACGACGACGGAGTTGTGCGGAAGGCTCAACTCGGCGAGGCTCTTTCCGATAACGGGAGACTGGTCGGGAATGGCGACCTTGACCAGCTGCATATCGCCTTTCCCGAAGAGATGCATCGTTTCGAGCATCGAACGGTATTTGGCCGCGTTGACGTGCTCATTGAGCACGTTGAGGATGAGTTCGGTCGACGAAATGACGGTGACCGGATCGTCGAGGTCGAGCGAGTCGAACACGAGCTTGTTGGCCGGGTTATTGACGCGGGCGATGCAGCGCGCCTTCGACTTCTTTTTGGTGAGGAGCACGACGACGAGGTTGTCTTCGTCGTCACCGGTGTCGGCGACGACGACGTCGGCCCGGGCGATACCGGCCGATTCCAGGACGGCCGGGTCGCAGCCGTCGCCAACGACGGTCACCTGACGATCGATGAGGCGTTCCAAGGATTTGGCTTTGCGCTCGTCTTTCTCGACGACCACGACTTCGTGCCCCTGATTCACGAGCGCGCGCGTAAGATACGAGCCCACTTTACCGCCGCCGACGACTAGAATAAACATCTTTGAAGCCGGCTTACGCTGTCATCCGTGCGGTCGGCGTGGCGCTACCGAATCGCTGCGCGAACTCGCTGATGGCTTCCGGCGCTACGACGGCGTTGACTTCGTCGCCTTCTTCGAGGACCATACTGCTCGACGCTACCATCACACCGCCGGACGCCCGCCGAACCGCGGCGATCCGAATGCGCCCGGAACTCTCGATGTCGCCGACGACCTTGCCGGCATCGTTGCGCGTGACGATCGCTGAAATCGACGTGAGCTTCCCAAAGTCGAAGGATTGCAACGAGTTCCACGGGGCTTCGGTGAGCATGTCGCGGATCAGTTTGGCGCCGACGGTGGTAGGACAGACCGTTTCTACGCCGAGTTCGCGGTACATCTGCCCGCGCGGCGGATCGTAGATGCGAGCCACGACGCGTTTGATCTTGAACATTCGCTGGGCGATTAGGGCCGCCATGATGTTGCGATTGTCGCCGTTCGTCACGGCGATGAAGCCGTCGGCCGTTGCGGCACCCGCGCGCTTGAGTACGTCGAAGTCGATACCGGTGCCGACCACGACGTGCCCTTTGAACTTCTGACCGAGCCGTTTAAATGCGGTCGCATTTTCGTCGACGACGATGACTTCGTGACCGTCGGCGTCGAGGTATTTCGCAAGCGCGGAGCCCACGCGGCCGCACCCGACGATGAGGTATCTCATGAACGTCCAAGCCCTTTCCCAGCGAATCGTGCTTTCCCTTGACCTCGGCGGGCAGGAGGCGGCGGTGGGCCTGCGAATAATCGGGAGCTTTTATCGGGGCGTGGCTCAGCTTGGTAGAGCGCTACGTTCGGGACGTAGAGGTCGCTGGTTCAAATCCAGTCGCCCCGAAATTTTCCCGACGTTACTCAGCCAAGGAAACTCCGACCGGAGCTTACCTTGAAGCCGGGAGCAGGCTTGTTTTCTAACTTTAGCCCGGCCTCGCGGCGGGTGCTGCGCGTCGCCGAGCAAGAGTGCCGCAATCACAGTCACTACTACGTCGGCGCCGAGCACCTGCTGGTCGCCTTGCTCGAAGAGCGCGATCCGGCGATTCTCCGCGGCCTCGCCGCGGGGGGTGTCGACGTTCGCGAAGTGCATGCCGAGGTTCGCCGCGCGTTGGGCACCGGCGACGACCGTCTCTGGGAAGGTATCCTGGTGACCCCGCGGGTGCGCAAGATCATCGCGCTGGCGCAACGGCGAGCCGGCGACCGGGAAATCGCTCCGATCGACCTCTTTGAAGCACTGCGCCACGAAGGCGGTAGTCTGGCCGCGGAAATCTTGCGGCGTGCCGCTCCGCGAAACACCGCCTCGGCCGCGGAGTAAACCAGCCCGGATGGAAGCACTGCAACACTTCGTCATCGCGCTGGTCGACCAGTACGGCTACTTCGGCTTGTTCGTGGCGTTGCTGCTGGGGAACCTCGGGGCACCGATCGGCAGCGAAATCGTTCTTCCGGTCGCGGGTGGGCTCACGGCGACCGGCCATTTGAGCGCGCTTTGGCTGACGATCGGCGTGGCCGTCGCCGGAGAACTGGCGGGCGAATCGGTCGCATACGCCATCGGACGTTACGGCGGCGTTCCGGTCATCGAGCGCTACGGGAAATATGTGGGCTTGCACCACCAGCATCTCGGCCGCATTCACGGCTTTTTCGAGCGCTACGGAACCTTCGCGATTTTCATCTGCCGTTTCTTGCCGGTGATTCGCGGCATCGCGGGCTTCCCGGCAGGCATCGCCGAGATGAATTTGGCGCACTTCTACCTCTGGACGTTTCTGGGTTCGCTGATCTTTTGCGGCGCCATGATCGGGATCGGCTTCGCGTTCGGCGATCACCTCGACGCCGTTCTGCCCTTACTTCACCGCGGCGGTGTCGCGCTCGCGGTGGGCGCCGTCGTCGTGATCGTGGTGCTCGTGCTAATCGTGCGGCTGCGCAACCGCAAACGCGAAGTACTTCCGGCGAAGGGTGACTAAACCAGCAGCGACGAGATGACGACGCGCGAACAAACGCTGACGCAGATTCCGGATGCGCCCGGCGTCTACTTGATGCTCGGGAACGACGGCGAGATTCTCTATATCGGAAAAGCCGTCTCGCTGCGCAATCGCGTCCGATCGTATTTTCAAGACGGTGCGGTGCACCACGTGCGCACCGCGGCGCTGGTGGAGCGCGTCGCCGACGTGCGGACGATCGTCGTCACCAACGAAGTCGAGGCGCTGATTCTCGAAGCCAATCTCATCAAACGGCATCAGCCGCCGTTCAACGTGAGGCTTCGAGACGACAAGCGCTATCCGTACCTCAAGGTGACCAACGAGCCGTTCCCGCGCGTGGTCTTCACCCGAATGGTCAAAGACGACGGCGCCCGTTACTTCGGACCGTACACCAACGCCCACGGTTTGCGCGAACTCATCGACCTGGTCCGTTTGGTCTTCCCGTTGCGGACCTGCCGCGAGCCGATCGACGGGCGGCGCCGGCGGCCATGCCTGCAATATCACATCAAGCGCTGCTTGGCGCCGTGCGTGGGCTACCAGTCGGAGACCGAGTACGACGCGATGATCGGCGAAGTCGTGCTCTTTCTCGAAGGCAAGCAAGAATCGCTGCTGGCACGGCTGCAAGACGAGATGACCCGCGCGGCCGAGAATTTCAACTTTGAAGCGGCGGCCCGGCTGCGCGATCGGATCGTCCACGTGCGGCGGGTGACCGAAGGGCAAAAGGTCGTATGGAAGTCGCGTCTCGACATGGATCTCGTCGCAATCGCGCGATTGCGCGGCCAAGCCTGCATGCAAGTCTTCCTGGTTCGCGGCGGAAAGCTGATCGGTCAAGAGTATTTCATTCTCGACGGGGTGCACGATCAGTCCGACGCCACGCTGACCGCCGAATTCCTCAAGCAGTTCTACACCGCGCGAACGGCGAGCGCGCCCGAAGGGAATGGGATTTCGGTCGTCCGGATCGCGCGCGACAACGAAGTGCCGGTGCCCGTCAAGCTGCGCGCCCGCACCGCCCGCGCCAACGCCGGCGCGGTGCCGAAAGAAGTGTTGGTTACCGAGTTGCCCGACGAGCGTCCGACGATCGAAGCATGGTTGTCGGCGCTAAAAGGTCAGCGGGTTCGGATTCTGCAGCCGTCGCGCGGAACGCGCGCCGAGTACATGCGCTTGGTACGCGAGAACGCCGAGCAGAACCTCAAGGCTTTCCTGGCCCACCAAGAGGTGCAGGAAACCGCGCAAGCTCGTTCGCTTGCGGAACTCGCCGACGCGTTGGAGCTGCCCGAACTCCCGCACCGGATCGAATGTTACGACGTCTCGAACATCGGGGGAACCAACTCGGTGGCGTCGATGATCGTATTCGTCGAAGGGCGTGCAAAAAAGAGCGAGTATCGAAAATTTAAGATTCAATACGATCGCGGTCCCAACGATTTTGCGATGATGCAGGAGACGCTGCGCCGGCGCCTGCGATATCTCCGGCGCGTGACCGACGAGGATCCGCCCCTGGAACGCGAACTGGCGCGCAAAGAAAAGTTCAATAAGAAGCCGGACCTATTACTCATCGACGGCGGCAAGGGGCAATTGAGCGCGGTGGTCGAGGTGATGGAAGAGCTCGACATGACCGGTCTGTCGGTTGCCGGGTTGGCAAAAGAGCACGAGTGGCTCTACATGCCGGGTCAGGCCGAACCGATCGTGCTGCCACCCAACTCTCCGGGATTGCATCTGGTGCAGCGGATTCGCGACGAAGCCCACCGGTTTGCGGTCACCTACCATCGGCAACGGCGCGCGAAATCGATGACGCAGTCGGCGCTGGACTCGCTCGAAGGCGTCGGCCCGGTACGCAAGAAGCGGCTGTTGACCGCCTTCGGCTCCGCATCGGCGATCAAACGGGCGAGCCTCGACGAAATCGCCGCCGTCAAGGGCATGACGGCGAGCTTGGCGGCAAAGGTAAAACAGGCGCTCGACTGCTGAGAGC
The DNA here is from genome assembly GCA_049585095.1 of Candidatus Tumulicola sp. Taxonomy (GTDB): domain Bacteria; phylum Vulcanimicrobiota; class Vulcanimicrobiia; order Vulcanimicrobiales; family Vulcanimicrobiaceae; genus Tumulicola. Next base: position 4,666 of record JBAUZB010000137.1, read on the forward strand.
CGAAGGGCTCGACGACTCCAATGCTTCTTCACCCTCGCGAGAAGAAAGGGGAAACCCGTTGCATTTGCTGTTTCGCTTCATCGTCACCGCGATCGCGCTCTACTTGATCGCGAAATACGTTCCGGGCTTCAACCACGACGTCGGCGTCTGGACCGCGGTGCTGGCGGCCATCGTTTTCGGCATCGTCAACGCCCTGATCGGACCCGTCCTTCGCCTCATCACCCTCCCGCTGACGGTGCTGACGCTGGGGCTGTTCTCGATTGTCGTCAACTACATACTCTTTGCTTTGACGGTCTGGATCACGCCGGGCTTCCATACGACCGGCGAGATCAATCCCTGGCTGGCAAACCTGTATGGCGCGATCATTATGATGATCGTCTCGACGATCATGCATCAAACCACACGCGAAACAACGCCGGCGTAGGAAAAGGCCGGAGTTCGGGTGGTCCGCGAAACCCCCGGCGCAGCCGGCGGGTTGGAACAATTGTCACGATCGAGGGGCTGAAATAGGTTCGACAGGAAGGTCCGCGATCGGCGTCAGCAGGCGGAGTTGCGAGCACTCCTTAAACGATCGCAACGGCAATATCTGCCAACAATCAATACGCACTGGCTGCCTAATCTAGGTTAGCCACCGGACGCGGAGGGTGGGCCCGAGCCGCTCCGCACTCCGGCCGAAAACTCGGGCTGGAACGCGCACCCGATCCGAGGCGCGTTCGAGATAAAGGATCTGCGGCGAACGGCAAGCCCCGCTCCGAGGCGTCCGTCCGAATAAGTAAAAATCAGAGCTGAGCCTGGAGAACGCGCCGGTTAGGCTTCTTGGACTCGGGGGGCAGCACCCCGACAGCTCCACCAAATTTTCGCTCTACTTCATTATTGCACTTGAAAGAGTCCATTACTGAAGTGGGGAGTTCCTGTTTTGTGCAATAATGAATGAAGCGATTTCGACGGAAATCGGGCTCGAAATTTGCTTGCATTCGCGAGAAAAACGGCGTACGGTTCGCTTCGGAATGGAAAAGTACCGAACCCTGGATCCGACAGCCGACCTTGAAACGGTGATGGCAATGCTCGCCGCGATCGTGCTCAATCATGCACCCGGGTATCGGGGCAAGATCTCGCTGGAGTTCTGCGACATGCCGTTTCCTCAGGACCCACGCGCCCGGTTCCGGGGCACCGCCGTGGTCGATCCGCCCATCGGCCCGCGGAGCCGGGAGCCCTACGACCGGCTCCTGACCTCATCGGAGATCGCGCTGGAGATGGACCGGGCGTTGCGGGCGGGGTGGCTGGACTACGATGGCGATCTCGTCCTGTCGCTTGGAGCGCTGCCGGCCGACGAGCCGTTCACGGCTAAACGGGAGAACGGCAGACTGATCGTGTGGGCAGGCGTTTCATCAATCCAGAATCGCAAGCCATCTCCGAACGAACCATGGTGGATGCGCGCAACTTTCTCCGACGGATTCTCCGAGTAGTTCACGACCCGCAGTAACAACTCGAACCGGCCATCCTCTTGCCACACAAAGGGACTCAACTTGTACATTCCGGCGAGTTCGTCGGAGCATGTGAACGTGACGTCGTCGAGTCGTGCCAAGCAAAAGGCGTGAGACATCAGTCGCGGTGCGCGGTCGCATCACCTTCGGTCGGTTTAAAGCCGACACGCTTGTGCGAGCCATCGCAGAACGGTTTGTCGTTGGAGTGACCGCATCGACACAGGTAGATGGCGCCACTCTCATCAGGTGCGCCTGTCTGCGAGATCGCGTGACCGCTAGGCCATTGCAGGTCGACGGCTCCAACGATCATGTTTGGGCCATCGGCGGTCGGAACGATACGCACGGTCACCATTGTTTGCCACCGTTCCTTTCAGCTCTTGGGCTTACCTGAGGCGTCGAAGCCATACACGGCCGCCAAATCGTGCATGGCTTGGTTCAGCACGGCGTGATAGTCGGCGTCCTTGGCGATCCCGTACTTGGTGTCGATATCGGTCATCACTTGGTCGTGAATCGCGTGCGAAACGGCGCGATCGAGCATGACCTCGACGCTGAAACCGTTTCCGGTCTGTCCGGCCGCCCACAGTGCTCCCGCGAGTGCCTCGCCGTTCTTGGGATCCGGTTTCGGCACCGATGGCAACGTGACGCCTTTCTCCTTCACAATCTTCAGCGAGTCGCTAACAACAAACGGGAAGACCTCGACGAAGTTCGCCACTTTGTCGGCCCCGAATTTCTTCGTCAGCGAAGCCACTTCGGCGTCGGTCTTGTCGCCGGCGAGGACCTTCACGAGCGTGATCGTCTTGAAATCGCTGGGGCCGCCTCCCGCGATGACCATCGAAAGCGTGACGGGGAGGGCTGGGGGACCGGTGTAAACGCCAGGCCCCGAGAAGCGCGACGGCGCATCGGTGACGTTCGGCAACCAGGTGCCTGACGCCGGAGCGGGGACCACTGCGAAAAGGAGCACGCCGACGCCCATGAGCGCCGCGATCCAATGAACTTTCATGGCTCTGAACCTTTCTTTTGAGACGCACGTCTGACTAGCGAGGAAATGCCTTTAGGCCCGCGGCCCGTTTACTCACGGATTCCTTAATACTACAACTCCGTTACGAGGCCGCCAATCGTGAAAACTAGGGGGCTGCTTCTGATGGGGGCGAGATACCGAACGATCCCGTGATATCCCGGCGTTTCGGGTGCCCAGGATGCAACGCGTTGCCGGAGAGCGATGCCGATCAAAGGTCTCATGAGTTCGCGTTCACGACAACGACCCAAGTCAATTTTGTCTATAACCGGGGTCACCGCGAAACGACCCTTGGAACGATAAAATAGCGGCATGGAGGCATTCGACGTCGGCTGCCGTGCCGGTATTTTAGACTTAGGTCCTGGGCTATATGCGAAGATGTCGAGCTGAGAAATGATTGTAAGCGATTTGAGCGCGACCCTTGAAATAAGAGGCGGCCATCAAGGAGGCACGGAGCCTTGGGCAAGCAGCTCGTCGATTGGTATCAGCGCGGAAGGATTCCACGGACTGCATGTGGCTGGCGATGCCGGAGACGATCAAGTATTGTTGACTGCGTCCGAGGTCGGCAGCCGACTCTTGCAGCAATTTGACAGAGCCGCTGTTCTGAAAATCCTGGATAACGTAGATGAACTTCGAGCGACTCTCATGAAATGACGCGTGAAGAACGCGCCCCCTCGACAAGCGTGACGAACGCCCAACGTGCTGCATCCAGCGCGAGCGGAGATGCCGATCTCTTCACCGCGTTTACGATATCCTCCACGATCTGGTTGCTAATTGCCACGGCGGTGGGGGTTCTCCTAAGCTTCAAATTCCCTTACCCCGACCTCGCGACAAGCCCCTATCTCTCTTTTGGGCGCCTGCGCGCGATTCACACTAACGGTACGTTTTACGGCTTTGCTTCCGTTGCGCTAACGGGCGTTGGAATGTACGTTACCGCACGTTCGTCCGGCATCTCGTTATGGGGAAAACGTTACGCATGGGCGGCGCTTTGGTGCTACAACATCGCCGCAATCCTCGGGACGATTACGCTCGATCTCGGGGTCAACAACGGCGATCAAGAGTATCGCGAGTGGGTCTGGTGGGCCGCTATATTCTTTGTGGCAGCGGTTATCCTGAGCGCGATTACGATCGTCGGAACCATTGCCAAGCGCGCGGAACGGTATATCTATATTTCGAATTGGTACATCGTCGGAGCGTATGTTTTTACGACGATCTTGGCCATCACGTCCGCGATTCCGTTTTACCAGCACGGTCTGGGACAGGTCGCCGTGCAGGGCTTCTACATGCACAATGCTGTGGGCATGTGGTTTACGTTCTTAGCCCTCGGCGCCATCTATTATACTCTTCCCAAGCTACTGAACCGCCCCATCTATTCCTATGCGCTCGGAGTCCTGGGATTCTGGACAAATCTAGTGTTTTACCCGATCATCGGCGCTCATCATTTCGAGTTCACGCCGATACCGTGGTGGTTTCAAACGCTGGCGATCGTCTTTAGCGTCGGGATGCTGGTGCCGGTGTTTGCCGGGACGGGGAACTTCGTTCTGACGATTTCTGGCAGGTGGGAGCGTGTGCGCCGATCGATGGCGTTGCCGTTCATCGTTGTCGGTATCGCGTATTACTTCCTCGGATCTTCCCAGGGAACGATTGAAGCGCTGCGTAGCCTTCAAAGCATCTGGCATCTCACCAGTTATACGGTCGGGCACTCCCATGCGACCATGTATGGGTTTATCACATTCATCGCGTGGGGCTGCATTTATGGACTATTGCCGAAAGCGACGGGCAAAGAGCCGAGTCCACTGGTGACTGGTCTGCACTTCTGGTTGGCTACGATCGGCGTGACGATTTACGTTGTCGCGCTCTCCATTGGCGGAACCATCCAAGGTCTGAACTGGGCGCAAGGCGATCCGTTCATTACCTCCGTAGAATCGGCCGCGCCGTATTGGATGGCGCGATCGATTGGCGGCACGATGATGTTTGTAGCGCACCTGTTGTTCGCTTACAACGTGTATCTCATGACGCTGGCGCGCCGCAAGCCGAACCCAGACGCGAGCGAGGCCGTGCGCGCATGAAGGGGGGAATGAACAACGTCGTGCTGCTCGTCGGTATTCCGTTCATCATTTACGAGGCGCTCGCAATTTTGATGGGCGCGCTGCCGGGTTGGGTTCTTTCGCAAACGCCCCCCGCGCCGGGAGTCGTGCCGCTGACGGTGCAGCAAGCGCGTGGGAGGGCGACCTATGTCGCGGAGGGCTGTGCCTACTGCCACACGCAACAAGTGCGTCCGCTCAAACAGGATCTTGTCTTTGGACGACCCTCGATCGCCGGCGACTATGCGTACGCCACGCCGGAGCTTCTGGGGTCGGAGCGCAATGGACCGGATTTGAGCAACATCGGATCGCGCCAACCCAGCGATGTGTGGCAATACATTCACTTGTACGAGCCGCGATCGCTCGTATCGAGCTCCATCATGCCGGCATATCCTTGGCTCTATCGCGTGAAAGAACACGCCGATCCGGGCGATGTCATCGTTGCGGTGCCCCCCGGCTATGCTCCCAGCGGACGGATCGTCATCGCCACCCAAGAAGCGCAAGATCTGGTCGCATACTTAAAGTCGCTCAAACAAGTACCGCTCAAGGGTGCCGTCAAGCGATGAACGGCATGCCGATGAACTTTGAACCGCTCAGCGCGGATCCGCTTGGCTGGCTCATCGCCGTTGCCAGTGCCGTCGTGACGGGGTGGACGATCGTTTTTGCGGTCCGCGCCATGGTATCGCCCGGCGAAACCGGACCGAACCATCCAAAGCACTTGATTCTCAAGGACGACCGCTGATGGAAGCGGCCAGTCCCAGATCGATTTCGGTATATCTCGACGACGATACGGAACCGCTCGCGACGTACCGCCCTCCGGCGAAGTTCCAGCTGGATACGACCGAGCTCGAAGATGGAGAACATCGCCTGCGCCTCATCGCCGTTGATGCCTTGGGGACCTCAGGTACCCGAATCGTTCGCTTTACGGTTCGCAACGGCCCAGGAATCACCGTAACGGGATTGCGCGACGGTTCAACGGTCCACGGCATGCTGGACATCGAAATCAACTCGTTTGGCGGCGACGAACCGTTCGATCCCGAGCGCGCCGAATCGCACGGACCGATTCCGGTATGGACCTGGGTCATGATTGCGATCGTTGCAGCTTGGGCAGGTTGGTATGGCTTGGAATTCTTCAATACACCTGCGCAGTTTGCCGCAACGCCCACGTATGCGAGTAATCCGGCCCTTGCCGCTGCAAACGAGCCTGCCGCCGGCGATCAGGCCCAGAAGGCGCCCGCCTACAGCGGAAGAGGCGCAGCGGGCGGATTTGACTATGAAGCGTCGGGTGCGTCCGGCTACGCTACCAATTGCTCGTCTTGCCATGGCGCGGTCGGCGCGGGGGTGCCGGGAGCGTTCCCATCGCTTGCGGGTGACCCGGTAGTCGGTGCAAACGACCCAAAGGAACACATTATAATCGTCCTTCGAGGGTTGCACGGCAAGACGATCGCAGGGCGGAGGTACGGAGCCACTATGCCGTCCTTTTCGCAGCTATCCGATCAAGTCTTAGCCGCGATTATCGATCACGAGCGCACCTCTTGGGGCAACCATTCGCCAACGATTACGCCCGACGACGTAAAAAGGGCGCGCTAACGACATGTCGCAGACGGCGCCTCACCTGCTCACGCTTGGTCATGGAACCGCAACTGTGGAAGAACTCGCACGGATAATTCGCATGGCCTCGATCGAGTCACTCGTCGACGTTCGCTCGGTTCCTAAAAGCCGACGCCATCCGCAGTTTTGGCGCGAAGAAATGGAGCGATGGGTCCCCGATTGCAGTGGAAGCGCGTATCGCTGGGAGCAGCTCCTAGGCGGTTTTAGAAAGGTTCATCCCGATAGCCCCAACGTTGCGCTGCGGCATCCTTCATTTCGCGCATACGCGGACTACATGGAGACCGACACGTTCGCGCTCGCACTAAGCGAACTTCTCGAACAAGCAGCGTCGTCGCAACTTGCGATCATGTGCTCCGAGACCCTTTGGTGGCGCTGCCACCGGCGGCTCATTTCGGACGCTGCGCTCCTGCTGCACGGAGTTCCGGTCCAGCACTTGATGCACGACGGTAAGCTGCGCCCGCACATTCCCACTGCGGGCGTTCGCACGACAGCAGAGGGAACGCTTCGCTACGACGTACTATTCGAGGTTGACGCAACCTTATGATCACCGCACTTCAGGCTGCCGCGTCGGTGGGTACATTTCTCGTTTTTGTGATCACGGCGACCTTTGCGTTGCGCCAGTTGCGATCGTCCAACAGAAGTAACCAGCTTGCTGGTCTTCAGGCAGTATCCGCTCACTCCAACGGTTCGGAGTTCGAGCGCTGGTTCAAGTTTGCTTAAAAGAATTGCCGAGCCGCATGGAGGATCGTTCCTTTCGAGAGGGCCTAAAGGACGATCCAGTTGACCACGACGTCCATTTAGAACTCCGATTGGCAAATTGGTATGAAGAAATCGGTATTCTTGCAAAATACGGAGTCGTTCACGAAGCACCATTGATCGAGTTCCTGCGAGGCGGTCCGGAAACTGCGTGGCAGGCGTTGCAACCGACCGTGTCGCTATATCGCGAGATTTGGGGTCCGTCATATTTCCGACACTTCGAGGAACTCGCAAGCCGTTCGCGCGCGTTTTACCAAAAGTTGGACCCTCAAAGAGCTCGCGCTCGAGTTGGGGCAGAAAGACAAGTAAGATGAAAAAGCAGCGATTCAATAAGGGTGACCGGGTGAGTTGGAACTCGGAGGCGGGCCGCGTTAGCGGGACGATCACCAAGGTGATTACATCCGAGATTCAGTTCAAAGGCTATATGGTCCATGCCAGCAAGGATGAACCTCAATATGAGATCAAAAGTGGTAAGACGGATCACATCGCCATGCACAAGGGTGCGGCGCTGACGAGACTGGCTGACTGACCGTACCCTCAGTTTGATGTGAGAGAATGAAGCCCGCGGAGCCTACCTAGAAGGAGATGGAAGTACAGCATTCCGCGCACCCCACCGAGCGTAGCGAGCACGTCCTGTTCATCGATTCGCGGGTTGGACGACAACAGCTTGATGCTTCGCGACGCACCTGAGTCCGTTGGCGGAAAGACGTCCAAGCGCCCAAAACCGCGCAGCAGGACCACGGCGGCGCTCCACCTTCCGATGCCCCGTACCGTTCGCAGCTCCGCGATCGCCGCCGTAGTCGAAAGCCCTTCGATGTGCGAAGGATCGATGGCTCCCGTCAGCACGGCGCGGGCCGCGCTCCTTAGGTGCGAAACCTTCATGCGGCTGAGCCCGATCGATCGAAACCTTCGCTCGCGAGCTTCAGCGACGGTCTCCGGTCGCGGAAACGGATGGAGTGAGATCGCACCGTGCCGTATCGGGCTGGAGAACCGCTCGACGAAACGTTGCATGATCGAAGCCGCTGCGGCAATGCTCAATTGTTGAAAGACGATCCCGTGGCACAGCGCCTCCCAAAGGTCCGGATAGCGTGGCGGTTTGACTCCACGTAGTTCGTTTGCGAGGCGCTCCAGCCAAGGAAAGCGTTTGGTGCGCTGGTACCACTCATGCAGATCGACATCGGTTCCAAGCATCGCTGCGACCGTCTGCAGTTGGGCACTCGCGGCTCGCCCAGAAATGCGAACGTCAAGTGCGTCGTCGCCGATCTGCCGTACTTCAACCACGTTGACGGTGCCCCAGTGGGTCAAGGCCCTCAGATACGCCCCATCCGGCATCATGATGTCGACGAGGTTGCCGGGCACGCGCCGCAACGCGTCCACCGTTAGATCGAGGCGATACGGCCCACGTAGGGAAAGCGACGCGCGCAAGGGTACTTAGCGATCACTACGGTGGCGCGACGCTACTCGCTTGAACAGCCCACGTAACACGACAGCCTCATTGTGTTCGGTGTCCTTCGCACCATACAGCAGTGTAATCGTCTTTGCCGGCTTCGCGGCATCGAGAACCACGCGGATGCTCGTCGATGCGTGAGACCGAGTAAGTTCCGATCGATACCGCGCACGAAACGCGGTCCATTTACCTACGTCGTGTGCGAACCATTTGCGCAGTTCGGTGCTCGGAGCCAACTCTTTGGCCCAGGCGTCGAGCCGAAGATCCTGTTTCTTTATGCCTCGCGGCCAGAGACGATCCACGAGGATGCGAAACCCGTCTCCCTTGGCAGGTTTGTCGTAGGCACGCTTTAGCTGGATAATCGGTGTCATCGCACGCCGTACGCTTCCGCGGCGAGGAGAGTCTTCAGCGCGATATCATTGTCCGCGAGCTTATGCGCTGGGACGTCATGTCGTCCCAGGAGGTGCTTGACCATGGTCGCTTCACGCGAGCGGTTCACGGCGCATGCTGCCTCGATGCGTCCGTCCTTCCGATAGAAGGCCATAAAGGATCCTCGCGAAGGTTGGCCGCGGAAAACGACTTCGTCCCACTCCTTAGCACTTCCATAGTATTGTAGATCCAAATCGTATTGGTCCGACCAGAAAAACGGTATGGGATCGTAAGGCGTCAGGTCATCGCACATCGAACGTGCCGCGGTGGCGCCTTGCAGTTGTGCATTGTCGAAATGCTCCAACCGCGCGTGCCGGTTCAACCGGGGTCGCCACGTGCGCGCGATGTCTCCGGCAGCGAAGACGTTATCGATGCTCGTTCGGCAGAACTCGTCGGTAAGCAAGCCATCGCTCGTGTCAGCATCGCCGAGCATTCCAAGAGACGGCTTGATTCCGGCGCCGACGACCGCGATCGTACACGCGACAGTGCTGCCATCGGACAGCACCGCTTCCTCAAGCGACCCCGCGCCACGAAATGCGGTGACGGTAATGCCGGTCTTCACGTTCACGCCGCGATCTCGGTGGTATTCGGCATAGATCGCGCCCACCTCGGGGCCGAGAGCGTGCGCCATCGGAAGGGTTGGGCCAACGATCGCGACGTCGCATCCGAGCTGTCTGGCTGAGGCGGCTGCCTCGCAACCGATAAAGCCACCGCCCACCACCAGAACGTGCGGATGCCGTTGCAACTCCGAGCGTAAAGCGATCGATTGGGACAGCGTTCGCAGGTAATGGATTCCAGAGAGATCCGAACCAGGCACCCGCAACTGCCGCGGCGTGCCGCCGGTGGCGACTAAGACCTTGTCATATGTGAAGTTGGCGCCGCTGGCGCACTCCACGCGGCGAGTGCGGGGATCGATACGAGTCACCCGATCGCCCAAGTGCAATTCGATAGCGTTGGTTACATAGAACGCCGGGGAGCGCAGAAACGCGAAATCAGGCGCAACCTCCCCCCTGAGCAGTCCCTTCGAGAGCGGTGGTCGTTGGTACGGAGGCTCTTGCTCCTCGCCGGCGAGCACGACGCGGCCATCGAAGCCGGCGCCTTGCAATGCTTCGGCTGCACTGACGCCGGCGAGACCTCCGCCGACAATAACGTACGTTCTAATCGTGATGCGCCGTCGCGTCGCCTTCGGTCGATTTGAAGCCGACACGCTTGTGGGAGTTGTCGCAAAACGGTTTGTTGTTGGAGTGGCCGCAGCGGCACAGATAGATGGCGCCGCTCTCGTCGGGTTCGCCGGCCTGCGAGATCGTATGACCGCTCGGCCATTCCAAATCGACTGCGCCGACGATCATATTCGGACCATCGGCGGTCGGAACGATGCGCACATATGCCATTGGCTCTACGTCGCTTTCTTGTTGTTAAGTATAATGCTACGGAAGTCGCGCTTCGCACGCCTTCCAATCAACATTGGCGAAGAATGCCTCGACATACTTGCCCCGTTCGGCTGGCTTATAATCACCGAGGAAGGCGTGTTCCCAGAGATCCAAGACCAGGACCGGCACGCAACCGGCGAGGTGGCCGTTTTCGTGATCGTCGATCCAATGATTGGTAATCTGTTCGTTGTTGAGGTCGTAGTAGGCGATAGTCCATCCGACGCCACGCATGCCGCTAACGGCGATGAAATCTGCCTTCCATTCCTGAAACCCACCGTAGGCGTCGCCGAGGGCATTGTAGAGCTTCCCGGTGCCGACGTCGGCTGGATGGCGCGTCATGTTATCAAAATAGTACTCATGCAGCCTCATACCATCGAACTCGAAGCCGAAACGTCGCACGAGCTCGGCATAGCCTGGTTCGCTGCCGGCCGCTTTCCCCGCGGCTCGAAGATCCATCAGTCGTTCGTTCAGGAGATTGACGTTCTTGACATAGCCATTGTAAAGGCCGAAATGCATCTCGAGCGTTGCGTCGGAAATGCCCTGCAAACCGGCAAGGTCCCACTGCTTGGGCGAATAGACTTTAGATCGGGATTGGACCTGCATTGTGACGATGACCTCCCTAGTGGAGTCCTTCATCTCACGCTTTGCTCGTTTGCTCAACGACCCAGGTCAATTGCCGTACCAGCGGTCGTTGTTACGATTGCAGGGTGGCCTCAACACTCGGCGATGCACGAATGCAAGTCAACGCGCAGTTTACCCGCCTCGGCGTCGTTCTCAGGCCAAATGTTGCGATGAACGATCGGGCCGGCGTTCTTAATCCCGCCTGCACCCGATTGCGCGACGGAACTCTGCAGCTGTATCCGCGCATGGTCGCGCCGGGCAACATTTCGCATATCGGGTCGTTCCGGGCGCGCGAAGGTCTCGACGGTCAGGTTGGTTTCGAACAAACCGGCATCGCACTGAAGCCTCAGGCTCCATACGAACTCCGGAAGGAGCCGGGAGGGTACGGCTGCGAGGACCCCCGTGTGACCTACGTTGCGTCGCTGGACCGGTACGTCATGGCCTACGTAGCCTTTGGGCCGCGCGGCCCCGAGGTCGCCTTTGCCGTTTCCCACGATGGTTTGGCCTGGGAACGCCTCGGTCTCGTCTCTTTTCAGGGCAACAACGAACCGTTTGCCGACAAAGACGCGGCGTTCTTTCCAGAACCCGTGAGCTCGCCAGCCGGGGTCCTGTCACTTGCATTCTATCATCGGCCCACGCTCTCGCTTTCGGTACGTTTGGGACAGCTTGCAGTCCCGGCGTTAAAAGCGCTCCCGCGCGAACAGCGGGAAGCGATCGCCATTGGCTACATTCACCTCGAGCACGTACGTGCCGATATCCAAAACCTTTGCACCGTCGCGGAAACGCATCGGCTCGTATTGCCGCCTGCCGATTGGGGGCTAATCAAGGTCGGAGCCGGAACGCCGCCGATACGGGTACGGGAGGGTTGGATGGCCGTATGTCACGGCGTCGACGAGCTCAAGGATCCTAGTGGCTCTGCTCGGATGCGGTACTGCGCCGGCATCATCATCCATGACGCTCAACACTTGGATCGCATTGTTTATCGTTCACAAACCCCGCTCTTCTCGCCCGAGCTACCGGAAGAGATCGAAGGGGCCGTTGGACATGTGGTCTTTCCGACCGCAATCGACCCACGCAGCGATCGCGTTTGTGACATCTTTTACGGCATGGCAGACTATCGAATCGGCCGCGGCCGCCTCGTGCTGCAAGCATAAGGAGATGCTCGTTTCTAGACAGGAGGATAGAGAGTTGTGTTAACGAGCGTAACCGAGAGCATTCATTCGGATGAGGTAGTGATAAGCGTTGTCACCGCCCATCTTAAGACCGCGCATTTACACGAAGTCGTGGAGGAGGCCATCGAGGTACTTCGCGGCGAGGCAGCGGAAATGCCCGGCTTTATCACGGGCCACGTTCTGGTCAGCATTGACGCAAAGAAACTTGCTATCGTAACGAAATGGCGGGACAGCCACGCCTGGAGTGCATCCCGGTACGATAAGCGCGTTGGCAAGATGCTGGAGGATTGCCTTTCCAACTCTATCGTTCTGGATTTTGAGCTTTACCGGGGGAAAGCCCATTTCATCGGCCTGGAAGCCGGAGCAGGTGAGTGAGGAGCAAAGCGCGCGGTGTCCTGGGCACATGAAGTTTGTGCCGGTGGCCGGTGACGATGAGCTCGGTGAAGGCGAGTTGCACGGTGTGAGTGTCGGCGAGGTCCCCGTATTGCTGGTTCGTCTCGACGGGCATGTTTATGCGTTGGGGCGCATATGTACCCATGAATACGCCGATCTTGCGGAAGGACGCATCGAGGATGGATGTGTCGTTTGCCCTCTTCACGGAAGCAAGTTCGATCTGAGAACCGGAGCTGTGTTAACGTTGCCGGCGATCGAGCCAGAACCCAGTTACGAAGTTCTCGTCGAGAACCGGGTCGTCTACGTAGCCGTGCAAGACGCAGAGCAATAAATGAAAGTATTCGAGCCCCTGTTCCGTGACAAACCCGACCGAACAAAGGCCGAAGACCGCCTACAGCTCAATTTCACCAATTGCGTCCATTGCAAAACGTGCGATATCATAGACCCGTACCAAAACATTGTATGGGTTCCCCCACAGGGTGGCGAAGGACCAGTCTACCTCGGCATGTAGCAAACGGTTTCTGCGCAAGGAGCGAATTTAAGAAATGGCAACGGCGAGTATTACGATCGGTGCGAACACCGGAAGTGGTGTTCGCGAATATGTCGCGGCCGCGCTCGACGTCCTCGATGAGATGGGGGTTCACTATGAGCTGACGGCTATGGCGACGAACCTCGAAGGTGACGTTCGAACGATTTGCGACGCACTTGTCGCAATCCATAAACGCTGTCATGAGCTCGGTGCACCGCGGGTTGAGAGCTTGCTGAAGATCGACGATCGCATTGACGTCGTGCAAACGCTCGACTCGAAGGTGAGCCACGTGATCGAAGCGCGAAAGTCGCCCTGAAACAATGATCGACCTGGATCTCCGCATCATCGCGAGTTCGCAACGCCATCCAACGATCCTTGCGGCATTTGACGGCTTAAAGGATGGCGACGAACTGCGACTTACGACCGACTATGAGCCGCGCGGGTTGCGCAGTGAGTTGGAGCGCACAAGATCCCAGCAGTACGTGTGGCTCCAACATAGGTTGGGGCAGGATCTGTGGGAGATAACCTTGCGTCGCCTAACCGCGGTGCGACCAGAGCGGGTCCGCGATCTCCTGCGGCGTTGCCCATTGTTTGCAGATGCCTGTTCGCAATCGGTCCACGAGATGGAGGCTGTCGCATTCGAGAAGGTGCTCGCGCACGGCGATCCCGTTGTGGAGCAAGAAAGCGATTGGGGCGCCTTTGGGCTCGTTTGGAGCGGATCCCTGGCCGCCATAATCACCTCCCCACTCGGTCGAGAGTACGCACTTTACGATATTCTGTCGGGGGAGCCGTTCGGCGAAATCGCTCTAACGGGTCGCGGCCCGACGATTGCTCGCTTCGTTACGACCTCGCACTCAGCTCGCGTGCTCGTATTTCCGGGTAGGATTGTTGACTCGATACTGACCTCGGATATTGCCGTATCTCGAGCGATGAATGACCATTTGGCGCAGCGGATGCGAGCCATCATCGAACGCTTCTCCGCACAAACGTCGCTTTCCACCGTCGCGCGCGTCGCAACTACGCTCTTGCTCCATGCCGTGGCCGACGTCGGATTGCAGCCGGTTCTTCCGACGCTCGCAGATCTCACGCAGGTTGAACTGGCAGCGGCCGCCGGGACCGTGAAGGAGGTCGTCAACCGAGCACTCGCAGAGCTCGAGAGTAGTGGCGCAGTTCAGCGTAGCGGCGGACGCATCGTTAGGGTAGATCGAGAAAAACTGGCGAGCTACACGAAGTGTCTATAACCACGGTCAATGCTGAATCGGCATCATAGCGATACGATTCCAGCCATGGAAGCCGATATCCGTACTCTTCCGCTTGGAGAGAAGCATCGCGCTATCCATCTGCGCCTCGAGGAGTTGGAGCCGGGGAGAACTCTGCGGATCGTCAACGATCGCGATCCAAGACCTCTCCGGCACGAGTTGGAAGATGCGCACCCCGGTTGCTTTACGTGGACGTACGTCGAGTCCGGTCCGGAAGCATGGCGCGTCGATATTCTTAAAACGCATGACTTCGAGCCGTCGGAAGCTCTTGATCTACTTGCCGACGGCCCGGGTTTGCGCGTTGCTCAGATTCGAGTGCCCGCTGGTACGAAAGACCGCATGATAACCTTTCCCGGCAGCGCGGCCTTGATCTTCGACGAAGGAGCGGGAATGCTAGAGGTGTCGGGCCGTCGACGCGCCGTAGCGGCCGGTACCGTTGAGATTGTGTGCCCGGGCGAGACCTGCTCCATATCAGCCGCAACAGAACTCCACGCTTACGTGGCGATAGCAAAGGAACCAACCGATAATACTAGGTTCGACGTGCGTACAACGTAGGCGATCGAGCCATGTTCGTTTTTGACGAAGCGCATCGGAAGGTTCATTTTCCCGACGATCGCCGGCTGGTCGTTATCATGTCGCGTCGCCCTATCATCTGGCTCGCGGTGGTCGTGTGCGTGCCGATCCTGCTCGCCTGGCTGCAGGTGCTCGTGCTTGGAATCCATTCCGCATCGGCGCCCGTCGGCGGCATCACCGTCATTGCACCGAACGGCGAGCCGCGTGGCTTTCCCGTGTGGATCCGTTGGACCCACTTTGCAAATCTCTTGTTCATCTTTTTAGTGATGCGCAGCGGTCTATCGATCCTTATGGACCATCCCCGGCTCTACTGGAACGATCATTGTACGCCGGGAACGGATTGGATGCGCTTTACGCCGATCGATGTTCCGAAGGACCGCATCTGGACCGCGAGGGACGACGCGCGTTATATCTCGCCGGTCATCGCGCTGCCCGGTTACAAACACACTCCCGGAATGGGTAGGTCCTGGCATTTCGTTGCCGATTACGGCTTTATCCTCATCGGAATGATCTATATCGCGATGCTGCTCGTCAGCGGACAGTGGCCGCGGCTCGTCCCCACCTCGTGGACGATCCTGCCGTACGCCTGGCAAACATTCGTGCACTACGCGACCTTTCACTTTCCCGCCGAGCCCGACGGGTACTATGCCTACAACGCGCTGCAGCAGCTCGTGTATTTCGGGGTCGTGTTCGTCATGGCGCCGCTCTCAATCTTGTCCGGCATCGCCATGTCGCCGGCAATCGATAACGCCTTCCCTTGGTATCCGCGGATATTCGGTGGCCGTCAGGGAGCCCGTTCCATCCATTTTTTGCTGCTGTGCGGATACGTCGTCTTTACGATCGTGCACGTCAGCCTCGTATTCTCGACGGGGACGCAGCGGAATTTCAACCACATCGTGTTAGGTACCGATGACACACGCTCGCTTGGGCTCATCCTCGGCGGCGCCGGTCTTGCGGTAGTGATCGCTTCATGGGTTGCCGCGCACGTGGTTGCTTGGAAGTATCCGCGCCTGATGCAACGGCTGCACAAGTCGTTGATCTTTCCCATCGAGCGTATGCTCAGAGCCTCCCCGCGCTTTAATCCGGCCGAACGCTATACGCGAGCAGACGTGTCGCCGTACTTGTGGCCTAACGGCAAGATGCCGTACTCCGACGAATGGAAGCGCCACGTGGCGGATGACTTCCGCGGTTACCGCTTGCGGGTCGGCGGCTGCGTCGAGAACCCGGTCGATCTGAGCCTCGCGGAAATTCGAGCACTCGGGCACGACGAGCACGTGTCGTTACACCACTGCATTCAAGGATGGAGCGGAATCGCACAATGGGGAGGTATCTCGATGGCGCGCCTTATTGGGCTGGTAAAACCATCATCCAACGCGCGCGTCGTCGAATTCATTTCGTTCGGCGAAGGGACATTCGGCGGCGCCTATTACGACACGCAGCAGTTGGCGGATGTCGTCAAACCCGAGTGTCTTTTAGCCTACGAGATGAATGATGAGCCTCTCCCCCTGGTACATGGCGCACCTATACGGCTTCGCGTCGAAAATCAGCTGGGCTTCAAGATGGTCAAGTGGATTAGCGAAATTCGCTTCGTCGAGACCGAGAAGACAATCGGCGAAGGGCACGGTGGAGCGAACGAAGATCAAGAATACTTCGACCTATTGCCTTATATCTAGAAGGAGCGCCTGCGTGAGACTCGTGACTGCCATAGACGCCGAAACACTCGATAGTGGCTCTTTGATCGCGGAATCAGGCGAATTCGCGATTTACGACGTAGGAAGCGATACCTACGCGCTCGTTCATCGCCACGCTGGCGTCGAATGGCAAGCGATCACGATTTCCGGTGACGCTCTCTTCCGGGTGCTTGAAATGTTGGCCCAGGCTACTCGCACGCTGTATCGAGACGTCGTATCCGATCTTTCAAAGCGGCAGCATCCCTAGTGGATCGCGTGACGGGCCAACGCACCCTCCACGGCCTTGCCTGGATCGTCGCCCGAATCTGGCCAGCCGAAGTCGGGCATAGCCGTTTGTAAAGTTTTCCGGAGTCGAAAATCAATAGTGAAGCTCCTGGATGGGGGCGTTTGCAATACTGAACCTTAGGTTGGAATTTCGCAATAATGAAGTAGAGCCCCAAATTTTTGCTGTGTTCCAAAAATCCACTTTTGCAAGGCATTTCCCGAACTGGGAGATTGCACAGGTGGATTTCTTGAATTCGCGCCTTTCTAGGACTGGGGCCGCCAGTGCGCTTGGTTGGACCTTAAACGCGGCCCAATCGAGCTCATTTTCTGGCACCTTAACCCGGACCCGTATTGGGGCTACGTCTAGAGGTTACTGTTTCCGTTGTGATCAGCTGCTGCGTTCACCGAGAGGCGTAGTTCCTAAGGGAATGCCGCCATATCACGGGAAGTATTTTTATCGTCGTTCGTCGCGAGAGAAGACCTGCAATGAGCATTTTCCTCGCCATTCGCTTCGCCTTGACCCTCAGCGTTGCTGCCGCAGCGTTTTCAGGCTGTGGCGGAACGCAACCTCCGCTGGGTACGTTACCGAAACGATGGGCGCCTCAACAGTCGCTCGGGAGGAATTCTTACCAGATACTTCACCGCTTCGGTCGATCGGCGGGAGGCGGCAAGCATCGGCTGTGGACCTTATCGACGTAAAGGGCACGTTGGGATAAATATGCAAGCCGGCGGTCGCACAAGCTACCAGCCAGAGCAAGGCGATCGCGTTGGCTGACAGGCGAGCAGTGCGGGGATGCATATACTAATCGCGCTAAAGGCTTCCACAGGAGGCTAAGAACCGAGTCAAGCCTGCGCATAGCCAGACTTCCTTTCCATCGCGATGCTTACTATCATGAAAGTCTATTTAGCAAGCCGCTGAGGCGGCGCTACCCAGCTAGGCTTGCCAGGTGCCAGGCACCCCCGCGGAGTAGCGACGGACAGGGAGGAAGCAGCATGCTTCGGATGTTCACACGCGCTGTAGCTGCGTACTCCATCGCTTCCCTGACGGCGTGCTCGTCCGTGCCTTCGCAGAATCCAACGGCGTTGTTGCCAAATGCACAACTTCATCGCCCGGCTTCTAGGGCCACGACTTGGAGCAACGTTTACCTCCTCAACTTCCCTGCAAGGGCGCCTGGATACGTCTCCGTGTATGCCCACGGCACTTCGCACGTGCTGTATGAAATAAAACCGGGGATAACTTATGCGGAATCGATCACCTTGGATCCCAGCGGAAATGCGTACATATATAACCCGCCCCCTCCATCCGGTACGAACTGCATCATCGTCTTTGCTGCTACGAAGAAAAATCGACTGTATAGCATTAACGGTGGGACGGAGTCTCTGGGACCGCCGGCGATCGACAGCCAAGGCAACTTATACGTTCCCATTCCTCTGAAGAACCGGATATTCGTCTACGCTTCCGGCACAAAACAAATCATACGGAAAATTACCGGCCATCTTGCCAAACCTTTCTCGCCGCCGGTTTTCGATTCGGACGACAACCTCTACGTGTTAAACGCGGGAAACTCGACCGTCGTCGAGTTTGCTGCCGGAACGAACCAGCTTATTCGAACCCTCAGAACCGGCAAGCAAAGCCGCGAACTGGCGGTCGACCCTTCGGGCAACTTGTACGTCCTTAGTTTGGGACCGGAATACGATCAGCCTTCGATAACCGTCTTTGCCCCGAAGGCGTCGTCGGCGGAGACGACGATCACCCAGGGTCTTTCAAATCCACACGACATGGCGTTCGACAGCAAAGGTGATTTGTTCGTGTTGAATGAGAGTTACATCACAGCGTACGCGCCGGGCGCGACGACACCGTATCTTACCTTCGACAAAGCTATGGTCGGGCCGACTGCCATGGCAATCGACGCAGCGAACGATCTATACGTTTCGAATGTCGAAAAGGGCCATTTTGGAATCGGCTCGTTCAAAGTGTATGCGCTGGGCTCGAACAAACTGCTGAGAAAGATCAGCCGCGACGTGAACGAACCGATTGCCCTAGCTCTTGGCCCATGAGTTGGACGAAGTAACGTGCGAGAATAGCGCTGTCTACGCTGGACGCTCGATCTTGAATCGCCGCGATTTATCGGTAGATTCTTGCTCCTGCATACCGCAACGTAACAGCACTGCCGCGGATTTCGGGTTATCCTGACTGCACTTCGCGCGAACGCACGATATATCGAAAGCTGCAAATGCAGCAGTCAACGCAGCCCTAGCAGCTTCGGTGACGTAACCCTTCCCTCGAGCGATTGGGACCAGGGAGTATCCAAGCTCAATTTCGTCATAGTTGCCCGGCCAGTGATTGGGCCATGCATCGACGTACTTGAATCCGACGTGCCCAATCGATACCGGGTTCGCAAGATCGCTGACTATATCGATGACTAGAAAGCCGAAGCCATAACGGTTCCAGTGTCCGATCATGAAGGCCGCGAATGCTCGGCCTTCGTCGTGCGACAACGACTCCCGTCGCGCGCACGACTCCTGCGCTTGTTGAGCATAAAGTTCCGCTTCACGTTCCTCGGGCCGACGCAGGAACAGCCGTGTCGTATCGATCTGTCGCGGGAACGTTTCCCGCGGCAACGGCAACCTCATGCAATATCCATAACGCGCGGTCAGGCGTACTCCTGCTGAATAACGTCAGCGACAGTCACGCAGGGCCAGACCGGGAGTCCGAAGCCCTTATAGAGTATCGCCGCCGACCGATCGAGAGTCGAGGACCCAGGGGCGGAAGCGGAAGGTACGGACTTTGTGCAAAACCGGGTGGCCTTATCGCGCGTCGTGGGCGTCTTCTGCCGATGTTATGTCGTCGATGAGATTGCCGAGCGGCAGCATAACGTCGTAGCTGTGCAAACCGAACTTTGGGGGGTCGATGAAAAGATGCGGATAGGCGTTGGCCGGCCCAATCCTCGTGACGTTTAACCACGACGCGTTGCCGTGGTGCCGGCAATCGGCGGCAAATAATCCTCGATATTCGACCCATGGTGTCGCCAGGTCGCTCGACGCGGTTTCTTTTGCCGCCATCCCGTGTGGGCTCGGCGTCGTTCGCAAATAGGTGTCGAACAGGCCGGAACCGCCGCTCAATGCAGCCGGATTCACACAGATGATGCGAACGCCCGTACGCGCAAACTGCTTTCCCTGAAGGCTGGCTCCTTGTCCGGGAATGCCAAAGCGGCTGTCGGGCGGCGGAACGGCGTCGAACAGCGAGTACCCGATCGCGCATCCGGTTTGACCTTTTGCGCTACATGCCGGAATGCGCCTGAAACTTCCTTGACCGCCGGGTGTTTGTGCAACCGCAGCGTTTCCGCCGACCAAAATCGCGAGCAGCACCTGCTGAAGGAGGGCCGGATTCGGTTCGATCTCTTGACGCAGCAGCCGCACCAGCATCTGAACGCCTTGCGAATGTCCGATGAACACGATCGGGCGCCCACCGTTGTAGCGCGAACGATACTCATGCCATGCCGAAAGGACGCTGGCATACGCGACGTCGCCGTAGGTCAGTGTGTCGTAGCGATGCTCGTCTTGCGTCTTCACCGTGATCTGACGGTAGATGGGTGCCCAAACGTTGCAGACCTCCGAAAACCGCGACCCTTCGTCGGTCGCGATGCCGCGCTCTTCCATATGAATCTGCAAGCCGGCGTTATCGGACGTATCGGGGCTCACCATCGGATACACGTAGAAGCAATCGAAGCGATTGGCTCGCGACCTAGCCGGCGCCGTCCGAACGCCGGTAATCTTTCCGCCGGAAGTCACCGTTGCCGTACGCGAAGCGATGCACGGATTGTTCGCGATCCCGGGGCGACACAGCCAAACGGTCGCCGCGAGGAGTAACAACAACTTCATTACGGTCCGAAGGCCAGTCCGGCCCAGCCGTGCTTGCAGGTGAGCCCCTTCGGACAGCCCAAAATCGCGCTCGGCGCGAAGCGCGTGCCGCTGATTGGCGCGACGAACTCGACCACGCCGCTGTCCAGCAGCTGAGCGAAGAGATTCCCGCGGTGGTCGAATGCGAGCGCGCGCACGGGTCCGCCGGGGTGCAGTGCGAATGCCGGCCGCTCGCTCGACGCAAACGGCGGTTGGTACACGTCGATCGTTGCATCCGAGGCGCGTCCACGATCGACGCCGGCAAAGAGCCGCCCCGACTCGTCGACCGCGACTACGAAGGGCTGTGCGTGTGGAAACGTCATCGTCGCAGCCGGCTTCCCCGTATATGGCGCGTCGAGAACGTCAATACGACACGAAGTTTTCGCGCATGCACGACCGCCTCCGAGATCCGTGACGAACATGAATCGCGTTTGGGGGTCGATCGCCAGACCGGAAGGCTGAGTGGCAAGGGTCAACGCCTTGGCGGCCTGCGTCGTCGTCGAAAATGGCGGTCGAAACTCGAACACGCGGTTCGCTTCGTCGTCGGCGGCCCAAAGATTTCCGGCGGTGTCCCACGCGGCCGAGCGCGGATGGACGAGGCCGCGCGGCGTGAACGTCGCGGCCGGAACCGACGAACTCGAGTACGGTGGACGGTAGATGCGGATCGACAGTTTGCCATATACCGCACCCGACGTTACGCCCACGGTGCCGCTGGATGGGTCGAAAGCAATGGCGTTGGCGCATGGTTGCGCGAAAGCGGCGGAAGGCGCTTGCGAGCGTGAATACGGAGGCGTGAGGATGAAGATCTCGTTTGCGGAGCAATGCCCTTCAAACATCCGCTGGAATGACGGCGGCGTGATTGGGCCGGACGCCGGCGAGCCCGCCGTAAACGCGACCGAGGCCACCAAGCAAACCCCGTACTTCCATATCCGCATCACGGCTGCTTCAGAATATCGGATCGAAGCCCGCGAACAACTCTTGCGCTTCGGCCAGCGTGCCCAAAGGTACGTAATCGCAGGCTGCCTCGTAGCGTTTCCAAAGTTTGAGAACTTCCGGGTTGGTATGTGCAGCATCGATTGCTTCTTTTGACTTCCACTCGAACACTTCAATAATAGTGCCGTCGTTGGCGCGCATGGCGTAGGCGGGACGCTCGGTAACCAAACCCTCCTTACGCAAGATCGGGACATGCTCGCGCGTTAGCAGAAGCAAGTCTTCCTGCTTACCCGCTTTGGGCCGGTAACATGCGATCGAGAAAATAGCCAAGATTGGACCTCCTCTTGTTCAGGGTTGACTCGTTGCGGGCCGCACAAGCGGAATCGCGGCCAAGAGATCTGGCTCATTAAGCAAGCTCGAGACCCGGACGTTTTGCGACCATCCGTAGTATCCCCTCGCATGTGCCGAGGGATACGACGCAAGGATGGTGCGGCAAGGCAGCTGATTGCCTCCGTCGAACCGTCGGGCGTTGTCGGAGACGGCGGCTAAAGCTGCCGGAGTGACCTTTTCGGGAGGAGTGCTCTTGCGCAGTTAGATGGCTAGACGGAAAAACGACTGACGCATGACTTCACGACCGACGATTGCTATCGTCGTATCCATCGTGTGGGGCGTGCTGCTGATTCCCGGTTTGGTGGGGGCGGCGCTCTCCTCGATGTTCTTCGACGCTCCGGGTTCGATGAACAATCCCGCTGCGTGGATTAACGCGGGGATCGTCGTCTCGTTCCTGCTCCTCTGCTTCGTCGCGATCGCCGGCTCGTGGGTCGCGTGGGCCGTGCGGCGAAATCGCGCGGCCTCGAAGGCTTCCGCCGTTGCACAGATCGCCGTCGCGTCGCTGCCGTTACTGCCGATAGCTTACGTCGCCGTGGCGATGGCCATTGAAATGATCGGCGTTTTGGCGAGCGGCCAGCCGATGGGATTGCATAGCACCGTCATCAGCCACTAACGTGAGTAGAAGTGAATTGAGCAAAGCGAATTGTCATCGAATGGCGCGTGTAGTTCTAAGCCGCGAGATCTTGGCAGGGAACAAGAAGGGGACCGGCGCTAAGCTCAGTCCCTTTCTGTTTGCTTTCCACTACTTGTGGATCCAGGGTTCCACACTTCCTCGGATTCTACTGTAGCATGGTGCCTGAGGCACTAATCTGTACGGTTTCGGGCAATTCGGCCCAATTAACGAGCCTTTTCTAGGCTCTAAATCGACTGCAGAACCGCTTCGGGAACACGGGCGTTGAGCGCTCCGCGTGCGGATCGTTACCCAATTCCCGGCGTGAACGCGACGATCGAAGGTCCAGTCGAACTCTCCTGGCCAGTATTGATGTACGGCGACCAAACACTGCCATCCGGCGAAGAAGTGGCCAGCAGCAGGTCGTCGGAGTCCGCTGCAACGTATCCCATGCAAAGTCCGTTGCTCCACACTCCTTGCGTGAGAGACGGCGTCGCCGTACTAAAGTGGGTGGTCTGTATATAGTTCGACCAATTCGTGCCATTTGCCGACGAGCACACGAGCAGTTCGTCGGGTCGTGCGCGAGATATGCGAGCCAGAGTCCGAGACCCGACCCGACGTCAGCTGCTACAAGGGATGGCGCCGCCTTACTGTAGTGGCCGGTATTGTGGGGCCCGGACCACCCGGTGAGACCCTCGGCGTCGTATTCGAGCGAGCACACCAGGATGTTGTCGTCATCGATTCCCACGAACGCCATCCAGATCGTACCGTTGAACAATGCCAGGGAGGGTCCATGCCTGCTAACCTGATTGACCGTTGGGGTGGGAGAAAAATTTCCCGGGTCTCCCTCGGATCCCAACATCACTTGTAGATGGTAGGTTGTATCTCTGACAAACGCCAGCCACACGGCGTCGCTTTTCCCCGCCGCATCGAGCGCCAACAAGGAGGGGCCCGCCTTACTCCTATGGCCAACAATTGGATAACTCCCACTAGCGCCGTCAACAGCGCATATGCTCAGATTGTTAGTGGAGTCGATGAACGCCACCAGGAAAGATTCGTCGTTCGATGGGCCGTTCAGAGTGGCGGAGGGTGTCGCTTTACTCGACTGTCCCGAGTTCGCGAAGCCCGGAGTCCCGCTTCCGCCTCCGTGTGTCCAGGTCGTGCCGTCGTTGGTATGACCGGCCAGAATACTTCCGTCGCTTGTAATGAATGCCATCTCTAAAGGCACGTCGACAATTCCTTTCAAGGTAAGATCGTAGCGGCGTTATCGCGTGATGGCGTGGATCCGCGTTAGCCGTAAGAAAACGCTTGCGAACCGTTCGATATCGTACCAAGAAATGCCCGCCGCGCGATCGGCGGCCCGCGTAGCATGCAGCCCGACTGCAGTCGAAGCCGCGAGCGCGCACGTGAGAACGTTCAGTCGCTGCGCTAGAGCGAGTTAGGAAACTCCACGTGGGGATCATCTGATTCACTTGACTAGTCATTATGCAGTCGCCTATATTTGGCGAACGATGGAGTTCTTCTGAATGAATACTTCCCAAGTAAAGGAGCAGATTATATGGGTGACCATTCCACTGCGCACGGTTGCTGCTGCTCACAATGTCCCCCGTGGTGGGTGACGATGGGCTTTGTCCCGCCTCTTCAGGCACCGCAGGGAGCCGTGCCAACCCCTGGCCAAGCTCAGCCCGTAGTTCAAGGTCAAGCTCCAGTCTCGGGTGCAGGCATAATCACTGGAGGCCTAGTGAATCCGACCGGGCCTGTCGCTGTAGGTGCGGTTCCAACTCAAGACTCGGGCGGCCTCGGCAGCGCCGTGGGGAGTATATTGGGTTTTCTTTAGGAGAAAGGCATGAACAAGAATACGCTATTGCTGCTTAACGTTCTCACCTCGCCAACCACGGTTCTGACGGAGGGCCAAATGTTTGGCGCTCTTGAACTTTCTGGCCTTGTCAAAAATCCAGATGCGCTTAGGGCGATGCGATTCGCCGGAAGCCTGCCATCTGCAACGACACCGACGACCCTCCTTGGATTTGTCGGGGTCTTGCAGAGCCTAGCGCAGCTACACCCGGACTATACTCCGGATGCCTCCGCGAAATTGGAGGCTTACGTTAACCAGGTCCTGTCAACCGGTACCAACGTCCCGCTAACCTTCGGCATATTGCTGCCTCTTCTTGGTTCTCTATCGAGTGCGTCGCCGGTCCGAACGAAACCGAAAGCCGCGGCAGCGCCACTGCGAACGCGCGGTGTGCGAAAGAAACGGACGTGATCTACAAGCTCAATCCTTGACGGTCGCTGCTTTCGGCGGGCTTTACCGTCTCAATCGATCGCAGATGAATTAGGTCTCCGGTCGAGGTCACTTAGTCTGAGGGTCCACCGCGATGCTATCGTAGTATTCCGACGGGATGCCGGTTGAAGAGCGTCCGACGCTTCCCAGCGGGTAGCTGTTGGCTTGAACGCTGCCGACGCCGTGCGAAGGGACCGGCAGAGAAAAGCTGCCTGCCCAAAGTGTGTTTTGCGATTTGTTCAACGAAATTCCGGTGTAGTAGCCGTTTTGAGCCGAGCCGTATACGAACGTCGATGTTGGGGGCCCGGTCCAGGGCTTTGCGAACACGGCGAGCGTGTCGTTGTTGCCGACGGTATTTACGATGACGTTCTGGTGGCTATCGAGCACTATGCCTTCGGGCACGGTACCCGACTGGATGTTCTGAAGAATCGTGTCGGCGCCGGTACTCCTGTTTACGGAGACCAGGATTGGTTGGCCGTACATGTTGTCGCCGTCGGCCAGCAGCGAGTGATCGTCGGCGGCCAAATACACTGCGTCGGTCAAGTGCGATGTAAAGAGCGTGCGGGTGGGGTTTCCTCCGCCGGCTTCGATCTCGCTTGACTGGAAGAAATCGATGCCGTTGTTGCCGGCATTTGCGGCGTACAAGTCGCCTTTTTTGTCGAACGCAAGCCCCACAGCATCCGGACTTTGTGTCAGGTTCAGCGTGGCAAACAGCGTGATCTGCGCGTTTTGCACGTGCCAAACGGTGACCGTCCGCGACCTCGTACCAACGGCGAGATCGCCGGACAGCGGGTCGACAGCGAGGCCGACTCCGGAACAAGAACACTGCGAAATCATCTTGAGCGTTTTCGCACTGTAAACATCGACGTTACCCCTCTCTCCGTTCGAGGCAAAGATCCAGGGTACGGACGGGGGCCCTTGCCCGTCGGGCGCGTTGGGCTTTGAGAAGGTCGCACGCTGCGCCGGTATCCGCTCGCCGGTAAAAGGTAGTGGCCCGCGGACCGAATTCGCCCCCTGGCAGGCAGCGAGTAATAACGGAAGAGCCGTAATCATGACTACGTGGCGCATAGTAGCCTCTTTCCTTCACGAGGTCGCGACAACTACGATGCGGCTCGTTCGGCGCCTGCGTGATGCCTCTTGCTAAATCCAGCGAATCCCATCTCGCTTGCGGCATTCATGAATCTGAAGCGTTCATGCATTGGGCTCGAATTAGCTGGATGGATTTCGCGAAACACGTCTAAACCCGGATCCACCACATGACCTCGTTAAGCCACCACGCATGAATGCTGATACGGTCGCGGCATCGACGTTACGAACCCTTCGGGTCGCCCAAGGTCTTGCCGTCAAAAACTGGTAGGAGGAACGCGGCAAACTGAGCGTCGAGCGCGCCGCGCGCGACCGCGTTATCGTAGATCGAGCGCGTCAGCGGCATGCGCGCAATCGGTGCGAATGATGACGTCCAATTTTGCCATTGATGATCTTGGACGATGCCTTGCTTTCGCAGGAAGTAGATGTCTTGCAACCCATCGATGGCGTTGCGTACGATTGCGACGCCTGCAAGCGTTCCGTGGTCTCGGTACAGCCCGTGCAGATGTGGATTCGATTCGACGTATTCTTTTGCAACTTCGGGGTTCGTAACGAGGTCCATTCGGGCTTGATAGATTCGCTCGGCCATTGCCCGCTGGAGCTCAAGCGCCGTTGCGAGTTGCGCCGCATCGGCCTGACGCTGGGCGTGCACGGCCTGCGTGCGCGCGTAGATTAGCGACAGCAAACCGATGGTCATGCCGGTCACACCGAAAGCGATACCCCAATCCACGCTAAAGACTCGTTCGCGGCAGCGCGGTTTCCCTTCCGGCCACAGATATCGGATTGCGTAAGCCGCCGTGAATGTCTCCTACTTGCGCATTTTCGATTCGGGGTTCCGGTAATCGAGATCAGCTCCCAGCCTCAGGGGGTGATTCGCCGCCGCCGGCGCGGGGGTGGCGACACGTGGGCAGGCCGCCGCGCATCCCGGACCGTACGATTTCCCAAGTGCAACCGGCTACAGTCGCGCCGCCCGCCCTCGACCCGTACGGGCTGTTTCTGCAGGCACGATCGGCGGTAAGCAGCACGCAATATCCGCATCGAATCGACTACACAATCGCGGTCACGGGTTTGGATGGCACGGTCGAGCGAAGCAATCATTATCGCGCTAGTTATCGGTCGGATGAAGACCAGGTTAACGTCGCGCCAATTAGTCAAGAAGAAGCGGCAAAGCCCCCTCCGGTGCCGCACGGCTTCAACTTTGCGCTTACGGCCGCCATCTGCGGCGGGCGGTGCGAAACCGGCAGCGCTACGATGGCGTTTCCGGCGGGACATCCGGCGACGTCACCGGATTTGATCGGCGTTCCGCTGCTTGCACCCACCTATATGTTCGGCTTGACCTATCAACCTCAAGGCGAACGGACCGCGCAGATCGTTCTGCCGTCAAATATCCCCGTCATTGCGGTCGTATCCTCAAGGTCACGCGACTACGCGGTAACGCTCCTCGATTCGCCGGTCGTTGAGGGCGCGCTCTGCTATCATTTGCGCTTAACGCCGCTTCGTAAGCCGAAAGCGAATCGGCTGCGCGAACTGTGGATCGGTACAAACGATTACTTGCCGCGAAAGGCAATCGTCGCGGGAAACTTCACGCTCGTACCGTTCGTCGACGTACCGTGGACGGTCGATTTTTCTGTGGTAGCTGGAGCCCCGTTCATACGGCAAGAAAGTGCTAACGCAACGCTTTACCTTACGCATCGCCGAGTCGTCCGGGACGCACTTATTTCGTTTGAAAATGTTGCGGTAGCCGGCGCCGCTATCTACGACGTGCCGTTGATCGCCCCCGACACCACGACTACGACACTTACCGAACCAGATCCGTAGACGACGAACCGCGTACGGCCACCAGGGCGATGCGTCGCCCTGCCCCTCGCCAGAGGTGGCAATCAGGCGTTGAAAAGCTCGGAATGCCGGGCGAACGTAACGGCGGCGCCATGCGCATGGCAATCGTGCATCGTGCAGAACGCAGCCCGTAACCCGTTGCCGATCTTCAAGGAGGATCTCGTCATCATGGTCCATCGCCACGCACGGCCGTTCATCACGCACTTCTCGCATCGTTGACGGCGTGCTCCACGCCCCCGAGTATGCCGAATACCCCTTCCTCTCAACAAAACGCGCAGACGCTTCTCGCGTCCAGATAAAGCGCCTAGCGCAGCGCGTTATCTGACGCATCGCCGAATCGTCGGGGGTTCGTCGGAATCTTCCTAGGTTTGCTGCCTTGGCGACGATGCGATGCCGAAAGCATGCGTCAATCCAGTGATCTTGGAGAATGGCCTCCGATGTTCTCTTAAGAATCCTTCGATCGTATAGTTGTTTTGATTCATTTGAAAGAACCTATCATCCGGCACGAATGTGCTAAACGTCGGGGCGTCCATACCTAAATCAAGGATTAGAGACGGCTTCTTTGTGCCCTTTTTGTAAACCGTCACGCTATTGCTGCCGCCGTTCGACACGTATAACGCGCCGTCACTCCGGAACGAGAGGCCGCCAGCACCATTCACATCGGATAGATCCAGATTCATTGGCTTTTTTGAACCATGCTGAAGTTCGAGAACGGATGCGCCGTTGGCGATATACAAGTTATCGGCACTGTCGACGGCGAGGCCGCCAGGCTGCTGACCTGTGGTGATTTTGATTGTCTCGAAGGGTGTTTTATGACCTGGAAGGTACGCAATAATAGCGTTGGTGCTTATTTCGCTGACATAGACGATACCAGTGGAATCCACAGCGATCGCGTAGGGAGCGTCGCCGAGCCCTCGATCGATCGTGAAGCTCGGCTTAGTCTTGCCTCGCGGATAGACGGTAATCGTAGAATTCCCGTTTACGACGTACAGGTTCCCCCCGTTATCAACCGCAAGACCACAGGGACTATAAATACCATCTGTGATGGTGCCCTTAGGAGTCGGATTCGGTATCGTTGGGTCGTAGAGTAGCACTTGATCAGGAAAATCGTCGGCGACAAAAAGCGTTTGTTTCGATGGTTTTTGCGAAGTGAAAACTGCTCTTGGCCCTACACTGGATGGCGCAAAGGTCGTCGAACCGTTAGAGCAGGCAACAATGAATAGTAGCGTCGTGCAACCTACGAACGAAGGGAAGTTGATCGCTAACCGCATTATAAAGACCTCCGGTCTCGGGCAAGAGAAACGGTCTGTCGGATGCGACAAACAGCCCAAGGGCCAACATGGAGCTGGACGTTACTTTTTCGAATCACTCGTATTCCGTTTCGCGATCGGACTCACGTTTCCTTATTGGAGCAGTTTGCGAGGATAGCTACCCAGGCGTTGAGTAATCAAAGGGGCAAAAACCTCGATTACCGGGAAACCGCGAATCGAGAAGCGTAAGTAGGAGACATTCATGGCCGCTTACGTCATCGTCAACGTTGCAACCGCGGACCCCACGCAGTATGAAACGTACAAAGCGCTAGCACAGCAAACCGTGGCCCAATATGGTGGCCGCTACGTCGTACGGGGCGGCACGATGAAAATTCTCGAAGGATCGTGGCAGCCCACGCGCATCGTTGTTTTGACGTTCGAGAGCTTTGAACGAGCGCTCCAATGGTGGAACTCGCCGGAATACGCTCCCGCAAAAGCATTGCGTCAACAGATCAGTGAAACCGACTTGCTCGTCGTCGATGGCTACGCCGACTCGGTTGCCTGAAGTGGCGACATACGGTCTCGCCGCGACCAGCTAAAGGCAGGCGGCTATCGCCGCCGCGCGAAACGGATTTATGCAGGCTATTGGAGGTACGCGAGCATGGTTTTCAAACGCCTTACGCTGACTCTCGTCGTCTTCACGGTTGCGGGGTGCAGTGCGAATGGTTACTCTCCGAACGTATCGCAAACGAAAGGGTCGTCGGCTGCGGTGCGGGAAGCCGCGGCGCCGGCATCCTCGTCAGGATTCCAGGTCCTTCATATGTTTCAAGGCCCTCCGAACGACGGGTGGGTGCCGCACGGACTGATTCCGGATGCGAACGGTACGTTGTACGGAGAAACGTTTTACGGTGGCGGAAAACATCCAAACGGGTGCCAGAACGGATGCGGCACCGTCTACGTCGTCTCGCCGGCGGGCGATACGATCTTGCACTCTTTTGGGTCGTTCCCAGGCGATGGAGCGTCACCAATTGGAAGGCTTCTTCCAGTAAATGGCGTGTTTTACGGTGTAACGCAGGTCAAGGGCACCGCAGGCGACGGCACAATTTTCGAGCTAAGTCCGTCTCCGCGGAATCCGAACAAATGGATCGAAACGGTTATCTACAACTTTCAAGGGCCGCCGGCCGACGGCTCCGATCCTGACGGCGTCCTCGTCCGCGACGCTTCCGGTGCGCTCTACGGCACCACGTTCATGGGTGGAAGCGGTACCACGTGCTTGTTTAAAACCGACGGTTGCGGCACGGTTTTCAAGTTGACGCCTCCAGCCTCAAGTAGTGGTTCGTGGCGGGAGTCGGTGATCCACTCGTTTACCGGCTCACCCGACGGCGCCGCGCCCGGCGCCGATCTCGTTCTGGGAAGTGGGAACACGCTCTACGGTGTAACCAACTACGGCGGTACGTCGACGCAGTGCCCGGGTCTTCAAGGATGCGGCACGCTCTTTCGCTTGAGTAAAGGCAAGCACGCTTGGACCGCGACCGTCCTCCATTCGTTCAACGTCGATTCGTCGAAATCCGACGGGTCGTTACCGGGCAGACTGGTCGGCGGTGCGAACGGCGTTCTCTACGGTACCACGGCCTACGGCGGCGGCGCGGGTAACTGCAACGTGGAAAAAGGCCTGACCTATTGCGGGACGGTGTACTCTTTTGTACCGGCTCCATCGCGAAACGCGCCACCCGGCGAAACGATCTTGTACGCGTTTAAGGGCGCACCAACTGACGGCGCGCAGCCCTACGGACTCATCGCTGATGGTAAGCGGGGCTTCTACGGCACCACCGCGGAAGGTGGAAATGGACCGTGTCAAGCCTACGAAGGTTGCGGCACCGTTTACGCGTTGACGCCTCCGGCGCACGGCAAGACGTCGTGGAACGAAACGATGCTGCATTCCTTTGAAGATACCGACGGCGACGACCCGAGCGACGGCCTCGTCCTACAGAACGGGACGCTCTACGGCACGACGGGCTATGGCGGTACGGGGCCGTGCAGCTTTGGTTGCGGGACGATCTTCGAAGTGTTGGATGTCTCAGCTCACCGTAGACGCTAACCGAATCGGGATTCGCCACAGCAGCCCGTCGTAGTAGTCCGTCAGCCAGATCGACTCGTGGCCGAAGCGCAGCGCATCGCCGCCGCGGCCGCCCCATCGTCGTATCGCGCCGGTCGCTGCATCGATTCGCGTCAGCGGAACGCCGATGATCGTCGCCCAGACCGACCCACCCCCGAACGTGATCTCGCCGCCTCCTCCTGGGATCTCGCTCGCAATTGACGCGCTCACGCGCTTCGATCTTGCATCGACTTTGGACACCGAGCCATCACCCTGATTGAGCGTCCAGATCGCGCCACCGCCGGCGGCAAGAAAGCGCGGTTGCGAGCCGACGGGGATCGTTGCGACGATCGTTCCGCTCGATGCATCGATTGCCGTCAGAAGGTTTTCGTCACCGCTGGTGACCCAAACTGCGCCGTCGCTGAAGAGCGGGTTGTACGACCCGCGCGCGACGGCAATCTTTTGTCGAATGCGATTCGTCATCGGATCGATACGTGCGAGCGTGCCGTTGCCGGTCGCCATCCAGACGCTGTCTCCGCTGGTCGTGATGCCCCCTTCGGAGAGCCCGGGACCGATCGGCAGGACCGCGCTCACGGTGTTGGTCTTGGGATCAACGCGAGCGAGTCCTGGATGCACGCCGCATAGCGGCACCCAGAGGCTGTCGAATCCGTAGGCGAGGCCCGAACACGGCTTGCCGGGCACGCGCACGCGCGCGACGAGCCGATTGGTCGCTGCGTCAATTCGCTGGACGGCTCCCAACGCGTCGTTGGAGACCCACACGGAGTCCGATGTAACGGCCAGCCAGTCGGGAGACCCGCCGAGCACGATCGTAGCGCGCGGTCGCAGGATATCCGCCACACTTTGCGGCTCGAGGTTGAGCGCAACGTAGGCTTCGTATGCAATCTTCCAACCGGCGTCGGTCTTGCGCCACGACGCGAGGTACGTTCCGGACCGAACGCGCTTGGGAGGTTTATAGATTGCCGTCCATTCACCGTACTCCGCAGCATGCATGCCGTCGTTGCCGACGACGATTCTCGACGGCCTGCGAACGTATGCCACGAAGTTCACGTCTCTAAATTCGGATTGGGCGTAACTCGATGCCAGCGATTGAGAACCGGAAAAAAGCGTGCC
The DNA here is from genome assembly GCA_049585095.1 of Candidatus Tumulicola sp. Taxonomy (GTDB): domain Bacteria; phylum Vulcanimicrobiota; class Vulcanimicrobiia; order Vulcanimicrobiales; family Vulcanimicrobiaceae; genus Tumulicola. Next base: position 36,936 of record JBAUZB010000137.1, read on the forward strand.
GTCGGTTTCGATCAAGCGAATGCCGGGCAACCAGGCCTTTCGCATCAACGCCACGTTATGCGATGCAATGGCAACGTTATTCGCGATCCGAAGTGCCCGAATCGCGGCGACGCCCGACTGTACGGGTTCCGCAGACGAAGCGGCCACTGTTGGCAGCAAACTCAGGAGTAAGGTGAAGCCAAACCATCGTCGCTGCATGACCGCTCGGTTCGCGTGCCGTCGTCCCGGGCCTGTGACGGTTTTTAAGGATCGCGACCGTTACGGCGTGCTGCTATGGATCGGGCACGCCTTTTCAAACAGAAGCAACCCCGTTCGCCGCCGCTCAAACTGCGCGAAAATTGAAGCGTTCCCACGACGACGAACGCCAGAACGATGGCGACCAACGCCGGCATGAAATCAAATCCACGCGACGAATCCACGAGAGGCATACTTGTTAAACGCTCCACCGCGCCGTCCGGATGTGCCGGCGGCGAGGCGGGGATTCCGGCCCGGTCGACGTAGCAGCGTGCCATGAAGTGCTACTTTCTGCGTCACGGCCTCGCCGGCGATCCCGAGCAGTGGCCCGGTGACGATTTCGATCGCCCGCTCACTCCGGAAGGCCGCGCGCGGATGGAACGCGAGGCCAAAACGCTGGCCGCTCTTTCGCTCGATCTCGACGTTATTCTCACCAGCCCGCTAGTTCGCGCCAAACAGACCGCTACGATCGTTGCGGAAAAAATGAAGATCGCCGGACGCCTGGTGGAAGACGCGCGGCTCGGGATCGGCTTCGGCTCGAACGCGCTCGAGGCCATCCTTCACGAACGTGCCGGCAGCGAAGCGATCATGCTCGTCGGCCACGAGCCGAGCATGAGCCGCACGATTGGTGCGGTCGTCGGTGGCGCCAGAATCGACTTCAAGAAGGGCGGTGTGGCGTGCGTGCGCTTTGACGATCCGCAGTCCCTAGCCGGTGACCTGCTGTGGCTGCTGCCGCCAAAGGTGCTCGCGTTGTAACGGATCGGACCAAGGACGAAGTTCGGCGGAGATTTACCCGGCCGCAAGTGTTCGCAAATCCGATTGCGGGCGCGCGCCGAAATGGCCGATGATCTCGGCGGCGGCGAGACTCCCGAGCCTCCCGCACTCCCGAAGTTGCGCGCCGCGCGCAAGGCCGAACAGAAACCCGGCCGCATACAGATCGCCGGCGCCGGTCGAATCGACGACGTCGGCGACCGGCTCGGCTCGAATTTCGATGACCTCGCCGTGGGTGACGATTAGCGAACCGTCCGGCCCGCGCGTGAGTACGGCGAGGCCGGTCAAGGTTCGCAGCTGCGCGACCGCCGCATCGAGTCCTTCGGTTTCGAAGAGCGCGGTGATTTCGGCTTGATTGGCAAAGAGAACGTCGATGTGGCGATCGACCAGGTCGAGAAACTCGGCGCGGTGCCGGTTGACGCAGAACGGATCCGACAGCGATAAGGCGACCCTTCGGCCCGCGGCGTGCGCGATCTCAGCGGCCGCATGGAAGGCTTGCTGGGCGGACGGGGCGTCGTAGAGATAGCCTTCCAAGTAGGTGATGCCGGCGCTGCGAATCAGGCCGGCGTCGACGTCGCCGGAAGCAAGATTCGCCGACGCACCGAGAAACGTGTTCATCGTCCGCTGCGAATCCGGCGTTACCAAGATCAGGCAACGCGCGGTCGCCGGGCCGTCGGTCGCCGCCGGCGTCGAAAATCGGGCGCCGACGGCGGTAATGTCGTGGCGGAATTCGTCGCCCAATGCGTCGTCGCGTACCTTTCCGATAAAGCCGGTTCGACCGCCGAAAGCCGCGATGCCGGCGACCGTGTTTCCGGCCGAGCCACCCGAGGTGACGACGGTGGCGCCCATCGCAGCGTAGATCGATTCGGCGCGCGCTTCATCGATTAACGCCATGGAGCCCTTATGCATGCCATGCTCGGCGAGGAAGGCGTCGTCGGCGGAGGCGATAACGTCGACGATCGCGTTACCGATGCCGACCACGTCGAGCGATTCTTCGAGCATCCAGCCTTCTTATTATTAGGAAGATGCCTTTCCCCCGAATCGTACGCAGCGTAGTGGGGCGGCGGGGAGCGTCGGGGTGCGAGGCGAACCCATCACTCAGCTCTACCGGGTGTCAGAGGGGGTATCGCAATGGCTGGTTTTTTGGCTCGATTTCGATTGTTGGGGCTGATGCTGGCGATCCTCGGGTTTGCCCTTTCCGCACCGTGCACGGCTCGCGCCGAAGGCACGGTGCGAATTCAGCACGCCGACGGATCGGTCGACAGCTACCCCCATTCGAAGATTCGGATCATTCATAATACGCTGAACATAAGCACCGCCGACGGCAAGGGAACGCTGGTGGTATATCGCGCCGCATGTTCGTACCAGAGCGAGGTCATGGTGTGCCTGCCGACCGGGCTGACGCTGATCCAGAGCGGGGAGGTCGAACCGCTCGACCTTCTGACCGGAACCGTCTATCTGAACATGACGGACAGTGCCCAGCAACTCATGTACTCGACGACGCAACTGCCTCCCAAGAGCATCCTTCTGGCGTTCAAGACCAAGCGTGGAACCTACGCAACCATGAGCGGCACGATCGACAAGGTGACGAAATGAGATAC
>JBAUZB010000138.1:0-3329 GCA_049585095.1 Candidatus Tumulicola sp.
GGCACATGTTGTCTTTGACCGCGAGCGGCACGCCCGCGAGCGGCAGCCGTTCGCCGGCCCGTACGCGCGCGTCCACCCCGGCGGCGCGTTCGCGTGCCAGGTCGTGCAGAACCGTTAAATACGCGCCGACGCGCGAGTCGACCGCATCGACCTGCGCCAGCGTCGCTTCGGTCACTTCGCTCGCGGAAATCGTTCCGGCGTTGACGTCGCGCGCGATGTCGCCCGCGCTGCGTTCGATGAGCTCGTTGCGCTGCATCCCTGGCATTACTCGGCGATGATGCGGGGAACGCGAAAGAAGCCGCCCTGCCGCTGCGGCGCCTGCGACAACACGACCTCGCGATCCAGGCCCGGCCGCAGGGAATCCTCGCGTTCGACGTTGCGCGATTCCACGACTTGGGCCGTTGCCGGCACCGCATTGGTATCGAGTTCGGCGAGCGCGTCGACGTGCGCCAGCAGGTCGCCTAGCTGCGCGCCGAAACGATCGACCTCCTCGTCAGTCAAGGCGATTCGTGCGAGCTTCGCGACGTAACGGACGTCGATCGTATCGGATGACAAAGTTGAAGCGCTCTCAATCGTCGATGGTGCGGGTAAGCGTGGCCAATGCTTCGACGTGGCCCGTCTGAGGGAACATGTCGAACGGCTGAATGCTGCCGAGGCGATATCCCTTGGCTGCCAAGAACTTCAAATCCCGGGCCAGGGTTGCCGGGTCGCACGAAAGGTACCAAATCGCCGAAACTGCGGCCTCGGCGATCGCCGCGAGCGCCGCTTCGCCGGCGCCTTTACGCGGCGGATCGAGAAACGCGACCTGCGCCGATTCCAACGCCGCGCGTCCCTCGCCGCGCGTCACCGCCTCCTCCACGCGACCGGTATGAAAGCGGGCTCGCCCGTGCAGTTCGTTGAGCTTCGCGTTGGCCCGCGCTTCGGCGACGGCGCGCGCGTCCTCCTCGATCCCATACACGTCGCAGCCGTGCTTGGCAAAAAAGAGCGCGAACGTTCCGGCGCCGCAATAGAGATCGACGATGCGCAGCGGGGCGCGCAGCTGCGGCTCGAGCGCCTCGAAGATGCGCGCGACGATTTCGACGTTCACCTGAAAGAACGATCCCGCCGATATGCGGTAACGAATGTCCGCAATCGTCTCCTCGATTTCAGCCGTACCGGCGAGCAACCGCTGATGTCGCCCGAGAGTCGCGTTCTCGCCGCGCAGGTCGAAGGAATTGACGACGCCGACGGCCCCGGGCAGCTGCGCAAGCAGCGCCGGAGCCATCCGTTTCGCCGCTTGCGATTCGCGCTGGGTCGTGATCGTCACCACCGACTGACCGCTCGCGACAGCGGTGCGCGTCACCACATGTCGCGCTTCCTCGAGCGCGCCGGCCGTGCTCGGTGCCGAGCGTGACGCGTTGAACAGTGCCACGTACGCGCTGAGCTGCGGCATCACGATCGGACAGGCATCGATCGGCACGACTTGGTGCGAACGCTGCCGGTAGAAGCCGATTGCCGGCATCGCTTCGCCGGCGCGATGCGCGACGACGAGCGACATCTTGTTCCGGTAGTTGCGCGGAACCGTCATTCCGATGGTCTCGCGAACCTCGGCGTCGTTGAATCCGCCGATTCGCTGCAGCGCGTTGCGCAACGTGGCGCGTTTCCATTCGAGTTGGGCCGGATATGCAAGATGCTGCAGTTGGCACCCGCCGCACGCTCCAAACACCGGACAGAACGGCTGCACCCGCGACGATGACTCGCTCAGCAGTTCGACCGGCTCTGCGACCGCGTAGGTCGCCTTCACTGTGACGATCCGGACGCGGGCGCGCTCCGACGGAAGCGGGCCGAAGCAAAAGACGACCATGCCGCCAGCCCGGCCGACGGCTTGGCCGTTCGCCAGCAAATCGGTAAACTCGACCTCGAGTTGCGTACCCAGCTTCAGCATCTGGGGGTCCTTCGACTGCGCCGCTGCGCGCCTCCGCTCAGGGTGACATGCGCCGGGGCGGGACTCGGCGTGGGAGTGACCGAAAGCAACCGAGCTTCTAATAGGAGGTATATCGTGCGCGTTTTCACGATGCTCATCACGGTCGTTGCGCTCACATCGTGTTCCGCTTCGATGAACCCCGCGACGCCGGTGCGCCCAGCGTCGCAGGCGATGCCGTTTCCCATGGCCGAGAAACACCTTTATACCGCCAATCGCGACGGCACGCCCGGCGTGCTGCTCTTCCGCCAGCAAGCCGACGGCAACGTTGCCCCATCGTCGAAGATCGCCGGCTCCAAGACGACCCTTACGGACCCTGACTCTCTGGCGCTCGACGCTGCCGGCAACGTCTACGTCGCCAACGACTCCGGAACGGAAGTCGCGGTATTCGCCGCAGGCAAGCACGGGAACGTGATGCCGTCGTGGACCATCGGAGGCTCGCGATCGCAGTTAGGCCCGACCGAAGGAATACTCGTCGATCCGTCCGGCAATCTCTACGTGAGCTCTTTCTCAGCCGACGACGTGCGCGAATATCCCGCCGGCAAGCACGGCAACGTAGCGCCGATTCGCTCGATCCAAGGTTCCAAGACGCAGTTGAATTCGCCGGTCGGCATGGCGATGGACTCGCACGGCACGCTCTACGTCGCCAACTCGGGTTCGATCGTCGCCTTTGCTGCCGGTAAGAAAGGGAACGCGGCTCCTTCGCTGGTCATCGCGGGCAGCAAAACGGGCTTAGAGCGGCCGTTCGCCCTCACGTTCGACTCACACCAGCGTCTGCTGGTCGCCGACGAGGATACGGGCGCGATCGTCTTTGCCAAGGGCGCAAGCGGAAACGCCACGCCGGTGCAAGCGATCACCGGATTTGGGTCGGCCGACGGCATCGTCACCGACGGCCAAGATCACATCTACGTCACGGACTTCGGCGGGTCGATCTCGGTGTTCGCCAGCGATGCGAGCGGACCGGCGACGCCGCTGCGCAAAATTCAGGGGGCGAAAACGACCCTCGACGGCGCGAACTACTTGTACTTGCACTAGGACGCGGTCGCTTCGCCCTTCGACTGCGCGCCTGCGGGCGCTCCGCTCAGGGTAGACATGCGCCGGGGCGGGACTCGGCGTGGGGGTGACCGAAAGCAGCCACGCTTTTAAGAGGAGGTAGCTCGTGCGCGTTTTCACAGTGCTCATCACGGTCGTTGCGCTCACGTCGTGTTCCGCTTCAATGAACCCCGCGACGCCGGTGCGCCCAGCGTCGCAGGCGATGCCGTTTCCCATGGCCGAGAAGCACCTTTATACCGCAAATCGCGACGGCACGCCCGGCGTGCTGCTCTTCCGCCAGCAAGCCGACGGCAACGTTGCCCCATCGTCGAAGATC
>JBAUZB010000139.1:0-3433 GCA_049585095.1 Candidatus Tumulicola sp.
AGTAGACGGTCACAGGACTGTGCGCTAAATAAACGTAGCCGCTGGAGTCGGCAACAACCGCAGCGCCGTGTTGGATCTTTCGCGAGAACGATTGTCCACCGTTTGCGAAAACGGCCACGAAAGAACTACCTGCGGCGTTTCTGCTTTCTGCATAGACCGTCGGTGCATCAGATTGTTTGGTCGCAGCCCGCGCACTGATACCGCTGCTTACGGACGGAGTGACCGCGCTTGGACTTGAGAAGTTCTGTCCCAGGCATCCCGTGAACAGGGTAAACGCAGCGGCAGTCATTAAAGACAGACGTAGAATGCGAACCATCAATCTCTCCTGAGGTAGAAAAACGAAGTGCGATGAGGAACCGCGCCCTTGCCGTCGCTTTAGCCCCAGCCATGCGGAGTGTCCCTTCTCTTCGCGCAACGAAGCGTGGCCCAGGCTCGTTCCACGAGCGGGATGGGAGTTCCGTGCTGCGAGGCGTCGCAATCTTCAATGGCGCCGCGATCGGCGTCGTGGCTGCGGGGCGGCAAAGGATCCGAAATGATCTGTTCGCGTTTCACGGCGTTAACGAAAAGACGTTTCCGTGCGTTTGTTTTATGGATCCATACGTTGTGCCGTACAGCGCGCCATTTACTTCAAGGAGGCCTGCCCGAGGATTCACGCCACCTCCGGCGCGGAAGCCGTGCAACACCGTCTCTTCGCCGCTCGTTGTAACGCTGAAGACCGTGCCACGGTTCTTCGCTCCGCCTATTGCTGTTGTGCCGTAAAGCACGCCTTTGAGGTAGATCACACTCGCGACGGGATTGCTACCGTTTTTTCCGCTGATGGGGAAGGTATAAATCGTTTTTACCGTGCCAGCTTGGGGTGATGCTGTAGACCGTGCCACCGCTACCGCTAGCAGATGTCGTGCCGTAGAGAGTGCCGTTTACGTTAATCAAACCAGCTAAAGGATCGTTGCCATTGTCGTGTACCCCAAAGCCTCATCCAGTAGCCCAATACGTAAGCGATGCGCTCCAGATTTGAGACTCGGGAATGTGAGGGCTATCCAAGCTTGCGATTGAGACACCAGGGGATGAATAGCGGTGACGCCCGCATCGTCCAGCTGATACGCTATCCCCGCGCCCTCTTTCAGCGTGATTCGAGGATCGCGCTTCAACGCGTCACCTGTGAACCTCAAATCTACCCAAGCCGTGAACATCCTACCGCTCAAAACAGCCTTCCGCACGTAGACGTCCTCGCCAGCATCGACCGCCACGCGCACAACACCACCACAGTAGAGTTTGTCTATTGAACTACTTTGTCGTGTGTTGTGCGCGCTTAGCAGCGTGACCGCTAGCGCGAGAATTCCTAGACTCTTCACTCATCTACGCTCCGTGTCGGCGCTACTTGCCTGTGAGGCCTAGTTCGTTACCATGAATATAACGAAGTACTACGTCGCCTGCCCTTGAAACTTCGACATTACCTAATCCCTTTGCCCAGCCGAATCCGCTGACAGTCATACTGTACTGTCCGGGTGCAACCGAGTCGAAAAAATACATGTAGATTTCACCGTGCAGAGGCGATAGTGGATTGGGATCGACTTCATCCCGAGCCACAACGGTTTGTTGTGGGCTGCCTCCGGTAAGCGTTATCTGAAGACCAGGAAGCGGCGCATAGCCATAAGCACCGCCCGTCGCACTGGCGTCCACTGCCGGAAGCGATGAAGTTGGTTGGCGAATGAGGATGATGTGGCGGTCACTGCTCGCGCCAGCGGTTGTTAGCGGCAACGGACCGAAGTTGCAATCACCAACCGAGACAGTCAACGCGCTATAGTATCCAGGCTTTAATCGAAATCGAACCTCGGGATACGTAGTTGGTATCGGACGCTGCAGGCTCGTCACCATGCGCCGCATGTCGGGATTGATAGGCTTTTCTTCGACTGGACTAACGCCCAAAAGCGTCCAGAGGACACCGTCCTGCGACCGCTCGTTTACTAGAACGCGGTCACCGCTTTGGGCGGTATCGCAGCCAACTAGCAAGGCAGTAATATCGGCATGAGTTATGTCAAGCTGCGTGTCGCAGTGCCCGTTAAAGCAGGCCACTGGCGGCGCTGCGGCAACTGCACGGCCCGTAATGCCACAGAACGCGATGCTCGATAAGATCAGCGCAATACTAACAATCTTCATGGGGATCCGCATTCTACTGGCAGCAGTAGCAGCCTTTCGTGGCGACCCGTTCGATGGCCAAAGACTGAATCGAGATGCGTTACCCCGCGTTCGCTAGCCCTCGAGTGGCAAACTACGGTACCACGCGCTCGTTTTTGACGGCGTAGCGCCGCCTTCTCCAGAGCAGAAAGCCAATTGGGCCCATAGACCTGGACCAGCAGATCCTCGACGTGTTTGAGTTTCGGCGCAAACGCGAGGCAATCTGCGAGCATCTTAAAGCGAGTTGTCCTCCAGCCCGTGGAAACGTGCAACGGCCTCTAGCAAAGGGCTACCGTTCGCGTTTTCGAGTGAATCGGGCGCCCAGTCCAGCTGCTTCACGCTAAAGACCGCCCGGTGATCGTTGATCGAGTAACGGATCTCCAAATCGCTGTTGTGCTTGCCGAATGGATGGTTGAACTCGTACGGCTCGCGGCCATGCGCGGGGCGCGCAGCGAAAGCAGCGCGGCGGCACGCACCCAGCAATCAGGGCGTACGGGCGATTCTCTCCGCACGCGCAATTCGATCGGCGGCCGACGCGGCGCTGGGCGCGCGAGGTGCGCAGCCAGGCGGCGATTGGATCGCGTTCGCGCATCAGCCACGCCGAGACGCGTTGACCGCGGTCCACCTTCACCCATTCATAACCCGGCCGATGGCCCGTCGCTCAGTACGGATGCTCCAAACCATCCATTTATTGAAATTCTGCCGTGGACAAACGATGATGGAATGCTCAAGTGGGTCGAAATCGTAGATTATGGCCTGGAGCCCTATCTTGAAAAACGCTTATCACCTATTCGTCGACGCGGCGAAAAGCGGCGCCTTGAACATCGATTCGGAGCAGGAGATCCCTAACGCAGTGGCGCGCGGGCTTCTGCGTTAGGATCGTGCCCAAGCTCCATGCCTATTCGCTGAGCCAAATCGCCAAGGCGACGGGGCTGTCGCTTGCGGCCTGCTCGCGCATTCGCTCCGGAATGCGGGTCACGCATCCCAGGCATTGGGAGGCATTTGCAGCCTTCACTGCTAACGAGCTTACGTGAGCAATAGGGGCGTGGTAGCCGCGTTATTTCGGGCCCGTTGTTGTGAGGAAGGACTTCGGTGAATCGATCATCCTTCGTTAATCTAAGCGCTGCGACCACAGCCGCCCTTGCATTCTTTCGAACCACGACACTTGGCTCGGCAACCGCCGTCGGGACCGGTTATCGTATGATGATGACACCGTTAGTGGCGACCGTTCTTCCCCTTGGGGCGCGGGGCTTTCCCT
>JBAUZB010000140.1:0-2801 GCA_049585095.1 Candidatus Tumulicola sp.
GCCCAAGCCTTCCCGCGCACCACCGGGGGACAGATATTGCGGCGGATGGACGTGATCGTACCAACCACCCCAGTCATCCCACATCACAATAATAGCGGAACTATTCCAGTACGAACTCTGCCCGATCGCGTTAACAATTGAAGCCACCCAACAGGGGCCCTTGTCGCCATTCTTCGATTGAGGCCCGGGATGATCCGAATTATTTCCCGCCGGCATCACCCATGACACATTTGCCAGTTGATGATTGCTGATGTCGTTGAAGATCTGCGTGTCGGGCGACTTCACGTTCTTCCAGTCCGGCCCCTTATAGACTTGTTGAATCGCCATGAAGGCCGACAGATTAGCACCGGGTTGCTGACCTTCGACGTAGTACGACCAGGAGACGCTCGCCGCATCGAGATTGTTTGCGATCGTCGGATAGGTGAAGCATGGGAATGGCCCCGGCACTTCATGACCGGTCGCTTTTGAAAAGACTGGTGGAGTGGCTTGTCCGAACGCCAATAGGTTGACGTTCTCACTTGCCGGACCTCCGCAACCCCAAGGCTGAGTGCTGGGCACTTCGACGGCATGACCCGATTCGCCGGCAATCAAATATTGATGGGCGACGTATGTAGGGCCGCTGTTGGATGCGAATGCGTCGTCTCCGAGCGCATACTGCGATGCCATCGTCCAGTATGGCTGCACGTCCGACTGTCTGGCGTACGAGTAGGGCATCTGCTTCCACATCTGCTGTTTCGAGATGATCCAACAGGCTGGCTCGTTATGTTGAGTTGCGGAGTCGGGGCAGTTCGATCCGTATCTGTATCCGATAATATAATCGTCAAAGCCGTCGTCCTTGCCCTGGTCGTAGTCTTCCAAGAATTGGGAATGGTCGTGATTCAGGTCGTAGCGCCAAGCGAGCGGAATCTCCTGAAGCGTGTATGTCTTCCCATGACCCTTCCCGGTCTTGACCGTATTTGCGCCGGGAAAACCATTGAACATGTTGTCAAAGGTTCGATTTTCTTGAATGACGATGATGATGTGCTTAAGGGGTGAGGAGCCACCCGAATCGAGAGACGCGAAGTGACCTGGAGTCATCCGCGTCCCGGTTAGCGATCCGTTGCACGCTGCGAGTAGTGAGGCGATCGCGACGGTCACGCATTGTCTCACCAACATTAACTCTCCTCATTTCTAAGCTGTTCGGAATTTTCGACACCATTTATATCCGCCACGCTCACTTTGGTCCGCGCCATCAGGGGCGTGTCTTGCTCCCTTACTGTGAGACGAGCGAAGTTAACGCCTCCCAATGCCGCGGAGGCGGGACTTCCCGCCGCTGCACTAGCTCTCCCCCCCGAGAACAAGTCTTGTTGTTTCCCTTGCGTCGAAGCGACTATGAGGTAATGCTCCGAAGTGCCGCTTCGATCTTCACGATGGTCGAGGGATGCTGCGATACCCCTTGGTTCACAAAGGCCTGTGCCTTCGAACGCTGCACCCCACTCTTGCGTGCGATTCGCTTGATGCCGGCTGCTCTCACCGGTGTCCGCAAGGCGTCGAGCCTCTCTTCGGAGTTGGGGCACTCCAAGACATTCGTCGCGCTGAGCATCTCCGCGGTATACTCTTCGTCGCTGTCGGTCGGGTCGACGATTATCTCTTTTCCGATGCGCGTTCTGGATTTAACGTGGACTGGCCGTGGAATAGTCATGCCTTGCATTGCGGTGCTGGGCTCGCTACCATCCGCGTTGAGGCGCTTACGGTCGACCGTTCGCAGCGTTCGCTCTACGAGTTCCCCACAAGTTCGCAAGCGGGGAAACGCGTCAAAGTCCCATGCGGTGCTACAGGTTAAGCAGCGCCACTCCTGTTCGCGCCATTGCGCAGGTTTGTCGAACAGAAGGCACGACGGCCGCGGCTTCCTGCAGCAGTACCGCGGATCGAAGGTGCAGCGCCAGGCTCGGGAGGCGAGGCGCTCGCAGTTGTAATGGCGCCGCGATCGGCGGCGTGGCGGCGGGGCGGCTAAAGGAGCTAAGCAATCAATCCTGCTAACACGTTTCAACAAAACGCGCCGCTATTAATTGCCGGCTCGAACAAAAGCAACCACTACCGCTACTCTTCGCAACTTTTATACGTATGCTGCAACGCATACTGTCCGAGCGCCACGGCGCCAGTGTCCACGCTCTGTATTGCCATCCAACCACGCCGATTTCGGTACGCCCCGTCAAGAACCGTCACGTAAAGGGAAGCATCCCGTTTCGGATCATAGCGCAATAGCCTTACAACCGAGGAGCTTCCGATAACGGTCTGGGCGCCGCGGCTGTTTTCAATCACAAGCGGGGCGCCCCAATCGCGTTCCATCGCGAGAAGCGTGCCAACAGGTACGTCTGGTTGCAACCCCGCGGCCTCGGTGAAGCCGCTCCAGGAACCGTTGGCAGCGTGGAGTCGCACCTGCGGCGACTCATAACCAAAGTCCGGATCAGTCCTTTTGCATGGAATAACGGAATCGACGATTGCTGGCGTGCCCTGTGCAACGAACCTGCAAGATGCGGAGCTATCACGCTGCCGCGCATAAAGCCTCACCAACGTGGGGCATACCGCCTGCCCGGAGGTGCTATCCCCTTACCCGTATACACTTTCATCCCGACAGGGTCCACTCCCAGGTTTTTACTCCACGGATAACCAGAAAATCGCGGCGAACTCCACCATGAGGAGGTCCGCCCGTGCGAAAATCCCGCTACTCGGACGAACAGATCGCCGCCGCCCTGCGACAAGCGGAAATCGGGACACCGGTTGCCGACATTACGCGCAAGCTCGGCATTAGCGAAGCCACG
>JBAUZB010000141.1:0-6783 GCA_049585095.1 Candidatus Tumulicola sp.
GAATTCCGCTGGCGACGACGCGCTCCGGCGCCACGCCGCGCGCGATCATCACGTCGCGCACCGCTTCGGTGGCGACCGCGTACCCGTCGATATTTTGATGAATCCAAAAGGCATGCACCGCGAAATCGGTGACGATGCCGACGACCGGCGGAGCGTCATCGAAGAGCCGCTTGTACTCAGCCATCGCGCCGCAGGGAAACGCATGGGTACAAACGACGACATCGGGTCGCTCCCGCAGCAACAGCGGACGCAGGTTTCCGGCGGTAAATTGATGCGCCCACGTGCGAAATGGGCCGACCTCGGTGGCGCGCTCGGCGCGATTGTAAATGTAGCGATACATTTGCGGAATCGTCTTGACCATCTGCAAATACCCATCGGACACCACCCGCGAAACGACCAGCGCCGCGTATTTATACGAGTCGACGACGTGCGACTCGAGATCCGGATCGATCGCGCGCAGGGCGGAGCAAACGGCGTTCGCGGCCGACTGGTGACCGACGCCGACGCTTGCGGACAGAAACAAAACGCGAATTAGGGTTTCCCGCTTCCTTCGTCGGCGGCTTCTTCATCGAATATCAGGTAGTTGTCGAGAACGTCCTGGGCGAGCTCCTCGTCCTCGATGAGGTTGCCTTCGAGATCGGTCACGATGACCTCGGCGTCGTCGCCGGAATCGCCCGATTCGAGGTCGCGTTCGAGGATCGCATACGAGGCCTGGTTCTCGCCGTCTTCCAGGATCGCTCTCACCTCGTATTCCAACGTGGAGCCGTCCTCCATTTGCCATTGCACCACTTCACCCACTTCAAGTGGAGCGTTTGGGGTCTGACCGTTCGACGATCGCATCGCTCTAGGTTCCTTTACGAGGCTCGGCGCAGTTTAATGCAAGCAGCGAGCAACGTTGGCCTGGTGCTCGCTCAGCGTGTTGGCGAAGACGTGGCGACCGTTCCCGCAATAGACGTAGTACAGAAAACCCGTCTTCGACGGATGCAGTGCGGCTTCCATGGAGGGGCGCCCCGGATTTGCGATGGGCGTCGGCGGCAGCCCGGCGTGCGTATAGCTGTTGTACGGCGAGTCGATCTTCAGATCCGACAACAGAAGCTCGCGTTTGTGCTGCGGCAGCGCGTATTCAATCGTCGCATCCACTTCCAGCGGCATCCCCAGGCGCAGCCGGTTGTAGACGACGCCCGCGATCGCCGGCCGGTCGGCGTCGATTTTTGCCTCGCGTTCGATCAGCGAGGCGACCGTTATTGCCTGCGGTACGCTCACGTGCAGCCGGCGCGCTTGCGCGGCGGCGTCGGGCGGCAACCTGCGAAAAAACTCGCGCGTCATCGTGCTCTCGACCTGCTGCGGCGATGCACCGAGCGGAATGAGATACGTACTCGGAAACAGGAAACCCTCGAGATTCTTGGTGCGCTTCCCGTCGACGACGATCGAATCGCGTGCAAACGCGCGCGCAAATTCATCGGCCGGCCCGATGCCGGCTTCCTGAAGACGCTCGGCGATTTGACGACCGGTAAAACCCTCGGGAACCGTCACCCAAGCCGCCACCTGCGCGCCTCCGCTGATGAGCGCGCGGAGCACCTCGTTTTGCGTTTGACGCGGTGGGAAGCGATATTCGCCGGCGCGCACTTCGGTTTCCTCACCGCGCATTCGCGCCAACAGGCGGAAGACCAGCACGTTGTCGATCACGCCGGCAGCCGCCAGCTGCCGCGCAACTTCGCCGAACGTCGAACCCTGGACGATCACGACCTGCGTTTGCGCAACCGGCGTCGAACGGTTGCGGTACGCCGCATTCCACAGCCAAGCGACGGCGGCCAGCGCGGCGACGAGGACCAGTGCCGCAGTGCCTCCGGCGATCTTCGCGGCACGCTTCACGCCCGCTCGTTCCGCCGGCGTCCCAAACACGATTCGAGAATCAGTGCGGCCGCAAGGCGGTCCACGGCTCCCTTGCGTTTGCGGCGCGATACGTCGGCGGCAATTAACGTCTTGGTCGCCTGCGCCGTCGTGAGACGCTCGTCGACGCGATGGATCGGACCCTGAAACACCCGCCGGAGGCGCTCGACGAAGGCGTCCATTTTCGTCGCCGCAATGCCGCGCTCGCCGGAAAGCGTTACCGGATCACCGACGACCAACTCGCCGACTCGGTACGACTCGACGAACGCCGCGATGCGCGCAAGATCGGCGTCCAGATTGGTGCGCTCGATGGTCTCCACCGGCATGGCAAAGGTTTGGCTCGGGTCGGCGACGGCCACGCCGATGCGTTTCGAGCCGACGTCCAAGGCCATGACGGATCGACTCACCCGGCGCCTCGATTAACCCGGCACCAGTTCGGAAAAATGTTCGCGCGCTTTGGGACGCCGGCCCAAATGGTGCGACAGGAGCTCTTCAACGGCACGCGCGACGCGCGGCGTTGCGCGCATCGCAGGCGCCGCCCCTATGGGCGCGCACAACGCACGAAAATTTTCACGATCGTGCTCGTCGAACGCGGGCAAATCGCGCCAGCGTTCGCGGCAGCGTTCGTCGATGAGACCGCCGGCCTGGGCATCGAGCCAGGCCGTTTCGGGCGCTAACTCACGCTCGCAACGCACGCAGCGATCCGCCGGAGGCGCCAGCCCCAGCACTTCGAGCAGCCGCAGCGAGAATCGCGGCACAAGTTCGCGTGGCCGGGACGAGCGCTCGACCGCCGCCAGCATCGCGGTCAGCAGCGCGTAGGTTTCCGGCATGGCCAGGTCCGGTTCGCAAAACCCGTCGATCAACTCGGCGACCAACGACGCTATCGCAAACCGTTCCGGCTCGACCAGCTTCGTCCACGGCGCATGCACGATATCGGCCGAAACGATGACGTCCAGCGAGCGTCCCCGGTGCATCCCGAACTCGCACTCGTTGCCGAACTCCAAGCGACCGGCGAGATGGCTTTTCGCCCGCCGCACGCCTTTGGCGACGGCGTCGAGCTTACCGGATTCGGTGGTGAACAGCGTGAAGATGCGGTCGGCTTCGCCCAGCTGCCTTCCCCGCAACACCACGCCGCGCGTCTTATACGCGCGGGCTTGCGTCCGAAGCCTCCTGCTCCTCCCGAGCCGGCGACGGAGAGCCGTTCGAGTAAATCCGAACCGATAGAATCCGGCGCCCGCGCGTGCGCTCCACGCGCAGCCGCGTGTGCGCGTCGGCGTCGATTTCCTCACCTTCCGACGGCAGCCGGCCGAACAGCCCGACGGTGTAACCTCCGATCGTTTCGAAATCCTCGGTTGGGATCTGCGTTTCCAAACGGGCGTTCACGTCCTCGATGTTGGTGCCGGCATCGACGACCGCTTCGGTATCGGAAACCAGATGGATCGGCTCTTGCTCGTCTTCGTCATGCTCGTCGCGGATTTCGCCGACGATCTCCTCGAGCAAATCCTCCATCGTCACCAGCCCGGCCGTACCACCATATTCGTCGACGACGATCGCCATCGAAAACTTGTCGCGCTGCATCTCGCGCAAGAGTTCGGCGATTTTCTTGCTTTCGGGCACGTGCACGGCGGGGCGCATGAGCAATCGCAGCGCGGTGTGAGCCAGCGAACCGTTGGCGAGCGCGACCAGCAGTTCGCGATCGTGAATGACGCCGATGATATCGTCCTTGGACTCTTGGTAGACCGGAAGCTTCGAGTATCCCTCGGAAATCACGACGTCGAGCGCGCGGCGCGGAGAATCATCGATCGAAACGGCCACCATGCCCGGGCGGGGCTTCATCACTTCGCGAACGATCGTGTCGCCGAACTCCATGACGGAGTGAATCAGTTCGCGCTCCTCCTCTTCGATCACGCGCTGTTCGGCCCCGACGTTGACCACCGTCCGGATGTCTTCTTCCGTAATGTAAATCTGTTTACCGTGCTTGATCCCAAACGGTCGCAAGATCAGTTCGGTGAGGAATTGGAACGACTGAGCGATCGGCGTCAACACGTAGGCGGAGACGCGCATCGGTGCGGCCAGCCGGAGCGCCCAGCGCTCGTTGTCGGCCGTCGTCACCATTTTTGGTATGATCTCGCCGAACAACAGCATCACGACGGTCATCACGACGGTCGACACCACGGCCGCCGCCGGCAAGCCCAGCTCGATGGCCATGTACGTAGCCAAGGAATCGGACGCCAGCAACACGATCGTATTTCCGACCAAGATCGAGGTGAGGTACCGATTCTTGTCGTCGACCAGCGCCAGCACTTCTTGCGAACCCCGAATCCGCCGGTCGGCCATGGTACGCGCGCGAAGCCGGGAGATCGAGATCAGCGCGGCTTCGGACGCCGCGAAAAACGCGGCCAGCAGCACCAGGATCGCCAGAACGACAAAGTTGATCCAGAAAATGCCGGGGCTACTTCGATATGGGTCGCTCAACGGTTCCTCAAATCGGCGCCATTATAACACAACGTGGGGACGGACCAGCACGTAGATTGCCAGCGCAACCAGCGTTCCCAACGCGGCTCCCCAGAGGACCTCAAACGCGTTGTGAATGCGCGCTTCGACGCGGCTCTGGGCCACCAGAAAGGCCACGAAGTACGCCAGGATCGCCGCCAGGGGCTTCTGGTAGAAGAACGCCAGCATGGTGGCGACCGCGAATGCGAGGGCCGCATGCCCCGAAACGGCGCCCCCTTGCAACGGCGAGCCGCGCCCGATCCACGCCTTGGCAAAAATGGTGGCAATGGCGACGACGGCGAGCACGATCAGCGCTAAGTTCGCCGGCACCTGCTGGACCGCGTCGAACACGCGCGAGCCGCCGCTCAGGATTCCTTGGTAGAAAATCAGGTATCCGGCGATGACGGCCCCGACGGCGGCGATGAGCACGGCGCCGGCGGCCGCATCCTTCGCCGTCTTCGCCAACGGGTGATGTGCGACGGTAAGGAGGTCGACGATGGCTTCGACCGCCGTATTGACCAATTCCAAGCTCAGAACCAGGGTGACCAGGATGACCGTGGCGATGACGTACACGCGCTCCAGACGCAACACCAGCGTGGCCGAGAGAACCAGCGCCGCGATGACCAAGTGCACGCGCATGTTCGGTTGGGTGCGCGCCGCATACATGATGCCTTCGAAGGCGTGATGAAAGGAGCGCCAGACCTTGCTTTCGGCAATCGGGGCGTAATGCGGCTCGTGCTTCGAACGATCCTCGGCGGGATACGGCATGCGTACGCTAACGAACTCGCGCGTAGGGCCACGGCAAAGCGATGGTGCCGGCGAGCCGGCGTTCCTCGCGCTCCATGGCTTCGCGCGGCTCGGCCTCTTCGTGATCGTGCCCAACGACGTGCAGCATTCCGTGAATGAGGAGCCGGTAGAGTTCGTTCTGCAGCGTCGCATCGTAGCCGGCGGCCTGACGGCGCGCCGTGTCGATCGAAATGACCACGTCTCCGAGCATCCGTTCCGGCGCCGCACCATCGGCAACGGCGCCGACGGCCTCGGCATCGATGGAAAAACTCAGGACGTCGGTCGCCGAATCGACGCCGCGGTGTTGGCGGTTGAGCGCCCGGATGGCCGCATCGCCGACCAAACTCAGTGACAAGGATGACACGTCTTCCCCAAGAGCACCGAGCAACGTCTGTGCGGTCGCGATCAGCGCGCCCGAGTTCACGCCGCTTCCGGGCACGTCGTTGCGATAGTAGATCATTGCGGCGACGGTGACGCCGGCCGGACGCGCGCGTACGCGCGAATGATCCGTGCCACCAGCGGATGCCGCACGACATCGGTTTCGTCCAACTCGACGACGCTCACTCCGTCGATTGTCGCCAGCCGGTCGGCGGCGTCACGTAACCCGCTGCGGTTGCCGCCCGGCAAGTCGACTTGCGTCACATCGCCGGTGACGACCATTTTCGACGATGGCCCGAGGCGCGTGAGAAACATCTTGAGCTGATCGCTGGTGGCGTTTTGGGCTTCGTCGAGTATCACGAAGGCTTCCGACAACGTCCGGCCGCGCATATACGCAAGCGGTGCAACTTCCAGCGTTCCGCGATCGATGTACCGGTTGGTCACTCCTTCGTCGAGCAACTCGTTGAGCGCATCGAACAGCGGCCGCATATACGGATCGACCTTCTCGCGCAGGTCTCCCGGCAGAAATCCCAAGTTTTCTCCGGCTTCCACCGCCGGGCGTGACAGGATCACGCGAGAAATCTCGCGATTCTTGAGCGCACGCACGGCCATCACGATCGCCAAATACGTCTTGCCGGTGCCGGCCGGCCCGATTCCGATCGTCAGCGTGTGCCGCAGCATCGAGTCGACCAAGCGCCGCTGTCCGGCCGTGCGCGGCCGCACTTCAGCGCCGCGCTGCGTTCGCAGCAGCGTCTTGGGTAGGGCGGAGACGTCCTCGAGATCGCGGGCGTCGGCTAATGCCAGCGCGACGTCGTCCGGGGTGATGTGGTCGCCGCCGACGGCGGCGTTGAGAACCCGCCGAACGACGTGCTCGGCGCGTTCGACGTTGGACGGATCGCCCGCCACCAGCAAACGGTCGTTGTCGGCGCGCAGCGACACGCCGAGCGCCGATTCGATCGCCGATAGGTTACGGTCATACTCGCCGAATAGGCGCACCCGGTCCGTGAGGTCGTGAAGGTCGATCGCTCGTTCGAGGAGTTTGCTCAACGCCTCAAAGCTTCTTTGGCGTCGAGCTACTCTCCGTCACGCAAAGCAATGGGCTTCCCAAGGACCTCGGCAGCGATCACGGCGCGGACGAGCGAGCGCCGGCCGCCAAACAACCGCGCGGCCGGACGCCTGCGCGGTCGCGGGTGGTCGTAGATGTGAACCGCCGGGGGAGGGGCCGGTGACGACGCC
>JBAUZB010000142.1:0-12927 GCA_049585095.1 Candidatus Tumulicola sp.
CGAATGGAGCGCGTCTGCCCGAACTGCGCGCGCGCCGCGGCCACGACGATCGCGACCAACGCGACCAGCCCGGCGCCGAACCAACCGGTGTGATACGCGTCGCGACCGGGTAGCGCAATTTCTGCGGCGGCCGCGACGATAATGGCCACCGCAGCGGCCGCAAACAGCGTCAACGCGGCGCCACCAATCCCGCGATCGCGGCCCGCATTTGATCGAAGGTGAGCGCTCCGTCGAAGCCGCGAACGACGATACCGTCGCGGCCGACGATGACCGTCGTCGGTAACCCGAGCGCCGTGAAGACGCGCCCGTATTGCTGCTGGTCGTCGAGCCAAATCGGAAATCGAATCTGCAGCGATTGTGCGAACGCGCGCGCCCGTTGCGCCGACTCGCCCTGGTTGACGCCCACCACGGCAACGCCGCGCGCACCGTACACGTCGGCGAGGCGCTGCAGTTCCGGCATCTCGGCGCGACACGGCGGACACCAGGTCGCCCAAAGATTCATAACGATGACTTTGCCACGGTAGCGCGCGAGCGATGCCGGACCACCGGCGTCGTCGCGCAGCGGGAAAACCGGCGCTCGCTGCCCGGCCATGCCTGCAGGACCGGCCGGCGGCGTAGAAGCGGGAAGGAAGAACGGTGCGAGAATTGCGACAAGGGCAACCGCACCGGCCAACGCGGCGACGACCCACACGATGCGCCGATCCACCGCGTCTACCAGTCGCCCATGCGGTCTTCGTCGACTTCGCCTTCGAGAACGATCGTGCCGCTGGGAAGGACGGCGGCATAAATCGGAATCCCGCGGAAACGGACTTCGCCGCGGCGCGCCGCATCGTCGAGCCGCTCGAAGAGCCGGCAATAGCGATCGAGCACTTCGGGACTACAGCGTGCGACGGTCGGCGCAACGTTGTACGTTTGCACGAAACTGTCGAATGCGCGCTCGAACTCATCGGCCGCGAAACGGGAATCGAGTTGAATCTCGCGTCGAACGCGCTCCAGGGGGTAAGCCTCCTTCGGCGGACGAACGGGCGACGGCGTGCCCGCCAA
The DNA here is from genome assembly GCA_049585095.1 of Candidatus Tumulicola sp. Classification (GTDB taxonomy): domain Bacteria; phylum Vulcanimicrobiota; class Vulcanimicrobiia; order Vulcanimicrobiales; family Vulcanimicrobiaceae; genus Tumulicola. Next base: position 1,045 of record JBAUZB010000142.1, read on the forward strand.
AATTCTCGACGGGAAAGCGCTCGCCGGCGATCTGCGCACCGAACTTCTTGCACGTACGAGTGCGCTACGCGACGCCGGGATTCATCCTAAGCTCGTCGTCGTCTTCGTCGGCGAGAACGATTCGAGCCGCGCATACGTTCGAAATCTCGCGAAAACCGGCGAGCGTTGCGGGGTCGAGGTGGTCGTCGACCGGCTGCCGGCGGAGACGTCGCTGACCGGCGTGCGCGCTCGGCTCGAACGCCTTCATCGAGATCCCACCGTGCATGGGGTCATGCTTCAGCAGCCGCTTCCGGCACACTTACCGATTCGGCAAATCGCCGACGCGATTCCGGCCCATAAAGACGTCGACGGCTCGCATCCGATGAATCAAGGGCATCTCGCGTTCGGAAGCGGCACCGATTTCATACCCGCCACTCCGGCGGCGGTCATGCTGCTGCTCGAGCGCAGCCCCCATTGGCCCTTGCGCGGCAAACGAGCCGCCATGGTCGGCCGTTCGATCGTCGTGGGCGCGCCGGTCGCTCTGCTGATGCTCGCGCACGACGCAACCGTTACCATCTTGCACAAGGAATCCGGCATCTTACGGCCGTTCCTGCGCGAAGCCGACGTCGTGGTGGTCGCCACCGGCGTGCCGGGGCTGGTTCGCGGCGAGGACCTGAAATCGGGCGCAACCGTCATCGACGTCGGTACGACGATCGTCGACGGGACGCTTCGCGGCGACGTCGATTTTGAAAGCGCGGTCGAGGTGGCGGGCGCGATCACCCCCGTTCCCGGCGGTGTCGGTCCGGTCACCAACATTGCGCTTCTTCGCAACGTGGTCAAAAGCGCCGAGCGCATGAACGGCGTCAACGTTTAGGGAAGCTCCGGACAAAGCGAGGGCATTGCTTGGAAGAAATTCTGCGCTATTTGGAGGCGGTCCATCCGCCCCCGCATCCGTTGCTGCTGGAACTCGAGCAGCGTGGCCGCGCCGACGGCGTCCCGATCGTGTCGCGCGAGACCGGGCGCTTGCTCTCGACGATCGTGCACGGGATGCAAGCCGGCCGCATCCTCGAAGTGGGGACCGCGTACGGATATTCAACGCTGTGGATGGCCTTGGCATTGCCGCGGATGGGCAGGATTTGGACGATCGAGCCGGACTCGCGCCGGACCGACGTCGCACTGGAGTACTTCAAACGGGCTGGTAAAGACGACGTCATCGAAATTTTCAACACGCCCACGCTCGATCTTCTCGAAAATTTTCCGCATCGCAACCTCGACATCGTCTTCATCGACGCGAACCCGAGCGAATATCGCGCGTATCTCGATTCCGTGATTCCGATGCTGAAGCTTTCGGGACTGGCGATCGTCGACGATTGTCTTCTGGGCGGCCGCGTCGCGTCGGCATCGGTCGGCGACGACCCGGCGCTCGTCGAGATGCGCGCATTCAATGCCTATTTTCTCGGCCATCCCCAGCTCGATTCGACGATCCTGCCGCTGGGCAACGGAACCGGAATCGGCGCTCGCCGGCAATGACTTCGGAAGCAGCTTTCAAACACGCGATGCGGCACGTGCCGACCGGCGTGAGCATCGTCACCAGCCTGAAGGAAGGCGAGCCGCGCGGATTGACGCTGAGTTCTTTTGCCAGCGCTTCCCTCGATCCGCCGGCGCTCTTGATCTGCGTCAACCGCGAAGCCCGTAGCTACCTCTACATCTCGAGTTCGCGCATTTTTTGCCTGAACGTCCTCGCCGGCGACCAGCGGCATCTCGCCGAACGCTTCGCCGGGAAAGTGCGCGAGCGGCAGTTCGAGGAAATCGTCTACGATACCGACGCGACCGGCGCTCCGGTCCTGGCCGGCGTGATCGCGCACTTCGACTGCGAAGTTGCCGCGGAACACCACGTCGGCTCGCATTCGATTTTTATCGGCAACGTCGTTTCGTGCGCCGCGCGCAGCGGATCGCCGCTGGGTTATTTCAACGGCGGATACCACGACTTCGGGATCCACGTCGATTGATCGTGGAGACATTTGCGGTGGGCGCGCTGGGCTGCAACTGCACGATTGTGGGCGATGAGGCCAGCGGCGAGGCGATCGTGGTCGACGGCGGCGACGGAGTCGACGAGGTGATCGCGCGTCTTTCGCGGCTCGAGCTGCGCGCGACGTTGTTGGTGCACACCCACGCGCACATCGATCACATCGGGCATCTGGGAACGCTTCGAGAGCGCACCGGCGGCGGGGGTCTGCTTCACCCCGCCGACCTTCCCCTGTATCACGATTTAGCGATGCAGGCGCGCTGGATCGGTTTAACGCACGCGCCTCGGGTTGTCGCGATCGACGGCGACCTGCACGGCGGCGACGTTCTGCGCGCCGGTAGCGTGCGTCTGGAGGTGCTGCACACCCCGGGGCACACTCCGGGAAGTGTTTGCTTTGCAGTGAGCGATGCGAGTCCCGTCGCCGATCGCCCGACGCTACTCACCGGCGACACACTCTTCGCGGGCTCGATCGGACGATGGGATCTGGGCGGGACTTCCATGGAAGACGTCGTCGCATCGATCCATGAAAAACTGATGGTCTACGACGACGCAACGCCGGTCATTCCGGGCCACGGACCCTTTACCACGATCGGAATCGAGCGCCGGTCCAATCCGTATCTCGTTTCGTGAGCGCGGGCGCGCGGCCGATCGAGCGCAGGCTCTTCGTCGGCCTCGACCTCGACGAGGTCGCGCGCGATGCGTGCGCTCGCGCAGCCGAGCGCCTGCGAGCCGCGGGATTCGCCGCAACGTATGAAGATGCCGCGAAATTTCACGTTACGCTGGCGTTCCTGGGCAACGTCGCCGACGTGCGCTGCAGCGACGTCGTCGCGACGATGCGGCAAACGGCGCTTCGGCGTTGCGCCGTCGACGTCGTTCTCGATAAACTCGGCGCCTTTCCGCACGAACGCCGGCCGCGCATCGTCTACGCCGGCGCTCGCGAACAAGGCGACGGCTTCCGCACGCTGGCCGCCGCCGTTCGCGAAGCCTACGAAGAACGCGGTTTCCACTTCTTCGGCGATAGCGTGGCTCACGTCACGCTGGCGCGGGTCAAGGCGCCGCAGCGGCCGTTGCCGCCGATCGACATCGTGCCGATTCCGGTACGCTTCGCCCGTCTGTGCGCGTTCGAATCGGTCTTCGACAAAGAAAAAAACACCTCGCGGTACGAGGTGTTTGCGCAAGAAGTCCTCGGGGGCTCTAGCGAAGCTTGATCAGCAGTTTATCCCCGTTGGAAGGCATCGCCGCCGCCGGTCGTTCGGCCGCAGCCGCGGAGTCTCGCTCGGGGCGCTCCGCCGCCGGCGTCTTTCCGTAGTCGGGAATCTTGCCTTGCGCGACCTTCGCACGATAGTCGTCGAGGGCAACGTGCAGCGCTTCGAGCGCCCGCTCCGGGTAGTCTTTTTTCTTCTCGGGGTAACCGTCGAGCTGCGCTTCGACCTCGGCCGCAGAGATCGACGCCGCCGCATCGACGGTCTTTCCTTTGGTGAGTTCGACGACTAGGCTGCAGGTGGCCGTTCCAAATCCGCAGCCGGTTGTGAAGTATGAAATATCCTCGATGACCGCGCCCGGTCCCACCTTGAGGAAAAAGTTGTACATGTCGCCGCAGGAGTCGCTGAAATACTCGCCGCTCGCCGTCGGGTTTTCCATGGTGCGGAAGCCGGCACGCTCCTCGACCAAGCGCTGAAATTTCGGAAAGTCCATGGTCTCCTCGTTACGGTTGCGGTGCGCCGCCGGGCAGTTTCATCTCGAAGCGGCATTCGCGTCCGCCGTGAGCCAGCGATTCGGTCTGGGTGTGTTCGCCGCCGATGGTCTCCTCGATGACTTGGTGAATCACGCCGCAAACCTCGGGATGATCCTTGGCGACGTTGGTGTACGGACAGTTGTGCTCGTGCACGGCAAAGCCGCCGTCGATGAGACTGTAATCCGCAACGACGCCTTTTTCGCGCAGCATTTCGGTGAGTTGAGCCACCTTTTTTTCGGGCGTTTCGGCGGTAATTCGCCGGCGCGCTCGATCGACCGCTCGCTTCGAAAGCGCGTCAAAAATCCGGCCGACCGCCGGCGTCCCAAACTGTTCGCGGACCTCTCGCAGCACCGCGGTCAGCATCTTGTCGTGAGCTTGCGGGAACAGGCGGTCGGCTTCGCCGGTGAGGGAGAACTCCAGCGTCGGCTTGGTCGGTCCGCGACGAACCGGACTTTCGGCGACGAGCCCATCGCGCTCGAGAACCACCAACTGCTGCCGGATGGCATTGGGCGAGAGCTCGAACGCGCGGGCCAAATCGACGGCGGAGGCCGAGCCTCGCCGCCGCAGCTCGGTCACGATCTTCCCGCGGGTCGACGCGAAGAACCGGTCGGCATGCATGGTCGTAGCGCTATCCTACCACGAACGAATCGAGATAGTAAAGTTTCTCCTTGACTTTCTAGGAGACCCTCGGCTACGATACATGCGGGATAACGCGCCCTGCGAAAACCCACCCTTTCCGAGGCTCCAACCGCCGTCCGTCACCGAGGAGAAATCGTGCCCGAGTCAGGTTTACGCATCGTCGATCTCCACTGCAGCGTCGCTGACAACGAGATCCTCAAGGGAATCGACTTGAGCGTCGAGCCGGGACGAGTGCACGCGCTCATGGGCCCCAACGGCAGCGGAAAATCGACGCTGGCATTTTCCCTGGCGGGACATCCGCACTACCGGATTACTCGAGGCAGCGTCCACCTCGACGGCGAGGACCTCTTGGCGCTCGCGCCCGACAAACGGGCGCGCGCCGGCCTTTTTCTTTCCTTTCAATATCCCGCCGCGATCCCGGGTATCAAGGTCGCGAATTTCTTGCACGCCGCGCGGCAGGCGGTGCGCCCCGGCGATCTAGCACCCGCAAAATTCCGCGCCTTATTACTGGAGAAAATGGACGTGCTCGGGATGGACCCCACGTTCATGGGACGATATCTCAACGACGGCTTTTCCGGCGGCGAAAAGAAGCGGCTCGAGATGCTGCAACTGGCCGTGCTGGCGCCGAAGTACGCGATTCTCGACGAGACCGATTCGGGACTCGACGTCGATGCGCTGAAAGACGTATGCGATTCGCTCAAGATCTTGCGTGCCAGTGACGAGGGCCGCGGCTCGGGCCTCCTCATCATTACGCACTACCCGCGTATCCTGCAGTACATCACTCCCGACGTCGTGCACGTGATGATCGACGGTCGCATCGTGAAAACCGGCGGCCACGATCTCGCCGGCCGCATCGAAAACGAAGGCTACGACACGATCCGCGAGGAGATCGCGGCGATTGCTTAAGAGCCCGGAACCCGTCGTGCTCGGCGAAGATTTGCGCCGGGAACTGCAAGGTTCCGACGGCGTGCTCCCACATGAAATCCGCACGCAGGCGCTCGATAGGTTTTTTAGCGTGCGCAGCGGCCGCGAACGTCCCGGCCGCTATTGGCGCATCGATCTGGAATCGATCGTTCCCGAAGCGACGCCGTTTGCCGCCGGCGGCAGCGTGCGCATCGACAATCCTCACGCTCGAGTAACGGCCTGCGACTTGGCAACGGCCGCCCGCGCGCACCCGCAGCTCCTCGCCCGGGCGTTCGGCGCTACCCGCGCTTCGGCGACGAAGTTCGGCGCGCTGGCCATGGCATTTGCCGAACTCGGCGCGTTCGTCTACGTTCCGGCCGACGCGATGGCCGACGATCCAATTCTCATCACGTACACTCTTGCGGCCGGGGCGAGCACCTTTCCATACACCGTCGTGCTTGCCGAGCGCGGCGCCGGCGCGACGATCGTCGAACGCATCGAGGGCGGAGGGAGCGGCGCATTCGTCTGCGGGGCAACCGAAATCGTGACCCTCGAAGGCGCCGACGTCACCTACGCGAGTTGTCAACAACTCAACGCCGGATCGCGCATTTTTCAGACTCGCGCCGCGAAACCCGGACGCGATGCGCGTGTGACGTGGGCGTGCGCGGAACTCGGGAGCGACTTGGCGGTATGCGACCTTTCGGTCGCCATCGAGTGCCCCGGTGCCGAGGCGTCGGTTACCACGCTGTTCTTTCCCAGCGGCTCGCAGCACGTCGACGTCGTCAGCACGATCGACCACGTGGTGGGCGATTCGAGGTCGCAAACGATGGTGAAATCCGCAGCGGTCGATCACGGGCAAGCACGCTATCTGGGGAACATTCGTATCGCTCCGGGCGCCCAGGGCAGCGACGCCAGTCTGCGCGACGACGCCCTGCTGCTCTCGGCAAACGCGAACATCGATTCGGTACCCGCATTAGAGATCGGCGCGAACGACGTCAAAGCGTTTCACGGCGCCACCGTCGGCGCGCTGGACGCCGAGCAGATCTTCTACATGGAAACGCGCGGCATCGAGCGCAACGCTGCGGAACGCATGATCGCCCTCGGTTTCTTCGAGCCGGCGATCGCGCGCTTCCCGAACGGCACGCTGCGCGATCGAATCCGTGCCGCCCTCGCAGCCAAGCTCCCATGATGCCGGCGCTCCGCTCGCCCGTACTCGACCCCAAGCTCCAAGCGATCGTCGCCGACTTCCCGATTCTGGCGCGTCCGACGTCGCGCGGGAAGCGGCTGGTTTATCTCGACTCGGCCGCCACGTCGCAGAAACCGCGAGCCGTCATTGCGGCGCTGGTTCAATACTACGAGCAATACAACGCGAATATTCATCGCGGCGTCTATGAGATCGCCGAGCGCGCCACCGCCGAGTTCGAGGCCGCCCGCGCAAAACTGGCTCGGTTCATCAACGCGGACGCGCATGAAGTCGTCTGGGTGCGCAACGCGACCGAGGGCATCAACCTGGTCGCCCACGCGTGGGGGCCGGCGAACCTTCGTCGCGGCGACGCCATTCTGACGACCGAGCTCGAGCACCATTCCGATCTGGTGCCGTGGCAGGCGCTGGCGACGCGCACTGGCGCCGAGTTGCGATTCATTCCGGCCGACGACCGAGGCGTGCTCCTTCTCGACGATCTCGACGCTTTGCTCGACGGCTGCAAGCTGGTAGCGATCGGTCACGTCAGCAATACGCTCGGCACGATCGCGCCGCTCGACGTCGTGATTCCCCGGGCCCACGCCGCCGGAGCCGTCGTCGTGGTCGACGGGGCGCAGGGAGCTCCGCATCTCCGCGTCGACGTCAAAGCACTCGACGCCGACTTCTACGCGTTTAGCGGGCACAAGATGCTCGGACCGACCGGAATCGGCGTGCTCTACGGCAAGCGCGCGCTCCTCGAGGCGATGCCGCCGTTCGATTACGGCGGCGACATGATTGCGCGCGTCGAGTATCGCGGCGCGACCTTCGCCGAGCCGCCGTGGAGATTCGAAGCCGGCACCGGGAACGTCGCCGACGCAATCGCGTTCGGCGTCGCCGCGGACTATCTCGAGCGCGTCGGCATGGATTGGATTCGCGAACACGAGCGCGCGCTCACCGCATATGCGCTGGGACGGCTGAGCGAGTTCGAGTCATGTGGAATGGCGATCTACGGCCCGCGCGACCCGGCACTGATCTCGGGCGTTATCTCGTTCAATTTCGCCGACATTCACGCGCACGATTTGGCGTCGATTCTCGATACCGAAGGAATCTGCATCCGGGCCGGCCACCATTGCACGATGCCGTTGATGGACAAGATGGGCTGGTCGGCAACCGCCCGGGCGTCGTTCTATCTCTATAACTCCGAAGCCGATATCGATGCTCTCGCCACCGGACTCGAGAAAGCCGCGAAAGTCTTTAAAGTCTAGAACACTACTAGAATGGACGACTTTTACCGCGATTACATTCTCGATCACTATCGCAATCCGCGAAACTTTGGGCATCTCGAGCGCCCCGACGCGCAGGCCGACGATCTCAACCCCCTGTGCGGCGACACGATTCACATGGAGCTCAACGTCGATCGCGGCGGTGTCGTGAACGACGTTCGATTTTTCGGCAAGGGCTGCGCGATCAGTCAAGCGTCGGCATCGATGCTCACCGAATCCGTTAAAGGGATGAAACTCGAAGACGTCGCGCGACTCTCGAAGGACGTCGTTTTGGAAAACGTCGGCATCGGCATCAGCCCGACGCGCATGAAATGCGCCATGTTGGGCTTGCGCGTGCTCAAGAGCGCGGCAATCGGCGAACTCGCAGCCTGGCCGGACGAAGAATAAAGGTAGCCGCGGCCGGGCAGAAAACTCCGTGCTCGTGCAGCATCGTCAGATCACTCCGGAGCAGTGGGATGACCTGGCGGCCGAGCCGGAGTTCCGGTCCCTCGTAGCCGCTCGCCGCCGTTTCATCATCCCCGCGACGCTCTTCTTCATTGTCTACTATTTGGCGCTGCCGGTGTCGGTCGGTTTTGCGCCGCAGTTCATGAGCCGCGCCGTCATCGGCCCGCTCACGCTGGCCTACTGCTTTGCACTCTCGCAATTTCCCATGGCTTGGATCTTGATGGCAGCGTATCTTTGGCGCGCCCGCCGCTTCGATCTCGACGCCGCCCGCATTCGGCATCGCGAAACCCACGAGATCAAAGGATGAGCTCTCAACCGTCGCTGATCATGTTCGGCATCTTCGTCGGCATCACGCTGGTCGTTACCTATTGGGCCTCGGGGCAAAGCACGACCAGTCGCGGGTTCTACACCGCGCACCGTCGGATCGGCGGCGTGCAAAACGGTTGGGCCATCGCCGGCGACTACATGTCGGCGGCGTCGTTTCTCGGAATCACGGGACTGGTCGCGTTCTACGGTTTCGACGGATTCATGTATTCCGTCGGCTGGCTGGTCGCGTATTTGGCCGTGCTCTTCTTGGTCGCAGAGCAACTGCGCAATACCGGCAAGTACACGATGGCCGATCTGATTTCGTTTCGACTGCGCGGCCGCAGCGTGCGTGCGATCGCCGCCGTTTCCACCCTCGTGATCACGCTCTTCTACATGATCGCGCAGATGGTCGGAAGCGGTTTGGTGGTAAACCTGTTGCTACCGCAATTCCCGGACTACGTCGCGATCGGCGTCGTCGGCGTGCTGATGCTGGTGTACGTCTTGTTCGGCGGAATGCTCGCCACGACGTGGGTGCAGATCATCAAAGCCGCGCTGCTGCTGTTCACCGCGCTGCTCCTTACGCTGCTGGTGCTAGCACACTTCCATTTCTCGCTGGGAGCGTTTCTGAATGCCGCGGCTGCGGTCCCGATTTCGGGCTCGGCGACGAACTTGCTCCAGCCGGGCTTGCTCTATCACGGCCGGCTCGGCGCTTGGAACCTCATCTCGCTCGGACTCGCGCTCGTCTTGGGAACCGCCGGCCTGCCGCACATCCTCATGCGTTTCTTTACGGTACCTTCGGCCAAAGCGGCGCGGGTCTCGGTTGCGTGGGCGATGATTCTGGTCGGCGCGTTTTACCTCACGACGTCGTTCATGGGTCTGGGCGCCGCGACCATCGTCGGACAGGAACACATCGGCACTCGGCTTTACGCCGGTCAAGCGATCCAATACATCGCGCATCATCCCGAGCACCAGGCGTTTCTCAACGGCCAGCTCGCCCACAGCGGCTACATCGTACCGTTCGCCAACAACAATCTGGCCGCTCCGCTGCTGGCCGGCAACCTCGGCGGCCCACTGCTCGCGGCCTTCGTTGCGGCCGTCGCATTCGCGACGATTCTCGCCGTAGTGGCCGGATTGACCATCACGGCATCGTCGACGTTCGCGCACGACATTTGGTTCAATCTCGTGCGTAACGGGCGCGGCGACGAAACCGAGCAGCTGTTCGTCGCGCGCGCGACGGCCGTCGTCGTGGGCGCGCTCGCAATCGCCCTTTCGGTCGCTCTGCGCGGGTTCAACGTCGCCTTTCTCGTCGGTTTGGCCTTTGCCGTCGCCGCCAGTGCCAACGTACCGGTCATCCTGCTCTCGCTTTCGTGGCGCCGCTTCTCGCGAGGCGGAGCCATCGGGGGAATGATTTCGGGGCTGGTTTCGTCGCTCGCACTGATCGCCGTCAGTCCGATCGCTATGGGCACGCACGCGATCTTTCCGCTCGATAATCCCGGTCTGATATCGATTCCCATCGGTCTCGTCGGCGCGGTCATCGGAACGCTGGTGGCTCCCGACCGGTCGTCGGAACAAATGTTCGACCAACTCCGGGTCCGCGCCACGACGGGGTTAGGAGCCGAAGTTTGATTCGGCCTTATTGAGTCTTGATCGCGTAATGATCGACGATTTGCAAGCCGCCGGCGCCGGGTTCGAGCACGAAGGTGATGTAGTACTCTCCGGATGACGTTTGGACGTCGGCCGTCACTTTGTATTGCGAACCGACCGCGCTCGGACGCAGCGAAACGATTCGCGCACCCGCGTCCATGAAGGTTTCGCTGGGAAGGCCGTGCTCTAAATAGGACGTCGCGGTAGCCCGGTCCCCACGCGCCATCGCCCCAAGGTACGAGCGCACGATTCCCGCCGCTTGATCCGAACCCGGGGCCACGTAGTTGGGCGCCGGAGTCGCGATTGCGGCGCGAATCGGAGTCGCCGGAGGCGCGGTGACGACGCCCGATGCCTTTGCCGGCGCTGCCCGAGCGGGTGTCGGCGACGCCCGCGCGACGGTCGAACGCAACGTCGGTTTGGGTGACGCCTGCGGCGTCGGTTTCGGCGACCTCAACGCTTGGGTCGAAGGCGACGCGCTCGCGGTTGCCGTGGCCGTCGGTCGAACCGACGGCACCGGCGACGGTGAGACCGAACCGCGCGGCGAGGGAAGCGCGCGCATCGGCGAAGCAACTTCAAACGGCGTCGGAACGGCCGCCGCAACCGCCGTTGGCGAAGGATGGGTCGCCTGCGGCGACGTGCCCGCACCCCCGAAGAAGTGCGCCAAGACGCCGCCGAGCAACAAACCGGCGAAGATCACGATCACGACGAGCGGGAACAGCGGCAGGCCACCGCCTCCTCCCGGGTCGTCGCCCGAGCGCCGGCGACGCGGGGAATCTCTCACGTCACTGCTGACACGCGCTCGGCGATCGCACCGTACAAGGTCGCGGGAAGCGTCGCGACGAGATCCGGCCGTTGCTCGACGAAGAGGGCCGTCGTCTCCTTGAGGAGCCCCGGATTGGTGCGGGCGTATTCGAGCAGCGCGCCCACCGCGCGATCGTCGCGCTGCGCGATTCGCTCGAGCGTCGTTCCGGCGCCCTCGACGGCGTCTTCGGAGGATTCACCGCGCTCGCGGAACGCGTCAAACATCGCTTCGACGAAGGCGCCGAAGGCGTCGGCCGGCATCGCGGAAACGTCGCGCTCGTAGATGGTGGCGAGGTCGGCCTCGTCCATTTTGGCGACGAGCTTCTCGACCGTGCCCACCAGCACGTCGGCCGGCACATTCCCGAAATGGGACACGCCCGTACGGTTATCCTCACCGGCAGGCAGCTCCTCGAAGCAGCAGAAATTGACTTCCGTGATTCGCGTGCGGGTACCGCTCGATCTCCACGCCGTGGCGGCGGACGGCTCGGCCGCTTTTGCGCTTGCGACGCCATTGCACGTGCGCGAGCTGATCGCGCTCGCGGTACGGGAAGCCATCGGTTCGCACGCCCCGCAAGACAAGTTTCTGCGCGCCATCCATCGGACGCTCGTCGGCCTCAACGAAGGGGACTTCATCGTCGACATCGATGGGCGCCGGTTCGCCGACGCCGAGTCCGTCGTCGTATGCGGCGGTACGGCCGACGTGCGTTTTTTCGTCGGCCGGCGACGGCACGCCGGTACGCTGCGGTAAGACGCCGGTATTTCGATCTAAGAAAGCGGGCGGTCGCCGCGCTTGCACTGGGTGATAGTGTAAGAGAAAAGGTTTCTCGAAACGGAGCCCGCGATTTCACTCCCCCGAATAACGATGGCCGGCTTTCTCATCGCCGCGCTATTGGCGAGCGCACGGCCGGCGCTCGCAGACCAGCAATACGACGTTCGCGGTGAA
>JBAUZB010000143.1:0-4597 GCA_049585095.1 Candidatus Tumulicola sp.
GGCGGCGTCGTCGCCGATGCCGATCAGAATGCGGCGATGGGTGACCGGTTCGAGAATGGCTCGAATCGCCGCGACGACGTCGTCTTCGCGCAAAGGCACCGGCGCCGCTGGGGGCGCGCTCACGGAAGGAGCGAGCGAATGCGGCGCAACTCGGCGCCCGGGTGGGGAGCGCCAAAAATGGTCGAACCCATCACCAGCACGTCGGCCCCGGCCTCGACGAGCTCGCGCGCGTTTTCTTCGCCGACTCCGCCGTCGATCTCGATCGAACACGCAACGCCGCGCCCATCGATCATCGCGCGAGCTTCGCGAACTTTTTCGAACGTTCGTGGAATGAACTTCTGGCCGGAGAAGCCGGGATTGACGCTCATCACCAGCAGGGTGTCGCAATCTTGGATGATGTCTTGCAGCATTGCGACCGGCGTTTGCGGCGTGATCGCGATCCCGGCCTTCGCACCGAGCGAACGCAAGTGGACGAGCAGGCGCTGCGCATGCGGGGTGGCTTCTAAATGAAACGTAATGCGGTCGCACCCCGCGGCGCGAAACTCGTCTACATAGCGTTCCGGTTCGACGATCATCAGGTGGGCGTCGAAAGCCAAGGGTGAGAGCGGTCTCAGGTCGGCGATGATTTTCGGTCCCCAGGTGATGTTGGGCACGAACCGGCCGTCCATGACGTCGAGATGCAGATAGTCGGCGCCGGCATCTTGCACCTCGGCGATTTGTTCGGCGATGTGCGCGAAATTCGCCGACAACAGCGACGGCGCCAGCTTCACCGAGCTCACGGCAGGGTCTCGGGCGCGGGGGTCGCCGGCTTCTTGCCATACACCGCCGGCGGCTCGGCACCCAGACGCGTTTCGCCCACCAGCTCGTCGTTGACGTACATGTCGACCAGCGACGTGCCGATCGCCGTTACGGTGAAGTCCAATTTTTGTCCGGGCTCCGAGAAGGCATGGTACAGATCGTACTTTCCGGTTGCGTCGGTGACGGTGAGCCGAACGTCCAGCTGCTGCCCGTTTTGCGTTTGGTCGGGGACCGGAACCGAAACCAGCAACCGCACTTGCCGAACGACGTATCCCGACTCGTACGGTCCGGCGCTCACCTGAAGCGACACCGGTTCGAACGACGCGATTTTTCCTTTTGGCGCGGGGATCTGGCGCACCACGGCGCCGTGCGGCGGACCGTTGGGTCCGAGCGGCGTCCACACGATTTGCCCGAGCTTCACTCCGGTCTTTTCGGCCAGCGCGCGCGCGTCGTCGACGTACATGCCGGTGAAGGTCGGTACTTGCAGCACCGCCAGACCTCCGCGGCTGACGACGAGCGTCACCGGATCGCCTTCGGCGACGCTCGAAAGCGGGGCCGGATCTTGCGAAACTACATGGCCCTCGGGAATGATATCGCTTTTCACGTAGGTCACTTTGGCGAGTTTCATCCGTACCCGCGAGAGATCGAGCTGCACTTCGCGCATCGATTGATACCGCAGATCCGGCATCAGACGCGCGATGATGCCGTCGCTAATGACGAAGGAGATCTGGCGGCCTTCGCGTGCCTGCTCGCCGGCATCGGGACGCTGCATGATCACGACGTTTTTCGGGTAGCGGTCGCTCGGGGTATGATCGACGACCGCCGACGACAGCTTCAATCGTGCGATTTCGGCGTTCGCATCGGTCAGCGTTTGGCCGACGAACGACGGCACCGTCACCGTGTCCGAGGGCGGCATAAGAAAGTCGTGAATTTGACGCCCGAACCACACGACGACCGCGACGAAAACGACCAAAACGATCGGGAAGATCCAATCGCGCGGCAAGTACTCACGAATTGTATCGCGCGTGACTCTCAGGTAAGCGCCTCCAACGGCACGTCGCTGACGTCGAGGTTGCTGAAAACGCGTTGCACGTCTTCGTGCTCGTCCAGCGCCTCCAGAAAAGCGATGGCGGCCGTGAGTTGCTCGCCATGCAACGCCACGCGCATTTTCGCCCGCGCGCCGAGATAGATATCGGAGATCTTCAGGCCGCGAGCCTGCAGGGCGTCGCGCGCACTCGCGAGTTTCGCGGGATTGGTGTAGACGGTCGCAGCGTCGGGGTCGTATTCGACGTCGTCGACGCCGTCGACCAGCGCGTCCTCGGTGAAGCGGTCTTCGGATTTGCCCTGGGGATCGGCTTCCACCACGCCGACCGCATCGAACATCCAGCCGACGCTCCCGGTTTCTCCCAGCGTCCCGTCGTGCTTGGCGAACAGAAAGCGCAACTCGCCGGCAGTACGATTACGGTTATCGGTGGCCGCATCGACCACGACGGCGATGCCGTGCGGACCGTAGCCTTCGTAACGGATCTCTTCGATTTCGCGCTCCCCGGTTTGGCCGGCCCCGCGAGCGATGGCGCGTTTGACGTTGTCCTGCGGCATGTTGAACCCGCGCGCTTTTTCGACCGCCATCTTCAGACGATAGTTGGCCTCCGGATCCGGCGAGCCGTCCTTGGCCGCCAGAATGATCTCCTTGCTCAACTTCGTGAAGAGGGCTCCACGCTGCGCGTCGACTTTGCCCTTCTTCAGCTTGATATTATGCCACTTCGAATGTCCCGACACGTCCGTAATCCTCGAAAACGGCCTTCGCTATCCCGGTCCGATTACCCAGTAACCGATCCACATCCGCTGGTGCCAGGCATCCCAGGGGATCGGATGGGCCGCGAGGATCGGATAGAAATATACGAACGTCCCCACCGCAACCGCAACGTAGGCGCCGACGGCGGCGCCCCCGATCCACGCGCGACGCAGATCGAATTGACGCTTCCCCCATTCCCAAACGCGCTGCAAAACGATCGCGTTACACAAGCAGATCAACGGAATGTCCACGTAAAAGTGGTAGGCGAACGTCAGACGCGGAGACCCGATCCACGGCAGCCATTGCAAGAGATACGTCAGCACGATCAGGGCGTACCCTTTGTTGCGTTCGCGCCACGCGAGCAGCGCCACCCAGGGCACGCAAATCAAACCGAACCAGAGAATTGCCGGATTCGGCATCGACGTAATTTCGTAGATGCAGCAGGCTTTCTCGTCGCTCTGATTGCGCCGATGGTCCTGATAGAAATACGCAACCGGCACCAAGTCGATCGGCCACTCCCACCACTTGGATGCGTACGGGTGAGTCGCTTTGAGCGTGTCGTGGTATTCGAACATCGAATACTGGCGGTAGACGACGTCGTTGAGGTTGTGAATTTCGTTGGGATCGGCGGACTGCCGAAGCAGATCCGGGGCCCACGCCAGGGCGTACACGCTCGCGCTGATGAAAACGATGGTCGCGATCGCCCCGTCGATTCGAAATCCGCGCGGGTTACCCCACAACGCCGTACGCCCGTTGCGGAAATAGCGTTGCAGGAAGACGAAGATCAGCACCGCAAAGCTGACGCCGAATCCCATCACGCCGTACCATTTACTGCCCACGAGGCATCCCAGAGCGACGGTAAACACGACGAGCCACAGTTTCGACGATCGGCCGCGCTCGACGCCGTTGCTCGCCCGCACCTCGTCGTGAGCGTAGGTCGCATCACCCGACGGAGTCCGGTAGTTCACCGTCGCATCGCGATCATATTCGATCGTCAGCGGTTCGTCCTCGTAGACCAGCTTGCCGCTACGGCTCTGCGAACGGGCTCCGCGGGTCGTTTTGCCGCGCGAATCGATGGTGCCGCCGTCGGCGGCATACACGGTGCCGTCGCTCCCGCGGGACAATGCGAACGACCCTTCGGCGAAGGTCGTCTCGCGCTGCCCGTCACCGAACCAGCGCGCAAAGAGCACGTAGCGAATCGGCAGATACAGGCCGCAAGCTGAGTAGAGCGCCACGACGACGGTCGTCGCTGCATCGAATTTCCAAATGAAATGCCCGGCGGCGGCGACGATCCCCCCGGCGACCAGGGCCGCGCCGATTCCGGCGGCGACCACGCCTTCGGGGACGACCACGTGCGATCGCTCGCCGATCTGCGAGCTGATCCAGAAACGATAGAACGCATACGTCGCCAAGGTCGCAAAGAACACCACGAAACCCTCGGGCGTCGCGATGCGCGACTGCACGAAGTGCATGCCGTCGGCCGTAAGCAATAGCGCGACGATGCTCGCAAACACGGTAGACCCGGTGATCCGCTTGGCAAATGCGTACAGCAGCATCACCGACAGCGCCCCGAAGACGACGTCGAGGAAACGCCAGCCGTACGAGTTGTCGCCGTTGGCCAAGTGACCGACGATGCCGTTGAGCCCGGTCCAGCCGCCCAGGCCGTGACCGTGGGGCATGCCGCCGAACAGCATCATCGAAAGCGTCACCAGCAGCTTCGTCAGCGGCGGATGCGTGTTTTCGTAGATGCGCAGATTCTGCAAATATTCTTCACCGGCGCGGGCGAAATAAATTTCGTCGAACACTTTATCCGGCGGCCACCAATAGCCGACGAACGACAGCACGAAGTTCGCGACACCGAAGGCCGCCGCGATGAGATAGTCCAGCGGAACGCGCATCGCGGTGAGCCCTTCGCGCGGGTCGAACCAGTGCCGCACTCCGCTCCAGGCGGCGGCGGTTGATTGCTCCGCCGCCGCGGATTTGCTCGGACGGCCGGCCACGTCG
>JBAUZB010000144.1:0-25988 GCA_049585095.1 Candidatus Tumulicola sp.
CCGAAACTCATTGCGCTAACCTTCGACGACGGTCCATATCCGGTTTTCACTCCAATGCTGCTCGACGTGCTGCGCGACGAACGCGTTCCGGCGACGTTCTTCTTGATCGGCAAGGACGCCGAAGAATGGCCCGGCATCACGCGACGCATCGAAGCCGACGGCAACGAGATTGCCGATCACACCTATACGCATCCGAATTTGGATCAGGAGCCGGATGCGGCGGTGCGCTACGAAATTCTCGAAGGCCGCGACGTTCTGTGGCGATTGACGCACGATCCGGCGGTTCGAACGCTGATGCGCCCGCCGCATGGCCGTTACACCGAGCGCACGCTGCAGGTCGCGCAATCGCTGGGCTATTCGATCGTGCTGTGGACCGACGACGGCGGCGACTGGCGCAGCGTAAGCGTCGCGCAAATCGAACGCCATCTGCTCGCGCATGCGACCGCACCCGAGATCGTTCTCCTGCACAGCGGGAAGCTGGCGACGATCGAAGCGATGCCGACGGTCATCGAGCACTTCGAGCGCGCCGGGTACCGCTTCGTGACGATCGGCGAGCTGCTGCGGCTCGTCACCGCCGGCGAACTCAACCATCCGCTGCGTCGTTCGGTATAACCGATTAAGCATGCCGCGACCGATCATCGACGTGGAATCGAGCCGGCCCGCCTACGCGCGCCGGCGCATCACGACATTTATCGTGACGCTCGTCGTCATCGTGGTGCTGGCGGCCGCCGTTTGGCTCTATTGGAGCCATTATCCAGGAAACTTCGCCCACTAAGGGAACCTGGGACCGGTTCCGACTGAGGGGCACAATTCCAAGGAGAAAGAATGCAGCCTGCTAGGCTTACCATAGGGTTCGTCGTGCTGAGCGTGGCCATCGTCGTTGCCGCGTGCAGCTCGTACGGCAGCGCGTCGGTGAACGTCGGGCCGAATTTCCCCTCGATGACGCTGTATGCCAGCAACAGCAACCAGGATGCGGTAAGCATCTATAACAAGGGGCAGAAGAGCGGCACCGGGCCGGCGTTTGAGATCGGCGGTTCGAGCACCACGTTGAACGGGCCGCAATATCTTGCATTCGATTCCACCCATAATCTGTGGATTACGAATTACAATCCGTCGACGAATACGGCGTTACTCGTCGAGATTGCCGCCTTGGCGACCGGTAACGTCATTCCGCTGATCTCCGCGCCGCTTCCGGGGCGCCCGCGCGGCATTGCGATTTCGGCGAAATCGAAGTCGTCGACAAACGTCAACCTGATGATTATTGCCGACGTCATTCCAACGGCAAAATATCCGAGTGAGTTGCTGCTCTTCACCGAAGGCAGCACGACGCCGTATCAGGAACTCGCGGGTCCGAAGCCGAGCCTGAACGTTCCGGGCGGCGTCGCCCTGGACTCCGAAAACCGCATCTACGTCACCAACGTGCAGGGCGCGTCGGTCGATCAATTCATTTTGCCGACGCCGTCACCGACGCCGAGCGGCTCGCCCAGCCCGACCCCGTCGCCGACGCCCACGCCGACCGGTTCGCCGAGCTCGTCGCCGACGCCGTCGCCAACGCCGACTCCGGTGAACATTCGGCCGAGCTTTACGATTGCGGGGCCGAATACCGGCGTCGTGACTCCGACCGGCGTCGACGTCGACACCAACGGCAACATTTACATTGCCGATCAGGGACAGCTTGGCGTCAATCATTCAGCCGCCATTCTGGTATTCGCCAAGCCGAAGACCAAGGGTCTCATCAATAGGCCGCCGACCCGGAAGATTCAGGGGGACTTGACGCAGCTGACGACGCCGACCGACGTGAAGGTCAACTCGACGCTGGGCTTGCTTTACGTCGCCGATTCCAAGACGGTGTTGGTGTTCCCGATCGACGCCCACGGTAATGTGAAGCCCTTGGCGACGTACATGTCGCCGGGCGCCCTAACCGGCCTCGGCATCGTGCCGTAGGCCGGTTTGCCGGTTTCCTAGGGCGGAAAACCCCCTAACGGAGAATCTCTAGCAACCGTATGTCATTCCTGAAAGCCGTTTTCGACGGAAACGAGCGAGAAGTGGCTCGCCTGCGGCGCACCGCGAAAGCGGTCAACGCGTTCGAGCCCGAAATCGCGGCACTTGCCGACGAACAGCTGCGCGCCAAAACCCAGGCGTTCCGCGATCGCCTGGCCGCGGGCGAGGATCTGGAAGCGATGCTTCCGGAGGTCTTTGCCGTCGTCCGCGAGGCCGGCAAACGCGTGCTGGGCATGCGCCATTTCGACGTTCAGATCATGGGCGGTCAAGTGTTGTACGAGGGGCGCATCGCCGAAATGAAAACCGGCGAGGGCAAGACCTTGGTCGCGACGCTGCCGGTGTACGCGCGCGCGCTGGAAGGCCGCGGCGTCACCGTCGTGACGGTCAACGACTACCTCGCGCGCCGCGATGCGGAATGGATGGGCCCGCTCTACGTATTCTTGGGGCTGACCGTCGGCGTGATTCAGCACGGCCTCGATTCGGCGCAACGCCGCGAAGCCTACAACTGCGACGTCACCTACGTGACGAACAACGAGGTCGGGTTCGACTACCTGCGCGATAACATGGCCTGGCAGGTGGAAGACCTGGTGCAGCGCGAGTTGTACTTTGCGCTCGTCGACGAAGTCGACTCGATCCTCATCGACGAAGCGCGCACGCCGCTTATCATCAGCGGACCCTCTCAGGAATCGGGCGAGCTGTACGACAAGTTCGCGCAGATTATTCCGCGGCTGAAGAAGGGCGAAGACTACACCGTCGACGAGAAGGCGCACGCCGTGCCGATCATGGAGCCCGGCGTTGCCAAAGTCGAGAAGATGCTCGGCGTTTCGAACCTCTACGATCAACGCAACATCGAATTGGCGCACCAGCTCAACGCCGCACTGAAGGCGTGGAACCTGTTCCACCGCGACCAGCAGTACATCGTGAAAGATGGCGAAGTGATCATCGTCGACGAGTTCACCGGCCGATTGATGTACGGACGGCGCTACTCCGACGGCATTCATCAGGCGATCGAGGCCAAAGAAGGCATCAAGGTCCGTGGCGAGGACCAGACGCTGGCGACGATTACGTTTCAGAACCTCTTTCGTCTCTACGAACATCTTGCCGGCATGACCGGTACGGCCAAGACCGAGGAGCGGGAATTCCGCGACATCTACGGCTTGGACGTGGTCGTCGTACCGACGAACATGGCGATGGTGCGCAAGGACAACTCCGACATCGTCTACAAATCCGAGAAAGCCAAATTCGACGCGGTCGTCGACGAAATCATCAGCGAGCACCAGAAGGGGCGCCCGGTGCTGGTCGGCACGAGATCGATCGAGAAGAGCGAGACGCTCGCGGCGATGCTGCGCCGCCGCGGCGTCGAGTGCAACGTGCTCAACGCGAAGTATCACGAGCAAGAAGCCGAAATCATCAAAGACGCGGGCCAATCGGCGCAAGTGACGATCGCCACCAACATGGCGGGGCGCGGCACCGACATCAAACTCGGCGAAGGCGTAGCGCGCAACGGTGGTTTGCACATTATCGGTACCGAACGCCACGAGTCCCGACGCATCGACAATCAGCTGCGTGGCCGTTCGGGACGCCAAGGCGACCCGGGATCGTCGCGCTTTTACATCTCGCTCGAAGACGAAGTGATGCGCCTGTTCGGCGGCGAGCGCATGACCTCGATCATGGATCGGGTGGGCTTCACCGACGAGCAACCGATCGAGTCGGGACTGGTGACGAAATCGATCGAACGCGCGCAGAGTAAAGTCGAAAACCACAACTACGAGATTCGCAAGCACGTTCTCGAGTACGACGACGTGATGAACAAACAGCGGTCGATCATCTACGCCGACCGGCGCGCGATTCTGGAAGGGACGTTCGACTCCCGTACGTTCATGACGCAGACGCTCGTAGGCAAGGTCGATGAGGCCGTCGAGCAAAACGCCTCGGAAAACGCGCACCCGAGCGAGTGGGATTTACCCGAGATGATCGACCAGCTCGACCAGGTTTTTCCGCTCAAGCGCGACACCACCGTCGCCGATTTGGAAACCAAGGATCGCGAAGAGATTCGCCGGGTGCTCAACGCGAAAGCGTTGGCGGCCTACGAGGCCAAGGAACGGGAAATCTCGCCTGAGATCCTGCGCCAGGTGGAACAACGCTATTTGCTGTTGCCGATCATCGACCGGCAGTGGGTGGACCACCTATACGTGATGGATCACCTCAAGACCGGTATCGGGCTGCGGGGCTACGGTCAAAAAGATCCGCGCGTCGAGTACGAAAAAGAGGCGTTCGAGATTTTCGAATCGCTCAAGAACAACATTTCGGACGAAGCGATTAAAGGCGTCTTCCGGGTCGTCATCGAGCAGGGGCCGCCGCCCCCCGAACTGATGCAATCCGCCGGTCCGCAGTTCCAACCGATTCCATCGGGCGAACTCATTCCTCAGCCATCCCAGCCGGGCAGGCTCGGACCGCAGGAAGTCGAGCAACTCTTGGGCCCGATGCCCGGTGCCGATCGCCGGACGCAGCAGTTACACACCAACAAAGACGACGAGTCCGGTCCCAAACCGATTCATCGCGATGCCCCGAAAGTCGGGCGCAACGAACTATGCCCCTGCGGCAGCGGAAAAAAATACAAGAAATGCCACGGCGCCGCAGCCTAAGGGGATAGATACCGTATTCGGCGTCAAGCGTAATTTGCATCAAAAGGAATGCCGGATCGCAGAATGCCATAGGCGAGGGCGAGCAGCTTACGCATAACCGCTCCGATAATCAGGCACTTGTGTTTTCCGGCTGCCAGTAGGCGCTCTGCAAACAGCCGAAGCACTGGGTTGAACCGAAGAGCAACGATCGCCGGCATATAAAGCGCTTTACGAAGGCGCGAGTTGCCGGTCTTACATAGACAGCAAAAACTACGTTCCGCAACCCGGCTTGACTCAGACGGCAAACCACCACTTCCGACTGATTCTCTAGAAGGAGCACCCCGATGACCTTACCGAGAGCCCTCGCAATACTTGTTGCAATCGCCTGCATGACCGGCTGTGCCGGTGGTCTACCGAGCACGCAACAGGCTTCCTCGCTGAACGGGAACGTCGTGCAACGCCCGAACAATGGAAGCACGACGCTACTATGGAACCCGCCTGATGTGAAGCTCGTTGCCAATGGTGCAGAGCGAACAAGCAAACTTTACTATAGCAAAACAATGACCGTTGGGTTAGATAACAACTGCAACAATACCGTCATTGTTCAGGAATTGAAGTTCGGCAAAATAAAGATTGAAAATCTAAAATGGATTAAGTTCGGCTTTCTGACGCGCACGCCAGGGCCGTACTCCTGCACGTTGGTCGCCACCGACAGCCAGAACCCTTCCGTCACCGCCACTGTTACGATTACCGTGAAGCGTTAAACCCTGGCTCACTCTTAGCGGACTACAACGACTGCTGATTGCACCCCAGGGGCGTTATTCGTCAAAAATACTTGCATAGGATAAGAGACTTCGCGTAGCGCGAAGTCTCTTATGCATGCTGATCGAACGGCCGCTGGCCCGAAAGCATTCCGCGACTCCCCTTTTCGTGGAAGAAGAATTTTGAGCCGCTATGTCGGCAGATGCGTGACAAAGGCATTGATAGCGCGAAGCACTTCTCCCTTATTCGAAATGTAGACGAAGTGATTGGCATGCGGTATGACGATGACTTGAGCCTTGGGCTGCCCCTTCTCGAATGCCGCGATCTGATTCGTCGTAAACGTATTGAATGCATCTATAAATGCCTTCGCCCCGTTAGCGCCCGGCTTTGGAACTCGCGCGCGGATTGTCGCTGGCCTCGGGTTGGGCTACGAGCGCATTGCGAGCGGAAGCGTCGCCGGTAGCATGGTGAACTACGTCGGTTAATACACCGCGTTTGGAGCATCGACGACCGCACTACCGCCGAAGATCCCATAAGAGCCATCGAGCCGCTTAAGATACTTTCCCGTTGGATAGTCGAAAATGTCGATGGCCGAGCCGTAAACCACGAAGAGCAACTTGTTGTTCTTGTGGAGAGAAATGCCGAGGACGTTGAAACCGCCAATCGTCCTCGTTATGGTCGAATACGGAGGATCGATCACATAGGTACCCTCGGCGTTGGGATACCCGATTGCGATAAGAGCATTATTCGCGTCGGTCGCGAGATTCTCAGATGTATTTGACGTGTACCTGGTCTATCACACCGTTGAACGTGAAAGGAGCCTGATCGTAGTAATCTAGCGAAACTGGAGAACCGAGATTGGTCCCGATGTGTAGACATCCGTTGGCCGTGAACGCCAGTGGCACCGAGACCGGCACTTCACCCCGCGCCATGACGACCCCGTTTATCTTGAGGGTCACGTCCAGCGAGCCTGCAGGTCTAGGGGTGCCGGCGTACGTTGTCAGCACTTCGATTTTCACTTTGCCATCTACCATCTTTTCGGTCGCTTTGATGTACGAGCGTGCGATCTCGAATAGGTTGTACTCATAGCAAAGAATACCGTTCTGAACGAAGCAAGTTAAGCCGCCGGAGAACGCTCCGAGCGAGTAAAGAACTCCGTTTGCGTTGGCTGGCGCGTGCGCGTCAATGGTCACGAGATTTGGAATGCTTCCGAGCCGCGGTGCGGTGAACTCTGGCATTCGAGTGATACGTCCCGGGAATGTCCATTCGGTGTACGGCGACGCGACGCGATGTTCAGGGTGCAAGAGGATCCAAAGCCCACCACCTACGGGGTAGCCATTATTTCGAGCAAACTCAATAGCGAAGGTTTCTTTCATTTGGACGAGCTTCTCTGGCATTTGCGCTGCGAGGTCGTTGGCTTGAGACCAGTCTTCCTCGATGTTGTAGAGTTCCCACGCGTCATCATCGGGTGTCCAGCTTGAAAGGCTCGCCGACATCCCCGGAACCCATGGGATGCGGGGGCCGAAGGCGGACGCGAACCATCCATCGTGGTAAATTCCTCGGCTCCCCATGATCTCGAAATACTGGGTCAACAGGCGACCCGGCGCGTTTGGATCGTCAAAGGTGTAAGCGAAACTCACACCGTCGATTCGATCCTGTGGGATGCCGTTGACCACGAGAGGCGGGGTGATGCCCAACACCTCGTAGATGGTTGGAACTACATCGTTTACGTGATGGAATTGCGATCGCGGCGTCGCGTCGGGCTTGATCCTCGCCGGCCATTGGACCGCCATTGGGTTTCGCGTACCTCCGAAATGCGACGCCACGAGTTTCGTGGCCTGGTACGGTGTGCTGCCAGCCCAGGCCCAACCGGAGTGATACATGTTGTCGGCCTTAGGCGAACCTAACACGTCAAGGCCGCCAAGCTCGTCCAACGCTTTGATGTGTTGCTCGATAGTTGTCGGAATGCTGTTTTGAGCGAGTAGCTCGCTTATAGTGCCGTTCTGTCCCTCGGCTGAGGACCCGTTATCGCCCCAGATGTAAAACACGAGCGTGTTATCACCGTATCCGAGACGATCGATTTCGTCGAGCACGCGGCCCGCCTGAGTATCAGCGTGTTCCGCGAACCCTGCGAACACTTCCATCAGGCGGCGCTGGAACGGGCGTTCGTTTTCGGGGATGCTATCCCACGCGGCCATCGCCGGGTGGCGTGGAGTAAGTTGGGTTTGAGGAGGTATCCAACCTTGCATCTTCGCTCGCTCGAAGACGCGCTCGCGATATGCGTCCCAGCCATCGTTGAACTTACCTTTATACTTATCTGCCCACTCTTTAGGCACGTGATGCGGGCCATGAACGGCGCCCGTCGCCCAATACATGAAGAATGGCTTATCGGGCTGAAACGCTACGTGCTTTCGTAGCCAGTCAATGGCATCGTCTGCCAAGTCTTCGCTCAGGTGATAGCCCTTCTCCGGCGTTTTCGGAGGCTCAACGAGCGTCGTATTACGTACGAGACTTGGTTCCCACTGCGACGCTTCGCCGCCGAGGAAACCATAGAAATATTCGAAGCCGTAACCAGTCGGCCAAAAATCGAAGGGACCGGCGGCGGTCGTTTGGTCGGCCGGCGTGTTATGCCACTTTCCGAAGGCCGCAGTACTGTAGCCGTAGTCTTTCAATACCTCTGGAATCATGGCGCTGCTCTTTGGCTGGATGCCGGCGTATCCGTCCCAATCATTTGCAAATTCTGCGATCTGACCAGCACTAACGTGGTGATGATTGCGACCCGTAAGTAACGAAGCGCGAGTTGGCGAGCACATCGCCGTTGTGTGGAAGCGATTGTAGGCAACGCCCGACTTCATCACGCGTTCGAGTGTAGGGGTGTGCACTTCGCCGCCCAATGGGCTCGGCAGGCCAGGGCCGGCATCATCGATGAGGATAATAAGAATATTTGGTGCATCGTCGGGCAATCGATGCGGCGTGGCGCGCTGATGATACACTGACTCCTGCATCGTGCGGCCGGCAATGCTGGCCGATGGCGTGGGGGGAAATGGCAACACCTCCTGCACCGGCAATGTTACGTCATCCACTGCCGCATCGGTCATCTTTGCTTTTGGGCTCATTTGACAATCCTCTCGGCCGTTCGGCAGCTTCGATTGCAGGAACGAATAGGGGCGCCACCACTTGCTCTCACCCTGGCGTGTCCCCGTCGTTAGCATCGCGATAGGACACCGGTCACTTTCGCATCTGAATCACAAAGGCTCTTTGCTAAGGGAATCGTCTTTCGTAAGCTCGATGAAGGTCCTCCAATGCCTCGGATGTGGGAAGAAACTCGAGCCTCCGTTGCCAAGCGACGCGTGCCGGCGCACAAGAAAGGCCGGAGACCAGCAAATGCTCGAATACACCGAGTCGGGCGCAGGCGCGCGCCTCATGGCCCTGGTGCTACACGATGACGAGACACGGGAGTATGCCTATGGGCCGGGCAGCGGGCACGCTGATACCAAATTCGGCGCATTTACGCAGGCACTGGCCGATACTGCGAAGACCAGAGGCTGGATCGTCGTCAGCATGAAGAACGATTGGAACCGCATCTTTCCGTTCGAAACTTAGATAAATCCCGAGCGGGGCGCCAACTAAAGGTTGCGAAATGATCTGTTTGCCGTTCACGGCGTTAAGGAATAGACGTTTCCGTGGTGCTGATAGCCGGAACCATATGTCGTGCCGTACAGCGTGCCATCTGCTACGACCAGGCCCGCGTAAGGGATTATGCCACTTCCGGTGCTGAAACTGTGCAACACCGTCTCCTCACCGCTCGTTGTGAGGCTGAAGACAACGCCGACATTTTTCACGCCACCCATTACCGTCGTGCCGTAAAGCACACCCTTAAAGTTAATCAGACCTGCGATGGGTTGACTGCCGTCGCCTCCGGTGAAGTTAAAAACTGACCGTTCCCTTCCGAACTTCGTGATGCTGAAAACCGTACCGGCATATTGCGGGCCTGGGCCGTGTTGTGTCGTGCCGTAAAGCGCACCCTTGGTGTAAATCAACCCACACGAAGGAAGCGTGCCATCGTTGGCGTTTGCCCCAAAGCTATAGAGCACGTGCTCCTTCCCCGCCGTGCTGATCATGAAGACGGTTCCGCGCTTATACTTACCGCCTTGAGTGGTCGTGCCGTAGAGCGTGCCGCCGACGTTGAGCAGGGCTGCTTGCGGATACAAGCCATCGTTGGTTTGCTTGCCGAAGCTATACAACAGACGTTCCGTGCCACTCGTCGTGATGCTGAACACCGTGCCGCAGCCAGCATTCCCGCAGGGTAGCGCGCCGCCTTGATACGTCGTGCCGTATAGCGTGCCGTCGACGTCGATCAGGCCCGCGTAAGGCTGATCGCCGCCGTTTCCGGTGTAGGGGAAACTATAAAGCACTTTTTCCTTGCCACCCCGCGTGACGCTGAAGACCGTACCGGAGTTGTTTGCGCCTCCTTCGACTGTCGTGCCGTAGAGCGTGCCGTTGACGTCGAGAAGTCCCGCCACCGGTTCCGAGCCGTCGCCCGAGCCGCCGAAACTGTAAAGTACGGTTTCCTCGCCGGACTTGGTGATCGAGAACACCGTCCCAGCGTTGTTAGAGCCCCCATAAAGAGTCGTGCCATACAGCGTGCCCTTGACGACGATAAGTCCCGCATACGGGTTCGTGCCGTCGCCCGCCGATTTGCCGAATTCGTGGAGTATGTGGTACGCCTGACTCGTGAGCGATTGTTGCGGCGTCAATCCCGCCGCTGGCACGCTAAGCGGGGGCTGCGATTCGCCGCAGCCCGCAAGCAATACGGCAGCCGCGCTCAGACTCAACGCGTAGCGATTGGTAGCGAAGATACTCATTCGCGGGTCTCCTCGTAGCTAAACGGTTTGAAGACGATTCGCGTTGTTGGGGACCCAGTCCCGGTTCGAAACCAAGCCAAGCGGCACGAACAGGTCTCTGCTACGGCGCGCTGAAGGTCGCGGATACGGCATCAAGCTCAGCGGTTTCATCGTTCGGTTAAGTTTGAATAGGTGAGTGGTTGAAATGATTTATTCACGACTGACACGCCCCATAACAGTTCTCGGATGCGCAAGTCTGATTTCAGGATGTGCGGGACTTCCGCCAAGTGGGAGCGCCGGCGTAACGATGCCATTAGTTCGTTCTTACGCAGTCGCACAGTTTAAATCATTTCACTACACAGGAAAGCCGCAACATTTTAAGGTCCCAAGTAGCGTAACGCAAGTCACGATCATTGCTGACGGCGCAGGGGGTGGAAGCGGCACGGGTTATACGCCTGGCGGACGTGGCGGGCACGTTCATGCTATCGTGCCAGTGCAATCAAATGAAACGCTGTACGTTTACGTTGGCGGCGTTACGAATGGCAGCAGCGGCGGATTTGACGGTGGCGGGAACGGCGAACAGTGGGGTTACTGTGGTGGTCCGTTCGGAGGCGGAGGTGCGAGCGATGTGCGCGAGGGTGGGCAAAGTCTAGCAAATCGCATTGTTGTCGCGGGCGGGGGAGGCGGCGCAGGTGGTGATTTGTGTAGCTACACCCAAGGCCAAGGTGGTCCAGGCGGAGCGCGTACGGGTGGTCGCGGCCAGGATGCTTCTGGCGTCGGCGCTGGAGACGGGGGAACTGGTGGTACGCAAACCCACGGTGGTTTGGGTGGGAACGGCGGTAGCGGCTCTTCCGGAAACGGACAACGCGGAAAGCCTGGCAAATTAGGAGTTGGTGGTGCCGGAGGCAAGGCGGTTTGCGATGGAAGATGTCCGGCCGGCGGCGGCGGCGGCGGCGGATATTATGGTGGTGGCGGCGGCGGCGGCGGTGGATATTATGGCGGCAGCGGCGGTGGCGGCGGCGGAGGATCCTCGTTCGTCGAACCGAGTGCTATAGGTTTTCGAATGTACCGAGGCTCGAAAGACAACACGAGTAACGGTTTCGTAACGATTGAGTGGTATCAGTGACCTGCCTACTAGCCTTCGCGATCGCGATCGCGCTCATCACTCCATCGATGGGACTGGCACAAGGCCTGGCGAGCCCCGGTCCGCTCGGCCAAACGCCTGCACCGGCAGCGAGCGTTTCGCCGGAAGGTTCGTCGGAAACTTCTCCGGCAAAGTCTTCTGATGCATCGAGCCCACCGTCGCAAGCCACGGACCTGAGCAGACTAACACCAGCACAGCAGGCGGCGCTCCAGGCAGCGATCATCAAAATCTCGCAAAACCCGGTGGGAAACATAGCGATCATCCCGTTCCAAAACAACTTTAATTACGGCGTCGGACCCTATACGCGGTACCAATACAACCTCAACGTTCAGCCCGTTATCCCATTCATGCTTAGCAAAAGCATGAATCTTGTTGTGCGCACGATCATTCCAATTATCGACAATCCATCTTTCGCGTCGCCGCAGGGCTGTGCCACAGCCGGTTGTCCGTGGACCTTCGGCTTGGGCGATATCCAAGAGCAGTTCTATTTTGCGCCTAAGACTAGGCCCGGCGCTCTAATCTGGGGCGCGGGACCGATATTTCAGTTCCCGACGGCATCGCCGGGCACGCTCGGGGCGGGAAAGTGGGCCATTGGCCCAGCCGCCGCTGCATTGATCATGCCTGGGCACATCGTAACGGGGATGCTGGTAACACAGCTCTGGTCGTTCGCCGGTCAGGCGAATCGACCCAACTTTAGCGCCGCTCTTTTTCAGCCGTTCTTCAACTATAACTTGAAAGACGGGTGGGCCATTTCAACCGCACCGATTATCACGGCTAGTTGGACGGCGGCGCAAAATAAATGGGCGGTCCCGCTCGGTGGAGGCGTCGCCAAGACGTTTAGAGCCGGAGATCAACTGATGTCGCTAAGTGCGTTGTACTACACCTATGTGACGCGACCGATCACCAATCCTCAAACAAACCTAAAGGTCGTGTGGAGTCTCTTATACCCAATCAAACGCGGCATAGATATTCAAGAGCTGCTCAAGGAGAATCGGTAGCCCTTAACCTTCCCGCAGCCACGCCACCGATCGTGCCAATCATCCGCGCCGTTACGCGCAAGCTGTTGGTACTCGCCTACGGCAAAGACGGTCTACGACGTGGCCAGCGACGCCTAGGCCGATTTAGAGCGTAGGCCCGCGGCTGCCCTTGCAAAGAACCAATCGCTTTTCGAGATGCGATGAGCTACTCGTAGTCACGCCAAGGTCCTTAATAGCCACTACACGACCAAGTAGCCATGCTTCCTCAGTTCACGGGTTGCGCGAAGGGCTGCGCGACCCAGGACGTTGGCGTACGTCGGAAATGAAAACAGTACGCGTGCGACATCGTCCACTTTGAGACCAGCCGTCATCGCGAGCGTTGCCATCTGCGCCACTTCAACCGCGCGTTCCCCGACGATGTGACACCCTAGGAGTGACAAGTCGTTGCGATCCACGACAATTTTGCAAAAACCGCGCGTCCGTCCGTCGATGATGGCTCTCGTCGTCTCGGCATACGTCGCGCGAACCGCCAACACGTCGTGGGCGGCCTTCGCTTCCTCTTCGGTCATGCCGACCTTGGCATATTCCGGATCCGTGAAGCTGCCGATAGGTTCGACCGCTCGTCGATCTTCGGACAGCTCGTGTTTGACGGCATTGCTGCCCGCTACGAAGCCATCGCGAACTGCTTGCGGTACGAGCATCGAGCGGCCAAGGATGTCTCCTGCGGCGTAAATGTGAGGTGCGCTCGTGCGCAGCCGAGCATCGACCGTGATGAAACCGCGCTCATTGGTCTTGACGCCGGCTGCGGGTAAGTTCAGCGCCTCTGCGTCGGCCACCCAACCGATAGCCGAAACGACCGCATCGGCGTCGGCGAAGGGACGATTCGGATCGTCCTTCATCACCATCCGCACGCCGTTCTGGGTGCGCTCAAAGCGGTCGATCGTGCCGAACTCTAGCCAAACGTCGATGCCATTCTGGCGAAAACAATCCGCGACCTCACAGGAAACGTCCGCGTCTTCGGTCGGAACGATCCGAGGGCCGCTTTGGCAGATTGTTACATGTGTCCCGAGCGCATTGAAAATCGACGCGACTTGCGCGCCCGTAGCTCCGGCGCCGATAACGATGAGCGACTTTGGCGCGGTGGTTGCCAGGAACACGTCCGCCGGCGTCATCGCCAGCTCCGATCCAGGGCTTGAAAGTGGACGGCTTACGCCGCCGCAGCACAGAATGATCTTCTCGCCTCGCAGTATTGGTGCTCGTTCGCAGCTTATCGTATTCGGGTCGAGAAAACTTGCGTTACCGGCTTGCTCGAACAGCGTCACGCCGGCCTCGGTGATTTGGTCGAGCAGCGTCGAGTGGTCCCGCGCTTCGGCAACGACCTCGCGCGCTCGTGCGATAAGACGCGCATAATCCAGCGACGGCGGCTCGCCAACGATCCCGTAACGCCACAGCTGTCGCGCCTCGCGCGCCAAGCGCGCCGCGTGCGCCAACGTGCGAACCGGAATCGGCCCCTCGTTTGCAGCCATTCCTCCGAACGCGCCGCGCGTCACGAGCGCCGTTTTCGCGCTGAGATCCGCTGCCCGCAGCGCCGCGGCCGTTCCCGCCGGCCCTGCGCCGACAACAATAACGTCGAACTCCAGCGGCTGAGTCATCGCGCCGCCTCACTTTCCCCCGACTAGGTAGCCGACATTGCGCGTAGTTGATCGTCTCGATACCGATTGAACGTCGCCAGGCAACCTCCCGTCGAGCCCTGCAGAACCCTCAAAACCCGCCGTGCCTTTTATGGTCTGCAGGAGCCCAACTACCGACCTCATAGTCTGTACGTTCACCGCTCGGGCCCCGCTCTGGGATTGAGGAGACACTGCGATATTCCGACTGAGAACCTTGCTTGGGAAACGCCGCAGGCGATGGCAATTCCTAAAGAGGGATAAAGCCGGCAGCCAGTCCACGTTTGCTCAGGAAGTCGTTGAATGCGTAGCAAGAATTGTCCGAGCGCATCTTTTTGTGGGTGAATCCATAGTCGCTGGGCTGCGGGCCGATGCCGTATTACGTAAGTGAATCCGTCGCTTTACGATCTCATTTATTCCGGCCTGGCGCGTAGCGCCGCGTACCGTTCGGCGCTTTCCGACGGCTCTTTCGACCTGCCGGAATGGGTCGTGCCGCTCAGCTCCGTTCACCGCGCCGTCCTAGAGCGTCTCGCCGCTGAGTTGGAAGTGAGCGAGAACGACGAGTTCGTCGACCTCGCGTGCGGCTTGGGCGGACCTGGTCTGTGGATCGCGCAGCGCACAGGTGCGAACGTCGTCGGAATCGATTTCTCGGAGGTGGCAATACGCGAGGCAAGGCGTGTAGCGGAAGAAATCGGCATGTCATCGCACGCGACGTTCGTCGTTGCCGATGCCACGCGCACTGGACTACCGCGATCAGGCTTTGCAGCTGTAGTGAGCATTGACTCGCTGCAATTCATCGACGCAGGCGCCGCAGCGGTAGAAATCGCCCGAATTTTGCAACCGGGTGGGCGAGCGGTGATCACCACATGGGAAAAACTGACCACGGTCGAGGTGCCGACCGTCGTACGCGACTATCGGCCGTATTTTCAAGCCGCCGGGCTAAACGTCTTGAACGTCGAGGAGCTCGGCGATGCGCGTGACCGCGAGCTCGCGCACTACCGAGCGATGCTGAAGCGTGCCGACTTGCTGCGAGCAGAGATGCGCGATGGTGCCGAGCCGATTTTGCACGAAGCTGATGTCGGCGTCCGCCGCGGCAGCGATCCGCCGCGTGTCCGTAAAGTGCTTATTGTGGCGCGAAAGCCGGAGGGCTCGTTTCGATGACGCAGTACAAGAGGTCAGTAAGGCGGCTTCAACTCGATCAATCGCTGCGGATTAGGTTTTCGAGAGCGGATCCGGTTTCATCGTATTGAGATCCACTGGGATCGAGACGTGCTCTTCGACGATCAGCCATTTGCCGTTGATTTTGCGAAGGACATCGGTAACGCGAACGACGACCGTCGTGCGGGTCTTGGCGCCCGTATTAGCGCTAATGCGCTGCGCGCTATGCGTGTAGGCGACGTCGCCGTCGATGGTCATTCCGAAGTCGATGATCTCGAAGGTCGGATTGTCCTTGAACCCGGCGAACAGCGCTTTCCAATCCTCGCGGTAGTCGTTCCAGCCACGATGTTCGCGCGGCGGCCCAACGTCAAAAACAAAGAGGCTGTCATTCGGGACGTACAACGACATGATCCCGTTGAGATCTTTGTGTTCGAACACCGCGGCGAACTGCTTGTAAAGTGCGGTAATCGCGGCGCTGTCGCTCGACGCAGCGCGCGCGGTCGAGCCGGACGAGCCGGCGGCCGTCAAGGCGAGCGCGAGGACGAAAAATAGCGATTTTTTCACGATGAACTCCTATTAAAGCGGATTCTAGGCTTGGGTTCGCTTGCCCGGTTGACTGGCCCTGGTCCAAGGAGCGCGGCAGAATCGCGCTTTACGGCGAGATGGCGAGAGCGGCGCGCAAGAAGTCCCGAAGATAAATGGTCGTCAGGAACTTACCGGTTCGATCGTAAGCCTGTATGCTCTCCTGCCACTGTTAGCAACGTAGAGGTTTCCATCGAGCGGGCTCACGGCGAGCGCGATCGGTCTGGAATCCGTCTCGAAAGAGTGAAAACAGCCCTGGAAGTCGCAGATGTGGATTTTGCTGCGCGTTTACCCGTCTTGACGTCGATCACGTCCACGGCGCGCATCGAATTCCGCCGCACATACTTCTGAAACGTCCTACTTCTCGCTCAAGGAGCCGAGCTACCGGCCTTTCCCTCGCGGTCGGCCCGCGTATCCGCGCGGCCTCTTTAGAGGAAAATCATCGAATCTTACTTAGTTAGGGCGAAATGAAAGCAGCGTTGGTCCGAGCGCCCGGCGACGGTGCGCATTACGGCGATTTTGCAGAGCCAGGCGATCATGAGGGGCGGCAAGTCGTCGAGCTTGTCGCGGCGGGCATTCATCCGATCGTGCGTGGCCTTGCAAGTGGCCGGCACTACGGAAGCAGCGGCCAGTGGCCGCTTATCCCCGGGGTCGACGCCGTCGTTCGCTCCGCAGAGGGCGCGCTTGGATACTCCGGTTTCCCACAACCGCCCTTTGGCACGCTCGCTGAACGAATCTCCGTGCCGTCATTCCTATGGATACCGCTCCCGGAAGGCGCCGACCCGGCGCGGGTTGCCGGGGGTGTGAACCCGGGTCTTGCGTCCTGGCTACCCCTCCAGGCACGCCGCACAGAAATCGGTAGACTCGATAACGTTCTGATTCTTGGCGTCACCGGAATGGCGGGACTTCTCGCAGCACAGAATGCGCGCATTCTGGGTGCAACGCGCGTTGCCGGCGCAGGTCGTGACGTACAAAGCCTGTCCGATGCGGTCAAGGCCGGCGCTACCACCGTCGCATTAAGCGGCGATCATGAGCGCGACGGGGCAGCAATCCTTCAGGCTCTCGAAGGGTCGTCTCCTGATATCGTGCTCGACTTTCTCTGGGGTGCACCGGCGGAAAGCGCGTTTGCAGCGCTCGGTAGACGTGGGCTCGAGGCGGACCGCGCCGACATCTCGTACGTGCAAATCGGCGCTGCCGCAGGCTCGCAGGCAGCAGTTCCTGCGGCACTCTTGCGTAGCCGCAAGCTACGCATAACCGGAAGCGGCGCCGGCTCTGCGTCGATCACCGATATTATAGCCGAAATTCCGCGCTACATTCAGTTGATCTCGGACGGCGCAGTTGACGTACCGATTCGAACGTTTCCGTTATCGATGGTGAGCGAAGCTTGGGAGGCTGCTGAACGTGGTCGTCCGCGAGTGGTCGTCCTCTCCGTACTTAGTTAAGGGAAGGGTTTCGTATGTCGAAGTTGATCTACATCGCCAGTACGTCGCTCGACGGTTATGTGGAGGATGAAACCGGTGCCTTCGATTGGGTCAATCCCGATCAAGTACACGCGTTCGTCACTGAGTTGTTGCGGCCGATCGGAACCTATCTTTATGGGCGGCGACTCTATGAGACGATGGCTCACTTTGATGCGCCGGTGGAGGGCTATCCACCCGAGCATCGCGACTTTGCACGGGTCTGGCAGAAGGCCGAGAAAATCGTCTTTTCACGAACGCTCACAGGCGCTACGACACGCAACACGCATGTCGAACGGGAGTTCGACCTCGAGGCTGTTCGGAAGCTCAAGCGGGAATCGGAGCACGACATCAACATCGGCGGCGCCGAGCTCGCCGGGCTTGCGCTCGAAGCCGACCTCGTTGACGAATGTCACCTCTTTCTCAACCCGGTGATCGTAGGCGGCGGAAAACCGACATTCCGAGCCGCCTCACGACGGAACCTCGAACTGCTTGAGACGCGCCGTTTTCCTACCGGAGTAATCCACGTGCGCTATCGCGTACGAGCCTTCCAGAGTAAGCGCTAGGGTTTATTGATGAGCGAATCCGATCGTCCGGTTCGGGTTGATTTTCGCGCCGCCGGTGCCGATCGCGCGATCGTCTTTCTTCACGGCTTTTTGGGTCACGCTCAGAATACATGGGGATCCTTTCCGGATATATTGATGAGCGTTAAGGAGCTGGAGCCCTGGGATGTGTTCGGCATCGGCTACTCCTCCTCGTTGAGATTTGACGTCGCTCAGGTCTGGAGAGCCGACGCTAACCTTGAGGTGCTCGGATACTATCTTCGCACAATGCTCGCGGTGCGGCCGTTGAGCGAGTATCGCGGTATCGCCTTGATAGCACATAGTATGGGCGGCTTAGTGGCGCAACAAGCGATACTCGATCCGCAGACACGCGCGCGGATTTCTCACCTCTTCATGTTCGGCACGCCCAGTATGGGGATTGGGAAAGCCAATCTGTTTCGCGGCGCCAACCGTCAAGCGCGAGATATGGCCACCGGCAGCAAATTCATAACGAATCTGCGAGCCGCGTGGCCGGACGTCTACGGTGACGGTACGGCATTCAAGCTGCGTGTCGTTGCCGGCGAACGCGATGCGTTCGTCTTGCCGGCGTCGTCGATCGAGCCATTTCCGGATCATGCGCGGTTCGTGGTACCCGGCGATCACGCGACGATGATTAAGCCCGCGGGTATTGAGAGCCCCAGTGTCCAGGTTGTCGTTGCGGGCTTAGGTGACGCGCGGGCTCGGGATCCACAATTGCCGCGCGGCACGGTGACGCTGTTCTTCAGCGATATCGAAGGCAGCACGCGTCTATGGGAAGAGGATCCGGCTCGGATGCGCGACGCACTCGGCGCACACAATGAGATCCTGCGCTCGACGATTGCCGCTCACCACGGTCATGTCTTTAAGACGGTCGGAGATTCGTTTTGCGCAGTCTTCGCCGATGCGGTTGATGCCGTGACCGCAGCGATCGCCGCCCAGCACGCGCTGTCCGGATCGCAGGACGTGGGCGCGATTACCGTACGCATGGCCGTTCATAGCGGGACTTTAGAAGAAGACCAGGGCGATTACGTCGGCCCGGCGGTCAATCGCGTCGCGCGGCTGCTGGCGATCGGCCACGGCGGTCAGGTGCTCCTCTCGGGCGTCACGACCGATCTGGTGCAGGGGGCGCTTCCAGCTCAGGCTAGCCTGCGCGATCTCGGCGAACACCGGCTGCGCGACCTTGCGCGCCCCGAGCACGTTTACCAACTGCTCGATCCCGATCTCGCGCCCGACTTTCCGCCGCTGCGCTCACTGCAGGTGCTCCCCAACAACTTACCGTTGCAGCTCAGCACGTTCGTCGGTCGCGAAATGGAAACGAGCGCAATCGTTGCGCTCAGCGAGCGGCATCGACTCGTCACGCTGGTCGGCTCAGGCGGCGTCGGCAAGACGCGCCTCTCCTTGCAGGTCGCGGCCAGTCTGCTCGACGGTTTCGGCGACGGCGTCTGGTTCATCGAGCTCGCACCGCTGACCAAGGGCGAGTACATTCCATCGACCGTTGCGCTGTCACTCGGGCTCACGCTCGCGCCCGAAGGCGATCCGGTGGAGAACCTCGTTCGCGCGCTCAAGACGAAGCATATGTTGCTCGTCTTCGACAACTGCGAGCATCTGGTCGAGCCGGCGGCACGAATAATCTCCGCAATCCTGCGCGGCGCTCCGAAGGTCAAAGTACTGGTATCGAGCCGGCAGGGGCTGGGCGTCGCCGGAGAAGCGACCTACCAGGTACCGTCGCTGGCCCTTCCGGCCAAAGATGCAGCGTATCTCAGTGCGATCGACCTGATGCGTTACGAGTCGGCCGCGCTCTTCGTCGAACGCGCCCGCGCGGCCAGCGCGGCGTTCTCGCTCACCGACGCCAATGCCCCGAGCGTGGCGGACATCTGCCGGCGGCTCGACGGCATTCCGCTGGCGATCGAGCTCGCGGCGGCGCGGGTGAAGATGCTCAGCCCACACCAGCTGCGCGAACGGCTCGACGAGCGTTTCCGCGTGCTCACCGGCGGTAGCCGCGACGTGCTTCCGCGCCAACAAACGCTGCGCGCGCTCATCGACTGGAGCTACGACCTGCTCGACGAGCGCGAGCGTGCGCTCTTCCGGCGTCTGGGAATCTTCGTCAACGGCTTCACGCTTGAGGGAGCAGTCGCAGTTGGGAGCGGCGGAGACGATCTCGACGAACTCGACGTGTTCGACGTGCTGGCGTCGCTCGTTGATAAGTCGCTGGTGCTGGCCGAGCCGCAGGGTGACGCACTGCGCTACGGGTTGCTCGAATCGACGCGCGCTTATGCCGTAGAGAAGCTCGACGATGCGGGCGAGCGTGACACGATTGCGGGTCGCCATCTACGGTATTTGCGCGACCGTTTTACGGAACTGTGGAAGCGGCGCGAGAGCAGTGCGCAAACCGCCGAGGTTGAGTCGGCGCTGCAGACCGAGCTCGACGACGTGCGTTCGGCGCTCGACGGTGCCTTGGGTTCGAAGGTTACCGACGGCGGCGAGCTCCTCGCCAAGGTCGGTAGATTTTGGGGAGGCATCGGACTTGAAACCGAAGGCGCGACGAGGTGCGAGGCGTATCTCGCGGCACTTCCCGGGGATGAGTTGTGGCTTCACGCTCAGTTATCGAGCGCGCTTGCGGATTTGCTCTTCGAGTCCGGAAATAAAGTAGGCGCCTTTGAACGGGCGACGCAGTCGGTCGAGCATGCGCGGGCGAGTGGCGACGACTCGTTGTTGGCCGACACGCTCGGCCACTACGCGCTCTTGGCGGTGCTTCTCAATCGGCTCGACGACGCGGAGGCGGCGCTAACGCAGGCTGAAATGTTGCCGGGGGCCTCGGTTTCCCGACGGCTGTACTTACTCCAAGCGCGTGCGACCTTGAGCCAGTTTCGTGGCGATCTCGAAACGGCGGCGCATACGTTCGAGCGGCTCGGCGAAGAGCATCGCGCACTCGGAAACACGCGCGGACAGCTGGCCGCCGCGATCAATCTCGCCGAGGCCGAACACGCGCGCGGTCACTCGCAGCGAGCGGCTGCGATCGTGGCCGATGCACTTCCGATCGTGCGGTCTAGTGTGGACAAATCAACGCTCGACGTTTTGCTACACAACCTCGCAGGTTATCTCGCCGCGGTCGACGATCTTCCCGGCGCGTTGGCTGCAGCTCGCGAGGCAATCGAAATTCGAGCTCGAGACCCGGATCGCGCTTACATCGCCGTTGCGATGGAGCACCTGTCGCTCGTCTACGCGCTGCGCGGCGAGCTCACGGTCGCAGCCGTGCTCGAAGGGTACGCCGATGCTGCGTTACGGCGATACGGATTCACCCGCGAGTTCACCGAGGCGACGACGCACGACCGTCTCACCGCACTCCTGCGCGAAGGGCTCGCGCCCGATGAGCTCGTGCGACTCGGCGAAGAGGGCGCTTCACTCACGCCCGTGGCCGCGGTCGCACTCGCGCTTAAAGAACACGAAACAAACGTGGAGAACCTCGCGGCTAAGTTTTAGAACGACAGCGAATAGACCATCAGGAAACCGCTGTGGCAAGGTGGCGCCTTTTGCCCGTACGGTGCGAGGCCTCGAATACCGGGACGTACGGTGCGGATCAGAATCCCGACAACGAGAAGATCGTGCCGTTGCCATTCACGCCGCCGTTAACGGTCGTGCCGTACAGCAATCCGTCCACGTCGACCACGCCGCCATATGGGCTTTCACCGTCGGGTTCGCCTGCGAAGCGGTAGAGCACAGTTTGCTTACCTAAGGTTGTCACTTTAAAGACCGTGCCCTGATTATTTGAGCTACCACCCCAATAAGTTGTGCCGTAAAGCATGCCGCGCACGTTAGTGAGCTCGGCGAGAGGTAACGCGCCGTCTCTCCCGCCTTTGAAGCTGTACAACACCGTTTCCGTGCCCGCCGTCGTGATTTTGAAGACCGTGCCGCATCCCTTACCACCGCAACCTGTCCCACCGCCAGCGGAGGTGGTCCCATAGAGCGTACCGCCCACATTAGTCAGGCCGGCCTCGGGGACAGCGCCGTCGCCACCGCCTGTGAAGCGGTGGAGCACCCTTTCCGTACCCGCGGTCGTAATCTTAAAGACCGTGCCGTCGTTGTTTTTACGACAGCCACTGGTTGTGCCGTACAGAACACCGCTCACATTGGTCAGACTAGCGACGGGGCAGCCGTCGTTCGCGTCCGTGAAGCTGTAGAGCTGCCTATACCTGCCGGATTGAGTGACCGCAAAGACGGTACCGAACGTACTTGCGCCGCCGAAAATGGTGGTGCCATAGAGCGTTCCGCCAACGTTGGTTAGGTCGGCGCTCGGTTGTGAGCCGTCGGGCGCAGTCATGAAACGGTAGAGTGTGATCTTGTTGGAAGTCGTGACCTTAAAGATCGTTCCCTCGCCACCGCCTCCGCCAAATCCGGTGGTAGCGCCGTACAGGGTGCCGTTCAGGTTGGTCAGACCGGCCCACGGATATCCGCCACCGTTGCGAGTGTGGGCGTGCGAGAAGATATAGAGTTGAGTATATGTGCCGGAGGTTGTGATCGAAAAGACCGTTCCGACGTCGCCCATGTTTCGGTCGCCACCGTAAATGGTCGTGCCGTAGAGAGTGCCGCCCACGGCGGTCAGGCCTGCCACCGGCGCGGAACCGTCGGGGCCGCCCCGGATTCCGAAACTGTGAAGCACGGTTTCGGTCACATGCGGTCTCGCGCGCTGTGGCGGCTCAAATACGGACTGCGTACGAAGCGGCGACAGGTCGGGCGTTGCCAGAGCGGGTCCAACCTGCGATGAATCTATCGGAGTGACATTTGATTGCGGCGTGCCCGAGCAGCCAACGAACGTAACGAATGCAAAAGCCGCAGCGGCTGCGACTATCCATGAGTGCATGTTTGCTCCGTTAAGCACAACGACACCGGAAGCATTAGTTGTGAAAAGGCGATCACCTTCCAATGGCCCTGACCGGCGCCTGGTTGGCTTCACGCAGCATATCATTACGAGGAAATGCCCGACAAGCGCGGCATCGGGTAAGTCGTTGACGCAGCAAGCCGCCTCGACATAAAATGAGCCTTGTGGCTGGCTTTGCCTAAACGAGATGCGGGGCTAGTTATGTTTCGCCGGCAACCAAGGGGAAGTTGATGGCGCATGCTGCGTCACGGAGGTAAGAATGGTAAAGGACGGCGCTAGTTCGCCGGCGGCGCTTATGAGGGCTCGCGGCGCTTCGGTCGTGAGCCTGCCGTCGGCGGCCCTCGCGGCATTTTTCCTAGCGGGCTGCAGCTCTACAATCACGACAAATGCACCCGTGCCGGCTCCGACGCGGTCATCCGCGCCATCATCGCCAATTCAGCACGTCATTATCATATTTCAAGAAAACCGCAGCTTCAACAACATATTTATGAAGTTCCCCGGGGCCGACACGAGCACGACGGGGCCCTGCGTGCCATATACGCCTCCGGGCTTCAAGGAGATTTGTGACAACCCGGATCCGCAGAAGCGTTTTGTGAGAATGCGTCCTATCACGTTGGAGACTTGCAACTGCCTCGGCGGAACAGATATCGAGCATAGTCACAAAACCCTCGATATCGAATACGATGGCGGCAAGATGGATGGCTTCGACAAAATATCGTACGGCACGATAGGCTCGCTTGGCCCCGCGAAATTCTATCCTTACGCGTACATCGAGAGGTCCGAGGTTCAACCTTACTGGGACATGGCGAGCCAATACGGGCTGGCAGATCACATGTTTTCCACAGCGACGACCGACAGCTTCGTCGCTCATCAGGAGATTATTGCGGGCACAACGCGATTGAACGGCAATATGTCGCTCACCGATACTCCATCGAGCATTCCATGGGGGTGCGACGCTCCAAGCGGTACGGTGACCGGTGTGATCTACACTAGTGGTCGGGTAAACGATTTTGGAGGTCCGTTTCCTTGTTTCACTGAGTACAAAACAATGGCTGACGCGCTTGACGCTGGAGCCGTAACCTGGAAGTACTACGTCGAGTCCTACGATCTGAAGTCTCCATACCTCGATTTTGGAGGCCGCGTGTGGGATGCTTTCGATGCGATCAAGAGCGTCAGGTACGGCCGGGACTGGAAGAACGTCACCATTCCCAACACAAAGATCTTTGCCGATATCAAAAATAGGCACTTGCCTCAAGTGTCGTGGGTTATG
Source organism: Candidatus Tumulicola sp. (assembly GCA_049585095.1). Lineage (GTDB taxonomy): Bacteria > Vulcanimicrobiota > Vulcanimicrobiia > Vulcanimicrobiales > Vulcanimicrobiaceae > Tumulicola. Next base: position 23,944 of record JBAUZB010000144.1, read on the forward strand.
CCAACCCTCGCGGCCTCCGATCATCCCGCCAGCGGTAACAAGCTCGGCCCTTCGTGGGTGACGTCGATCGTCAACGCCGTCGGCAAGAGTCCGGATTGGAATAGCACGGCGGTACTGATCATGTGGGACGATTGGGGCGGGTTTTACGATAGCGTTCCACCGCCTCAATTGGATTATACGAGCCTTGGAATGCGTGTACCGTTGATCGTCGTCTCACCCTATGCGAAGCAACACTTTGTATCAAAGACGCAGTACGAGTTCGGCAGCGTCCTTAAATTTATCGAACAAACCTTTGGAACAAATTCACTGGGTTCCACCGACGTGCGCGCCAACTCGATCGTGGATATGTTCGACTTAAGCCAGTCTCCGTCGAAGTTTAAACGGTTCTCTGCTCCGTTCGGGCTTCAATACCTGATCGACCATCAACCTTTGGAAGACAGCAGCAAACTCATCGAGCGCAACGGGGCACCGCCGGACTAGAACTATCAGGGGTGCCCTAAGACTCTTTACTGTTTGAGTTCGTGGAGCGTGTTCGTTCCGGTATCGGTGTAGAACAAAGCGGTATCGCTATCGCTCGTGCCGGTTGCAACGAGTCCGAAGACGTGAGCGGTCGTGCTCGTGTCGATTGTTTTAGTAGCAAGCACCTTTCCGGTCGGCGTCAGCTCCACAAGCTTGTTTCCACCTTTGGTATTCGCAACGACGAGGTTTCCGTTCGGCAGAAGAGCTGAAGCCACGGGCCCGTCGAGCGGAGATCCACTATGGACGAGCTTCGCGCACGTGTCTCCCGGGTGAGCGCATTTAAAGGTCTTCCCGCCGGGTTGCACGACGATCTCGTTCTTATCAAGCAGGTTGCTGGCGTTCGAAACGGCGACGACCGTGTTATCGACCCCATCCACGATATACAGTGTGTCGTTGCAAAGACTACCGGTTCTGTGGTTATTGTACTGTATTCCGGATGGGCCCAAGACGCTCCAACCGGAGCCTTTATTAACCCCGAAACCGCTTATAACTTGGGTTATCTTCGTTTTGCCGCTCACGGAAACGAATGCCACTTTGACGATCGCGCCGGTCTTGGAATCCGAAACGTAGATGTCCTCAGGCGCGTAAGGTAAACCGCAGAATGCATCGGCGTCGGAGAGTGGCGCCTGGATGTCGGTACCATAGCTCTCCTTGAGCGAACCGGCTTGGTCGAACTGTGAAACGAAACCGCTGAGCATTCCCGTGCCCCATACTTGATTCGACTCGGTGATTGTGTCACCGTCGCATCCCTCGATCTTGGTGTTTTGCGTGAAGGTCACCGGCTTGGAGTGGGGCTTTGGATTGAGTACTTCGATCGTGGTGCCTTTCCCAGCGGTGCCCGTGGAGTTCTCGAAGTTGCAGACGAGCAGCTGTCCCGCCTTGAGGCCGAAGGTCGATCTGACCAGCGCAATTGCGCGCGGACCCATGTCGCCGTTCTTCGCGTCGACGGTCGAGCCGATTTCGACGTCCTGCGTAAGCTTTTTCAAAATCGACGTATTGTCGTCTGGAATGACGAGACCCGCGCGCGGCGCGGTGACGTGCGAGGCGTAGAAGAGTTGTGAAGGAACCGCTGCGGTTCCCCCGCACGCCGAAGTCGCGAGAACCGTTCCCGCGATCAGCACACGCATGCGATTGTTGAAAGTCGGCATCCTAAACCTCGCTCCCGGCGCAGTAACGACGAAGTCGGGTTCGAAGTACTTGTTTCGTCGCCTGCAAGAGCGAGCGGGTATCGTGGCGCAGCCCAGATTCGCGCCAAGCTTGATTGAGGGTCAGCCCAAGCTTACAAGGTCGGCGGCAGTAGCCGATAAAGAAGCCGACCCTAGGGCAGCTTCTACCTGCCGGGCGGGGGAGTCTCGGTCGAGAAGTAACCTGCGATCGTTTCTACTCACGTAAGGGAGTAAGGTAATTGAATACGAGTGGTTTCCTGAAATACGCCGGTGCCGCGGTTGCTCTTGCGATATGCTCGGCTTGCGCCGGCGGCTCAGCGGCCGCTCCGTCAAACGCTACGCTTAACGGCGCACACGTAG
>JBAUZB010000145.1:0-12352 GCA_049585095.1 Candidatus Tumulicola sp.
GACCGGCGCATCCGGTGCCAGCCCGAACTGCGCGCCGGCAGAACCGGCCGCGGCCAGGCGCTTGCAGCCTGGGCACAAACGCCGAACGAGCCGCTGCGAGACGATCGCCGACAGGGCAGCCGCGACGCCGCGCGCGGTAAGACCCAATTCGACCAGGCGGTCGACGGCGCAGAGGACGTCGGTGCTGTGCAGCGTCGTCAGCACCAGCTGACCGCACAGCGCTGCGGACGTTGCCACCGCGGCCGTTTCCGCATCCCGCATTTCGCCGATCATGATCACGTTCGGATCCTGGCGCAGAAACGCACGCAAACCGGCGGCAAACGTGAGACCGGCGCGCAGATTCACCTGAACCTGGGCGATCCCGAGCATGCGAATTTCGACCGGATCCTCAATGCTGCAGAGCTGCTGACCGGCAACGTTGCGCTCGGCCATCGACGCGTACAGCGTCGTCGTCTTTCCGCTTCCGGTCGGCCCGCAAACGACGATGAATCCCGCCGGCGCGTGGACGAGCCGGCGATACCGAACGATCATGTCGCGCGGCATCCCTAATGTTTCGAGGCTCGGAATTCGAGCTCGCGCATCGAGCAATCGAATAGCGAGCCGCTCGCCGCCGATCGTGGGAATCGAACTGACGCGCGCGTCAATCGACCCGCCCGGGCGCTCGACCGCGTAGCGGCCGTCTTGGGGCAAGCGCCGATCGGCGATGTCCATGCCGGCCAAGAGTTTGATGCGTGACAGCACGCGCGGCAGCAGCCGCGCCGACACTTGGCGGGATTGGCGAAGCATGCCATCCACGCGTTCGCGTACGCGCCCGCCGTCGTGCAGTGGCTCGATGTGGATATCCGATGCGCGCGCGCGGATCGCCGAATCGAAGATCTCGTCGACCGCATGAATTGCCGGCTCGTCGTCGGCTATAGCAGCATCGACGTCGCCATACGAAAGCCGGCTTTCGAGTTCCAATGGAACTCGAAGCTTCTCCGTAAGAGTCACACCCTGACCTCTTCGTCCTAGAGAAGATTCTACGGCGGCGGAAGCGTCCGGCGCCGCAGACCACGGTTATACCACATTCGGCGACGGTGGGAAATATCGGCACGGCGAACTTTACGCAACGTCCCAGTGTTGCCAAACCGGGGAGTGCACGGCTGCCGAACGATTCAAAGGATTTGCCGTCCAGCGGCGGCTAAGGCGCAGGCTCATGGCGTTTCGCCGCACTCTCACGGCCACGTTCGCGCTCGTTTTCCTCGGAGCTACGCCGGCGCCCGCGAGTCAGGTGTTCGATGCCGCTCGATCGACGGTATGGGACCAGTTCCGTCACGGCGGTGGCCTCAACGACGTCGTCGTCAATCGGAATCTTCCCGCCCGTCTCTCCTGGCGCTTCGACGGTCCGCACAAGGGAACGTCGACTTCGCCGGTCGTCTCGGGCACAACGCTGCTGGTTGCCTCGAACGATCACTCGCTGTATGCGATCGACGCGCGCACCGGCGGCCAAACGTGGGCGTGGCCGGGCGACAACGAGATCATGAGCGCGCCGGTGTACCGCAACGGCATCGCCGTCGTCGGGACCGGCAACGCCGACTCTCCGGTGTGGGATCCGCCGATCTACAACGTCGTCGGCATGGGTTCGAGCGATCTCAACGGCATCGACCTGGCGACCGGGAAGAGGCGCTGGTCGTTTGCGCTGACCGGTAGCGGCATGCCGATGCCGGCGTTGCTCGGGAACCAAGTGCTTCACGTCGACGGAAGCGGCGCGTTCCTGGCGCTCGACCTGCGCACCGGAAGCTATCTCTGGCGCCGGCTGCTGTATTCCAACGCCTCGATGACCAACATCTTACTCAACGCGGGCTTGGCGTACTTCGGCGGCCGCTTTCCCAATGCGGTATACGCGTTGCGCGCGGCCGACGGCCGCATGCTGTGGACACATGCCTTTCCGGCGCGCACCGGCGCCTTCGACGACTGCCCGCTCGCGACCGACGGACGGCAGATTTTCGGCATGTACTCCACGCCGCTCGCGTCCGACAAGCGCGTCATCATTCTCGCCGGCGTCCAAGCGCGGCAACACGTATACGCGCTCAATGCCACGACCGGAAAGCCGCGCTGGGATACGGCCCTCGCGGTCACCGGTGCCGAACCCCCGTACAATGAATCGGCGATCCCATTATACGACGCCGGTACCATCTACGACGGCAGTCCGATCGCGCCCGTCGTGAGCGCATTCGATGCCCGAACCGGCCGGGTGAAGTGGTCGCTGCGCGTTTCCGGCCCGGTAAAGGGCGGTCTGGTGGTGCGCGACGGCGTGCTCTATTTCGGCGATCTCGGCGGTAAGCTCTGGGCGGTCGACACGCTTTCGGGACTTCCGATCGGAAGCGTGCAAACCGACCTGAAGTTCAACGTCGGCTCGCCGATCGTGCTCAACGATTCGCTCGTCGACGGATCGCTGCAGGGACCCGTGATTGCCGTTCCGCTCGATGCAATTCGCGCGTCCCACGCGGTCGCCGGCGTCACCACCGCGATCGATCATCGCATCGCTCTCTGGCTGGCGGCCGCCACGCTCGCGTTCTTACTCCTGAAGCAGTTCGCTCGGCAGCGCCGCGCCCGACAATACCCCCGATGACGCCGGGACGAAGGCTCGTCTTCGTCCTGCTGCTGATCGTCCTCGGCGTCGCAGCGCTCCGCGACCTCAGCCGCCTCGGCGACGCGTTCCCGTGGCGCAAGATGTACGACTTCCAAGATTTCTACTGTGCCGGCCGCGCCGTCGACGCCGGTTCGAACCCGTACCGCTACGAGCCGCTGCATTCGTGCGAACGCTACGTCATGCGGAATACGCCCCTTTATGCGAATCATCCGGCGCTGGCCATTCCGGCGCCACAACCACCCTACGATTTCGTGCCGTTTATGGCGCTCGGCCGCCTCGACTTCGACCGCGCCCGCACACTCTACGCCGTTGCCATCGTGGTCGCGTTCGGGCTTTCGGTTGTGGCACTCGCGTTGACCGGCATCCCGGCCGATATTGCCCTCGTCGCCCTGCTGCTGCCCGTCGGATATCTCGAGCTCGACGCCGGACAGATCGTGCCGTTCTCATTCGTATTTCTGGTTGCGTGCGGGGCTGCACTCGCGCGTCGCCGCGACGCGCTCGCTGGTGTGTTCGCGGCGCTGACGCTGATCGAGCCGCATCTTGGAGTGCCGGGGGCGCTGGCGGCGCTCTGCTTCGTGCCGCGGGCGCGCGTGCCGTTACTGGCGACCGCGGCGGCGATGAGCGCGATCGGCGTGCTGACGGTCGGATGGCCGGCTTCCATCGAATACCTCGACAGGGTGCTTCCGGCGCAGGCCGCATCCGAACTCGCGTTTCCCTACCAATACAGTCTCACGTATGCGCTGCACGTGCTGGGCGCGTCGCCCGCCGTCGCGACGATCGCCGGCGAGGCGTCGTTCGGGCTGTTGCTCATCGTTGGGTTATGGATCGCGCCGCGGCTCGCCCGAAAGCTCGAACGCCGCGAACTGCTCGTCTTCTTCCCGACCGCGTGCGCCGTTATGGCCGGACCGTACCTCCACATGATTGCGCTCTGTTTCGCCATTCCGGCGGCACTGGTGATGGCAATCCGACTCACCGGAACCTTACGCGACGTCAGCGCGGCCGCGTTATGCGCGTTGGCGATCCCCTGGATTATGGTGTGGGCCGTGAAGAAACTGTTTCTGGCCAGCATCTTCTCGGTCGTGTTTCTCTTGATTCGGCTTGGGGTGACGCCGTGGTTTGCGATCGCGTTCGCGTCATCGGTCGCCGCCCTCATCTACGTCTTCGAGCTGCGCTCGCCCGAGCTACCCTCGGTGACGGCATTCAATGCCAAAATTCCAAACGACGCGCTGGCGCAAACGGCGTGGCGCGCGTTTACCGATCAATTGCCGACGCGCGACGTTCGCTGGTTCGCCATCAAAGTTCCGACCTGGACCGCCCTCGCGGCGTTACTTGCGGTCGCACTCGCCGCGCTACGCCGGGTCCCGGACGGCCGCCCTCCGCCGCCTCCCTGACGTCGCAACGACGGCGGCACCCAAGGGTTGCCCGAGGGGACTCCGACGCGAGCGCCTTTGGTTAAGGAAAATTATTGCTGTTACATACTTGACTCGAAACTGCGACCCAGTTGGCACTTGGTCAGTTCTGAAGCGCACCCTTAAGGCGACTTACGCCGCGCTTCATCCGAAGCACTGGCAGCGGCACGTTGAGGAACACGTATTCCGGTGGAAACAAACCCGAGGTCAAGGATGGGCCGCGCTTGGGCACCCATGTGCGATGACTCATTCAAAACGAAAACCCCGCCTGAGAATGAGCGGGGCTACCAAATCTAGGGTGTGGGCTCTACCGACCGGGCTTCTTGCCACCCTTCGGCTTACCGGGTTTCGCTCTACAATCCATCGTCACGTGTCCTTTCCAGCTAGATAATATCACAAGTTGGCGCGTCGGCGGTGATTGGGACATAGCGCCGGGGTTTTTGAACGCGACGGCGCCTCTAGTATTCCGAGCGATTCTTAGTGTCTAGCAGCGATTGGAACTTTGCTGACGATATAAATAACAGCGAGCAGTCCAAGAGCCGCCTCGCCCGACCCTCCTCACGCGCTCCGCCGCCGCCCTAACGTCGCAATGACGCCGCTGCCGCCATGACGGCGGCGTCCAAGGATTGCCGAGGGGACTCCGACGCGAGCGCCTTTGGCTGGAGGCCATAATTTCCTTAACAGGAGGCGCAAGCGCGGCGTAGCAGGAGCGCCGCACGGACGCGGTGCGACGAGCGACCCTCGGGTAACCCTTGGATGCGAGCCGTCGTTGCGGCAGCGCGCGCTAGTTGGTTGCCGCCAGCGACGACCAGGTGGCGGCTTCGATTTCGTGCCGCATCTGCAGCCAGCCACGAAAGTTTGCATGGAACGCGACGTCGGATGCCGGCGTTGCGACGTGTTCGAACGGACTGAGATGCCGCTCGGTTTTCAAGCGATCGTGAAGCTCGAGATCTTTTTCGATTTCGCGCTTCCCGTCATGCGTAAGATACGACACGCGGGCACAACGAGCGGCGGAAATCTTCTTCTGCGTTTCGATGTCGAGCGCGCGTTCGTCGTCCTGGAGCAACGGCAGATGCCATTGCCCGTGTGCGACCGGTCGCGGCGTGCTCGCCGCCAGCGCCGCGCGCATGCGCACCGCCGCCTCCCGGATTTCGGGTTGCGCGCTTGGCGCGCAGCGCAGCGTGAAGAAATTCTCCCACTCCGTCGACGTCACGATCACCGTATGCCACAAGAAAGGTTCAAGAATTCGGTTGAGTTCTTGCTTGTGGACTTTGAGTTCCAGCAATCGGCGCGCGTGTTCGACGGCCGCGTCGCGCGCGCTCAGCCAAACACTCTTGGCAACCTCTTCGTCCCCCGGATCCAGGACGTCATCGGCCGACATCCCCGCTTTGTTTCGTCCCCATTCCAATGGAAACACAGGATCGCTTTGGACCTTTTCCAAGAGTTTGCTCGTCGGCACGGCCCTCGAGCTGGCGCTATTCCGTGAGTTGTGAACGATGAGCCCGTTCGCCACGAAATTGTGATGCGGACCTTCAACTTCCACGTCGTACGTTTCGCGAATGCCAACGTACTCTATCGCCTCAATCGGGACAAAATGCCGTACCATCGCCCATTTTTTCTTACGAACGAGCGGTTTCCTCATGGATCGGGAACCTATGAGAGACCAAAACTCTGCAAATGGGCGCCCTAGTTCCGTATGGTCGAGGAGAACGAGCTCCATGTTTCGCCGATGCAGCTCACGGTGGCACTCCTCGCAGACCGTCGTGAGGTTCGTAACGTCGTACGCCCTCATGGGGTTGTTAGCAACCGGATCCACGTGATGGGCGCGCATATCTCTGCCGCCTCCGCACAATACACAGCGAAAGCTGTTCGATTGGTGCACGCGGAACGCTTGGTGCTGCGTCCAAGCTCCAATTAGCTTTCTTTCAGGCGTAATACCCCCGCGCCATAAGTGCGATTCGCTTCCTCGCCGCACCCTCGCTCGGCCCTTTGTACCGCGGGTCTTGATGTTGCAGTACCGTACGTTCTTATTCCAAGGTGGAGCGGTATGAGAGTTCTTCCAAACCGCGCTTGGATTGCTGACTGCGATGCCATATCTACGAAATGCGTGCTTTATCGTATCGAGCGTCACGCCGGCGCGCTCGGCAATCATCCGCGCAGATAGTCCGGCAGCCCGCTGTTCGCGCAGCCAGTCAGGGTCGCGGTGGGCAGGAATACCGTTTACCGCCAGCTCGGCGTAGTGTTTCCAGGTCGCAATTTTGCCCGGACTGAGGGCGAGCCCGACGGCATCCTCCAAACGCTTCCAGCCAGCGGTCGTAAGAAACAGATGATCTTTTGAACAGACGATTTCGTAACCGTTCTTCAGCCTAACGCGGAAGACGGGCTTTTCTCCCGAATGGACGACGTCGCGCAGGTGCGTATGATAGATTTCACCTGTTTGCTCGTTGCACGACCGTAGCAGCATCGCGGCCAAGCGCTCTCGGATCGGCTGACGATTACTACCAACGGCGCGAGCCCACGCGAGGAAGTCTGCTCCGAGAACCGTGTACGGATGTCCGGGACGAACGCGTCGACGAATTCCCACCCGGCGCGTTAAGAGGTCGATACCGGTGTAATCGGCATAACCTGCCGCGGCGGCAAGCTCCTTCGCCGTGTACTCCTTCATGGGATCGATGTCGCTGCCGGCTTCCTCGCGAGGATGGTTTTTTCGAGGCGCGGCGCCTTGGTGCCACTTATCGTGCAATTCGCGCAGCGTCATCGTAAAGCGTTTCGTCGCGACGTTTCGCGGCCTCGACGGTAAATCGAAATACAGCCGCGTATCGCCGTCCAGACAGAAGGTTCTATGCGTATTAAATTCTGCCAGAACGAAGCGAGGGAAGGCTACCTCGAGCGTGGTGAGCCGAACCCCCGCCGGACTGACCGAATCGAGGAGAACCCGGGCCGAATACGCCACGACGGCCGGTCCTCGAAGAACTTAGCCGCGGTAGCGCAAGAACGCCGGTACTTCGATGTCGTCCATGTTTACCGGCGCGACCGTTTCGAGTTTGCCGCTCTTTTCGAACACGTAGCCGCTCTGCGCGTCGCGATATCCGCGCGGTGGGCCGAAGCCCGCCGCCAGCACGGTCACGCGAACCTTGCCGCTCATGCCCGGATCGATCGACGCGCCGAAGATGATCTGCGCGTCCGGATCAACCGCGCGGCTAATCATTTCGGCGGCCTCGTTGACCTCGTACATCGCCATGTCGGGGCCGCCGGTAATGTTGAAGATGACGCCGCGCGCGCCTTCGATGGTGGTTTCGAGCAGCGGTGACGCGATCGCTTTTTGCGCTGCATCCGCGGCGCGGTGCTCGCCGGAACCTTCGCCGATGCCCATCATGGCCGAGCCGGCGTCGGTCATGATCGTCTTGACGTCGGCGAAGTCGAGGTTGATCAAGCCCGGCTGCGTGATGAGATCGCTGATGCCCTGAATGCCTTGGCGCAGCACGTCGTCGGCGTAGGCGAAGGCTTCGTTGAGCGGCGTCTTCTTTTCGATGACCTGGAGAATTCGCTCGTTCGGAATGGTGATCAGCGTGTCGACTTTTGCTTCGAGTTCGGCGATCCCGTTCTCGGCGATTTGCATGCGCTTTTTGCCCTCAAAGGCAAATGGCTTGGTGACGACCGCAATCGTTAATGCGCCCGATTCGCGCGCGATCTCGGCAATCACCGGCGCTGCGCCGGTCCCGGTGCCGCCGCCCATGCCGGCGGTGAGAAACACCAAGTCGGCGCCCTGAAGGATCAGCGAGAGATCTTCACGCGATTCCTCAGCGGCTTCCCGTCCGAGCGTCGGATTCGCTCCCGCGCCCAGACCGCGCGTTTGGCCACCGCCGATGTGCACCGTATTTTCGGTCGCCGAACTGCGGAGCGCTTGGACGTCGGAATTCACCGAGAAGAAGTCCACCCCGGCCAAGCCGGCGCGAACCATGCGGTTGACGGCGTTGCAGCCGCCTCCGCCGATGCCGATCACTTTGATCGTGGCGGCGTGCTCGGTCTCGGGAGCGGAGCGTCGTGCGTCGGCCATTCTCTTCTTCGGTTCCTCCGTTGGAAAGAGCGTGCGTTGTGGGGGCGTTTTGGCGACGGGAGCCGGTGCGGGCGGTTCGGATGCAACCACAACCGGTTGCGCTGGAATCTCTTGCGTTGAAGTTTCTGAAACCGGTTCGGCAGCAACCTCCGAAACCGGTGGCGCTGAAATTTCTGAAACTGGTTGCGCTGGAACTTCCGGCGTTACCGCGGCGGCTTCAACCGGCGTTTGGGCGGCGGTAGCGCGCTTGCGGCGCGGGCGCCGAGGTTCTAGTTCCATAGATCCGACATCCATTTCGTAACGCGGTGCATCATCGGTCCGCCGCGGCGGCGGTTGGGGTAGGCGGCATCGCGCTCGTCGTTCGCGCCGAAGAGCACGAGCCCGATTGCCGTCGAGTACTGCGGAAGCGCCATTGCGTCGGTCAGGCCCCCGACCGTATTGGGCATGCCGACGCGCACCGGTAACCCGAACACGTCTTCGGCGATCGATTCGATGTTCGGCAGCTGCGCACCGCCCCCAGTGAGTACGACTTCTCCCAGTACGAGGTCACGGGGTACGTTTTCGACGATCTTCTGCTTGGCCATGCGCAACGTTTCGAGAATGCGTGGAACCACGATGTGGCGCAGCTGCTCGGTCGTATGATCCCGGGTCGAGCGGCCGTCGAGCGTGCGCACCTCGAACGTCTCTTCGCCGCCGGCGTCGCGGACCGCCGCACCGAAGCGCTTCTTTACCTCTTCGGCTTCCGCGAGCGTCGTCTTCAGGCCGAGCGAAATGTCGCTGGTGAGGATGTTGCCGCCCACCGGAATGGTGGCCGTGTAAATCGCGCTGCCGAGGGAGTAGACGGCGATGTCGGTCGTGCCGCCGCCGATGTCGAGCATCACCACGCCGACCTGCTTCTCTTCGGGGTGTAAGGTCGCCGCCGAACTTGCCAGCGGCTCGAACACCAGCCCCGCCGCCTCGAGGCCGGCTCGGTGCACGCACTTGAGGACGTTGGTGATGAAACTGGTGCCGCCGGTGACGATGTGCGTATCCACCTCGAGCCGGCCGCCGGCCATGCCCACCGGGTCGTCGACGCCCTCTTGCCCGTCGACCGTGAAGTACCGCGGAAGCGCGTGAATGATCTGCCGGTCGCTCGGCAAATTGATGATCTTGCTGGCGTCGATGACGCGCCGTACGTCGGTGGGCGAGACTTCGCGGTCGTCCCCCGAGACCGCGACGACCGCCCGGTTATTCGTGCTGCGGATGTGATCGCCGGTGATTCCCACGAACACGTCGCCGACGTGAATGCCGGCCATTCGCTCGGCCTTTTCGGTGGCGCCCTCGATCGACTTGATCGTCTCTTCCAGATCGACCACGACGCCCTTGCGCATACCGAGGGAAGGCGCTTCCCCGACGCCGACGATTTCGAGGCCGTTGGGGCCGTCGACCGCGACGATCGCACACGTCTTCGTCGTGCCGATATCGAGCCCGCCCACGGTCTCGTGCTTCATCCGTTGGTCACCTGGTCCGTCCGATAGCCCTCAAAAAGCTCTCAAACACGATATATTGGGGCCATGAATTCGAATCCCTACTAGGTATAGGCCCGGCAAATCGCGATGCGCTTGGGTTGGCGGGGCCGCCGCCAACTCCTTGGGGACAAGAGTGTGAACCGGCAGCGAACGGCCTGGGCATAACCTGTGGATTGCCGCACCACGCAGGTGGCCCCCTGGTCCGTGGAGCATCAAGGGCGAATCGAAGCGCTCGGTAATCGGGTGTGAACCAGTCGCGACGAACAAACAACTACGCTTGCGTTACGTCTGTTGGAGTTTCCATTGGTGTTATCAATGAATCGTACCATCTCGTCGCTCGTACTTTTTTCGTTCGCTGCGGCACCGTTGGCGGCCGTCGCCGGCTCCACCGTTGCAGCTGCCTCGATCCCCGACGGCACTTACACCGTGAAAGTCGAGAAAGTGCTCGATGCCAAGCACCTCACGGTTGCCATGGACAACGGGAACGAAACGACGCTCGGTGCCGGCCGTGCTACGGTCGATTTCTCGAAAGTGCAACAAAACGATCAGCTCAAGGTTTCGCTGATCAACGGCAGCGTGATGGTCTACGCGGACCTCACGTCACACCAGTAACCGGCACTACTTCGAGATCAGCACCGGCGTAGCCGGCGCGCGTAAGTCCACCGCTGCAACGCGTTGCTGTTGGCGGACGACTTGCGCCAGTATCGGATTGACGAGCGCTAACTTCTTGTTCAGATCGGTATCGTCGCCGAGCAAGATCTTCACGCCGCCGCGCACCGTCGCGACCAGGCCGCCGAACTTGTCGAATGACAGCTCGAGCGGCACGACGCGCGCCGCGATCATCGCGTCGTAGTCGTCGCGCAACGCGACGGCCTTGGCATCGGTGAGAAACCGGCCTGGCTCCAAGACGGCGTTCGAGGTCAGCACGAACTCGGGAAGGTTCGGCGAATCCGGCGCCGCCTGCAACACGCGTAAATCGCGATCGACCAACACGGCTCCGTCGTCGCTGCGAACCACCGCAAACGGTTTGCGTTCCTTGATCGCGATGTAGACGGTGCCCGGCGGCAGCCGATAGATTCGGGCCGACGCCACATAGGGAATCGCAACGATCCGCTGCGCCATCGCGCCGGTGTTCTGAAGCCACATGTTCACGTGCGAGGCAACCGCGGCGCGCGCCAAGATTTCCGAGCGCGAAACGATTTGGTTACCGGTCACCTCGACGTGCCGGGGCTCGAATCCCGGCCACGCGACCGCGAACGCACCGGCGGCGAGCGCAATCGTGCCGGCGACCGCGAGCGGGATCCAAAACGGCCGCAGACGCGCGGTTGCCGACGCCTTACGCCGGCGGGTGGAACGCGGCCGGCTCACGCGCCGGTTCCTAGGACGTATCGCTCGATGGCTTCGGCGACGCCGTCGTGCGCGACGTCGCCGACGATTGCTCCCGCGATCTCGCGCAGCTCGGGCGGTGCCGAGCCCATCGCGATGCCGAATCCGGCGGCCCGTAACAGCGGTGCGTCGTTCCACGAATCGCCGATCGCGACGGTCTCGCTCATCGGCACGCCGAGCCGCGCCGAAACGAACGCGAGCGAGTCGCCCTTATCGACCGTCGGGTTAAGAATTTCCACGAACTCGGGCAAGCTGCGCGTCACGTAGGCGCGGGCCTTCAGCTGCTCGCGCAACTTTTCGGCATAGCGCGCGGCGTCGGGAGCGTCGGCCACCACCACGGCCTTGGTTGCTTCGCTGTAGGCGAACGCTTCGCGCAACGACGGCACGATCACCGGATCGGTTTTCGCCAGCGAGGCGTAGAGGTCGGAGAACCGGTTACGCGACTCGGCATAGTATTCGTCGTTGCGATAGAGCTGCAAGTGCACGCCGTCCGATTCGGTAACGGCAATCAGCTCGCGCACGACCGGATTGCTCAGGGCCGCGTGGCGCAGCACCTCGTCGCTGACCGGATCGATGATTGCCGCGCCCTGATAGCAAATGACCGGCGTATCGAAGTGCAGTTCCCGCGCAAACGGCAGCGTCGCCCGGTACATCCGACCGGTGACCAGACATCCCAAAATTCCGGCTTCCCGCATGCGCGCAATGCTGCGGCGAACCGGCTCGGTGATCACCAGATCGCGACCGATGAGCGTCCCGTCCAGATCCAGCGCTACCAGCTTGGCCATGCGTCGGCCTATCGTAACTCGGACGCGTCTTCGGCGCCTTCGCGCACGGCCGCCGGCCCAAAAATCCGTTCCAGCTCGGCGCGCACCCGGTAATCGCCGGCGATGCACTTTCCGACGCGCTGCGACCGCCCGCGCGCGTGCATCACCACCGGAACGTCGCCGGGCCATTCGTCGATCAGGGCCGCCAGCCGATCGATCTGCTCGCGCGCGCTCACCTCGACGTGCCAGCCGCCGCTCGGCGGCAACGGCGGCGGGACGGCGCTGCGCGCCGGCAAGACGAATTCCATAACCTCGTTGGCGCTGACCGAAATCTCCAATGGCGGCTCCTCGCCGGGCGCCGCGCCGCGGCGCTCGCGCAAGCGCAACCGTCCTTTGACCAGGAGCACCGCGTCGGCGCGAAACAGCGACTGCACGTGCTCGTAGATTTTCGCGAAGACGACCACTTCGCAGACGCCGCTGGTGTCCTCGAGTTGCGCGATGAGAATCTGCTGTCCGTTCTTGGTCAGCGTTCGCCGCACGCCGACGACCAGTCCCGCGACCGTCACCGGCGCGTCGTCGTCGACCGAACTCAAATC
>JBAUZB010000146.1:0-15795 GCA_049585095.1 Candidatus Tumulicola sp.
GTGCAGAACGTCGCGGTTAGTCAATTTCGTTCTAAGCTACCGACCGAAGGGATATTCCATGAAAATCTCAGTTGCGGCGCTTGCCGTAGGTGCCATTTTGCTATCGGCGTGCAGCGGGGGCAGCAGCCTCAGCCAGGCGCCCGCCGCCGGAACGGCTCCGGCCAACGCGGTCTCATTCCCGTCCGGGCTCCAACGCGCGGCGCGCGTGCAGCACGTGTTCGACTCGAACGTGGCCGAGCCGGCAACCGTCGATCCCGACGAAACCGCCGCCGCGGCGTACTGTGCCAAAACGGGCGGTCAGGTCTACATGCGCCAGCCGGAATACGACACCAACGGCTCCAACCCGCTGATCCTTGCCGGCAGGGCCGGTTTCTGCCAGTACACGTCGGCGTCGGACGGTTCGCGAATCCACATTCTTCTCCGGACGCTGTACAACAAAAAGCCGTCGCTGGCGGCGCTCGCCTACATCCTGAAGCCGCCGTCGGGATCGTGCAACGGCAATCCGGCTTCGTGCTATTGCACGCTGCTCGGCGCTTCGGATCAGTTCGGCGGCAACTCCGGCGCCGGCGGCAGCTGGGTGAACAACAAATCCGAAGACCAAGACCTCGAGGCGTGCATCTTCCCCGACATGTCGTCGATCGACTCGTGGGGGCTAACGTATAACGCCAACGGGGTCATTCGCGGCACTGATCTCACGAAAGTGATGCGCTACAAGTACCCCGGAAACTAATTCATCGTAAGTCTTGGCTGGTTCACACGGCATACCACGTTCGGGACGTTCGGGTTTTCGCGTCCGTGCGAAAACCCTACTCCCTGTCGCCTCGCTCTCGGCATCCGTGCCTTCGCTCGGCGTCCAGAGGCCCTCACGTTGGTACGCCGTGTGAGCCAGCCCAGACTTCCAGCCCCAACTACGACGCGGTCTTATCGAAGCGCGCGTGCAGCCACGGCGCCATGAAGTAGCGCCACAGAATCTTCACCAGCGCCGCGACCGGAATTCCGAGAATCAAGCCGGGGATGCCGAAGAGTTCGCCGCCGGCGAAGATGGCGAACATCGCGCCGATGGGCGACACGCCGACCGATTCGCCCATGATCTTCGGAACCAAGACGTTGTCGCTGACACGCGCCATTCCGAACATGATGACCTGCACCCAAATCACCATCCAGAGGCCTTGCGGCAAACACATCGGGACCGCGACGATTTCCGCAACCAGCATTCCAATGATGGGAACCGCGTAGGCGACGCCGCTGACGATTCCGAGAATCAGCGAAAACTTGAAGCCGATGATGGCACTGGCGACGGCGATCACGATTCCGGTAATCGCGCTGACGATGATCTGACCCGAAATGTAGCTGCCGAATACCTGCGTGACTTCGTCGGCGAGCTTGCGCGCCGTTTCGCGTTTCCCCGCAGGGAACATTCCGGCGAACCATTCGCTGATCTGCGCGTCGTTGAGCAGAAAGAAAAACGAGAGAATGATCGCCGAGAACGCGACGAAGAACGCGGTGGCGGTGTTGACGGCAATCGCCCCGAGCGAGGAGAGGACTCCGCTGACGATGCTCGCCGTCTTGGCACCTCCGAGCGACGTCACGTTGATCCCTTCGGCGGGGAGATGCAACTGCGGAAAATGCTGGTTGAGGGAACTTTCGACGCCGCTCAGCCAGCCTTGCGCCGTCGACGCGTAACTCGGTAAGTTGCTCGCCAGAAGTTGCATTTGGCTCACCGTCAGCGGCACCACGATCACCATGCCGACCGCGATAATGAGAATCAGCGCCGCAAACACGATGGAAATCGCCAGCGGCTTCGGAACGCGGCGCTCGAGCCGGCGAGCCACCGGACCGACTCCGAACGCGATAAACGCGGCGATGGTGAAGATGGTCAGCGTCCGCGGAATGTGTTCGGCGAACCACAGCGCCAAAATCACGGCGCAGATGCCGGCCGCGATCCACCCGATGCGACGCCATTGATCGGCGCTCATAGCGCCTTGCTCAGAAGACGGCGTTCGGTACGGTACCCGGCGCGCTCGTACAGGGACCGTGCCGCCGCGTTCTCTTCGGTCACCATCAACGCCATATACGGCAAACCGCGGCGCCGTGCCTCATCTTCGGCGGCAATTACGAGCGCCGACCCGACCCCCCGCCCGCGGAGCGAAGGCTCGACGGCCATGTACGCAACGAACCCTTGGGGGATCGACGTCACGTCGTCGGGCAAACCGTCGAGCAGCAACACGAAGCCGGCGCGCGCGCCGTCGCATTCGGCGACCAGTGCGAGGTGCGATTGTGCTTCAACCGTTTCCAGCAGCCGCTCCAGGGCGCTCTCGACCGACTGCGGGGGCGCGGGACGAATCGACGACAAACTGCTGGCCGCCGTCCGCTTTCCGAGATCGGCGACGAACGCGGCATCGGCCGCGCCCGCCGCGCGGACGCGCAGGTTCACGAACGGCGCGATCCGGGATCGTCGATCGGCTGGCCGCCAGCGCATTGCGCGCATTCAGACGGGTCGTACGACTCGATCGGCAAATCGAGCAGCGCGCGCGTCGGTACGCCGAAATCGGCCTCGCCCCGCGTCACGATAACGCCGACGCCGGCGACTTGCGCGCCGGCACGGCGCACCACGTCGATGACTTCGCGCACCGAAAGGCCCGTGGTGACGACGTCCTCGACGATGAGCGCGCGATCGTCGGCACTCAATGCGAAACCGCGGCGCAGGACCGGAACGCCGTTTTCCTTTTCGACGAAGATTGCGGTGGTGCGCAACTGGCGGGCGACTTCGTACCCGAGGATGATGCCGCCGACGGCGGCACTGACGACGACGGTGGGCTTCACCGTGCGAAACGCATCGGCAATGGCCCGCGCCAGCGGTTCGAGCAGTGCCGGATCTTCGAGTAGGCGGAACTTCTGGATGAAGCGGTCGCTATGGCGCCCGGAACTGAGGCGAAAATGGCCCTCGAGCAAGGCCCCGCGTTCGGCCAGCGTCGCGCGCAGCGCCCGAGCGTCGCTCGTCACTGCGGCTGCTTTGCGCGCATCTCCTCGAGAATTGCGCGGGCTGCCGCCAACGGATCGGCGGCTTCGGTGACCGGGCGACCGACGACGAGATAGTCGGCACCCACCGCCACCGCCTGCGCCGGAGTGACGACGCGTTTTTGGTCGGCGTGCGCGGTGCCCAACGGGCGAATCCCCGGAGTGAGCGTCAAAAAATCGTCGCCGAAGAAGCGCTTGAGGTCGCGAACTTCGTGCGCGCTGCACACCACTCCGGCGCAGCCGGCGTCGCGCGCCAGTGCCGATAACCGCGTGGCGTTTTCACCCGGGCCGCCCTGGAGACCGAGTTCGTTCAAATCCTCGGGGGCGATACTGGTGAGGATCGTCACCGCAAAAATCTGCGGCGCCGCGATTCCGAGTTCGGCGGCGCGCTCGCCGGCCGCCTCGACTGCGGCGCGCATCATGTCGTTGCCGCCGAGCGCGTGCACGTTGATGATGCGGGCGTTCGGGCGCACCAGTTGTCGCACCGCCGCTTCCACCGTGCGCGGAATATCGTGGAGTTTCGCATCGATAAACGTGCGCACGTCGCGGGCTTCGCAATACGCGAAGATGCGCTCGGGATATCCGCACAATGCCTCGAGACCGATCTTAAAAATGACGTCGAGCTCGTAAAGCTGGTCGATCAGCCGTTCGGCTTCATCCGGCCCGGGTACGTCGAGCGCGACGATTAGCTGTGCCACGTTATCCTGCGTCCCCTTCGTATTGATCCGCGTCGGCGATCCCGACGTTGGCCTTGCCGACGATGTCGCCGATCGAGGCAAGATCGCGCCGGCGCAGATAGGCTTGCAGCTCGGCCACGATTCGCTCCGGAATGCGGGGATCGGTAAAGTTCCCCGTCCCGATGCTCACTGCGGTCGCGCCCGCCAAGAAGAACTCGAGCGCGTCGGTAACGGTTTCGATTCCGCCTTGGCCCACGATCGGAATCGAGACAGCGCGCGCAACCTCGTAGACGGCCAGCACCGCGATCGGCCGAATGGCAGGCCCCGAAAGACCGCCGGTAACGTTTCCCAGGCGCGGACGCCAGGTTTCGACGTCGATACCCATCCCCCGAACGGTGTTGATCACGGCGAGCGCGTCGGCACCGGCCGCTTGCGCCTCGCGGGCGATGGCCGCGATGTCGGTCACGTTGGGCGACAGCTTGACGATCAGCGGCTTTTCGGTGGTCGCGCGAGCCGCCCGCACGACGCGCGCCGTGAGGTTCGGATCGCACGCGAACGTTTCGCCTTCACTGGCTACGTTGGGACACGAAATGTTCAATTCGATGGCGGCGATGACGTCGCACTTCGCGAGTCGCTCGCAGACGTAGGCGTAATCGTCGATGGAGAAACCCGCGACGCTGCCGATGAGCGGATATGGGCGCGTTGCGAACTTGGGAATTTCGTGTTCGACGTACCAGTCGATGCCCGGATTCTGCAAACCGATCGCATTGAGCAGGCCGGCCGGCGTGTGTACCAGCCGCGGCGTGGAATTTCCGAGTCGCGGACGCCGGGTAACGCTCTTGAGCACCACCGCGCCGATCTTTCCAAGGTCGGCGAAGGCCGCGTATTCTTCCCCGGATCCGTAGCAGCCGCTCCCCATGAGCGTCGGATAGGCGAGCCGCAGCTTTCCGAGATTGACCCCGAGGCGAGGCTGTGCCGTTATCACTTCACCATTCTAACTCGTCGCTGAAGAAGACCGGCCCTTCTTTGCAAATGCGCGCGTAGACCACGTCGCTGCCGTCGCGCGACGCCGGCGGAAAGCTGGGCGCTTGTTTCGAGGTTCGCGCTAGCCGCACCACGCATCCCCAACAGCCGCCCACGCCGCATGCAAACGTTTCTTCCAGCGACAGCTGCGCACGTGCGGCGCGACTCCCGGCAATGCGTCCGACCGCGCGCAGCATCGGCGACGGTCCACATGCCAAAATCATCTCCGGCAAATCGCTCCGGCGCTCCAATAACTCGGTCACCAATCCATGGTGTCCGGCGCTGCCGTCGTCGGTGGCCAACGAGAGTTCGCATCCGGCATCGGAAAATCGTTGCGCGTCGACGAGTAACTCGGCGGTCCGGGCGCCGTAGAATAATTCGACGCGCGTCCCGGCCGCCGTCAAGCGTTGGGCCGCGAGTAAGACCGATGCGATTCCGACGCCGCCGGCGACGATGAGCGCGTGCTTGGGATTGCCCGACAAATCGAATCCGTTGCCCAACGGGCCAACGACGGCGAGCGCGTCATCCGGGCGCAGGGCGCCGAGCTCGTGCGTCCGCTTGCCCGTCAAGAAAAACACCAAGCTTGCACGCTCGCCTTGCGCTTCATAGATTCCCAGCGCGGTTGCCGCCGCTTCACCGGTCGGCGGAATCGCCATCACGTACTGCCCGGCGCGCGTCGCTCGCACCAGCTCGGGAGCGTGGAGGCCCAGCAAAATAACGCCTGGCGCAAGCTCGCAACGATCGGTGACGCGCGTTTGGTGAACGCGGGAGTCGCACTGCGTCGTCGGCATCTTCTCACCGTGCTTTCGCCAGATTTTAAAAAAACTTTGCGAAAAACACCGAACCGTCTTGCTACATTGGCCGTTATACGGTATAGAGCAGTAAGAACAGGAAAGGAGGGTCCGCAGATGGCAGGTCTTATCGTCTTCAAATCGCTGGCTGACGCATTGCGTGCCGGCTATCAGGTTTACGACCGGACTGCGGATGGATATCTCGTACGCACACGCACGGCCGCCGGCTGGGCGATGGCGCTGGTTTCCTGTAAGTAGACGGTCTTATTCGATAGTTATCGCACCCAAGGCCCCTCAGCCGAATTGACGATGCCGCCGGTCAGAAACCGGCGGCATCGTTTTTTTCGGAGCGTTCACCCTTTAGGGAGGCCTAGAAACGTTCGGGGGGACCGGCGGGCTTCTCAATCTCCGGCGTCGTTCCCGGGCGCCAACCGCCGTAGGAGCCGGGCGGCGGAGGCGGTACGTTCGGGCCGCCTGCCGGTGCCGAGGGGACGTCACCGCCGTGCTCCGCCGGCCCGAAGTGCGCGTTTGCCGCCGAACTGCCGAGGGGCGTAATCTGCGCGCCGCTCAAGACCGCACTGATGATCTGGGCGATGCCGACGAACATCGGAATCAAGCCACCGAGCAGCCACGGTCCGTAGATGTAGCGCCCGTCGTGGAAACCGATGAACGAGAGGCCGATCAGCAGCGCGAACCCGATGCAAGCCACTTGGATCCCGCGTCGCAACTGCGCCTGCGCGTAGTATGCCGGATCGTAGGCACCTGGGGGATGCCATCCCGGCGGCGGCACGGTTCCCGGAGCCCATCCCTTCGCCCCATACTTCACGGCGTTACGCATCATGCGCGGATCGGGAGGCGGCGTAAAGCCGCGCCGCAGCATCTCCATGCGCTCTTGATGATGAAGGACGCGCGAAACGATCCACCCCGTTACCGGCAAACCGACGACAATGAGGAAGAACATGACTGGGACGATGGTTTCTGCTTCTGACATGACGGTTAAACCGCTCCGTTCGTGAGGAGGTGTATCGACCCGTCACCGCTCGAAAGCTGCAGGCTGCCGGCCCCGCTTCCAAGCTTGACGGTGTGTTGAGCCGAATCGCCGTCGGCATTTCGGAACGACTCGCCGTCGACGATGATCTTGCCGTCTTGGGTCGATGCATCGACGGTGAGATCGGGACGAGCCGCGAGTGTAATGTGAATCGATCCGTCACCGGTGTGGATGACGGCATGCGGCTGCTCGGCGCCGGCGATTGCGAGATCGCGCGCCTCGATGCTGCCGTCTTTCGTCTGCGCGTCCAGCGACGCCGCCGATACGTCGACGAGCGAAAGCCGCCCGTCGGCCGATTCGAACGTGAGGTTGTCGCCGCGTACTCGAGTTGCGTAGATCGATCCGTCGTCGCTCTTTGCCTGAACCGTGCCGCTGAGATCGGAAAGCGTGATTCGCCCGTCTTGCGAGGTGACCGCGACGCCGCCTTCGACGCCGGCGATCTCGGCGCCGGCGCAACGCGAAATATCGACGTGCGATCCGGCCGGAACGTCGACTTCAACGCGGCGTTCGGACCAGCCGATCTGGAAATGCATACCGAATCCTGTGGATCCGGGACGCGAAATCGAGACGCCGTCGGCAGTACGCTTGACGTCGAGTTGCGGAACGGTTTGACTATTGCCGAAGAACGCTCCATGGGTGCCGCTGAGATCTCTCACGTGAACCAGCCCGTCGCTCGACGCGGCGACGGCGACGCGCGAATCGACGTCGTCAATCGTAACCCGCGGCGACGTGCCGGCAGCGATCGGCGCAATCGGCTTGGCGACGAAATCGACGCCGCGCATCCGGTGCGCGCCGCAGATGGCGTAGGCGGCAATGCCGACGATCACGATTTCAACCGCAATCAGCATTCCGACGATGGAAGAACGCGACATCAGATCCGCGGCCCCCATCCGCTGAAGGTGGGACGTAGCGACTGGGCGGAGTTCCGTTCCGGTGCCTGCACCGTGGGCCGTTCCGGTTGGGAGAGAGTACATTTCGGGATGATCACCATGATCGGGTCGAGCCTCCGTTTTGGGTTTCTGCCCTAGTTACGCCCGGGGGACAGACATGTTTCGAGCGCCGGCCGGCGCGGTCACGCGAAACAATCCGCCAGGTCGCCTCGTAGGACCAGCGTGGCGGCACTTGCGCAGGCCCCGCACGCCGACCGTATGAGGGCCGGCCCGGAGGATGGCGATTTGGTGGCGATGACGATCCGGGGCAACCCGGAGGCTTTTGCGACCCTCGTGGAGCGCTACGACCGCGCCGTCTACCACCTCGCCTACCGAACGCTGCACGACGTGGAAGATGCACGCGATGCCACCCAAGAGGCATTCTTCAAAGCGTTTCGCAGTCTGCGCACGTTTCGGCCGGGCGCCAAGTTCAGCACGTGGATTTTCGCGATCGCCTACCACGCCTGTTGCGACCGCTTGAACCGCCGCAAGCGTTATAGTAATGAGGAACTTCCCGACCGGGCCGATGCGGGGCCCGGCCCCGAGCAGCAAGCGATCGCGCTGGACGAAGCTCAACGGCTGCGCAACGCGATCGACACGCTGCCCGAAAAATACCGAACGGTCATCACCCTGTATCATCTCCAAGGAAAGCAATACGAAGAAATCGCCAAGGTACTTTCGCTCCCGATGGGTACGGTGAAGACACACTTGTTTCGCGCCAAAGAGCAGCTACGCAGGCTTCTCGGTGGCGCGGAGGTAACGGAATCATGATGTACGACAGCGACGACGCGCTCGACCGGGCACTCTCGGCGCTTCCCCTGGAGGAGCCGCCGGCAGATCTGCGCGGTGTAATCCTGGCGGCGACCGCCTATCGCCCGGCCGCACCGTTTTCGGTATGGGAGGTCGCCGGTCTCGGCGCGATCGGCGCCGTCACCGTTTGGCTCGGCGTCCTGATCGCCATGGGAGGCGGCGGCCTCTTCTTGAGCACGCTGTCGACCATCGGATTCGCGATCGCGACCGGCCTCACCAACGTCACCCTGCTGGCATGGCTCGCCGCCGGGGCGATGACCGCGTTCTGGCTCTCGAGTTTCACCGGATTGCAACCTTTGAAGCCGGCAACTCGGAGGCTTCGGCCGGAGGAGTAGCCGATAACCCCGGTTGATGGAGAAAGCGTCTCAAAACCAACCCTATAGAATTCTCGTCATCGAGGATGACGCCGCAATCAGCCGCGTGCTTCAGCTCGAGCTCGAACACGAGCATTACGAGGTGGACGTGGCACGCGACGGCCTTACCGGCCTCGAAAAGGCGCTCAAAGAGCCCGACCTCGTGATCCTCGATCTGATGATCCCGCGCATGGACGGGCTCGAAGTCTGCCGGCGCATCCGCACCAAAAGCACCGTGCCGATCATCATGCTCACTGCCAAAGACCGGGTGCCGGATCGCGTCGAGGGTCTCGACGTGGGTGCCGACGATTACGTCACCAAGCCGTTTTCCACGCCGGAACTGCTGGCGCGGGTGCGCGCGCGGCTGCGCGAACGTTCGCCGCAGTCGAATGTGATCGAGTACCGCGACGTCGTGATGGACCGCGACCGTCACGAGGTGCATCGCGGCGGCAAGCCGGTTTCGCTCACCGCCAAGGAATACGCCCTGCTCGAATATCTGCTGCTGCACCGCAACAAGGTGCATACGCGCGACGAACTCTTCAACGGGGTCTGGGGAAGCGATTTCCTCGGCGATTCCAACCTTATCGACGTCTACGTGCGCTACTTGCGCGGCAAGATCGACGACGGTTTCGACGACAAGCTGATCACGACGGTTCGCGGCGTCGGTTACACCATCAAGGACTGAGTTCGGGATTGTCGCTGAAGTGGCGCATCGCCATTTGGTACGCGGCGCTGCTGGTCGTCGTGCTGGCCG
Organism: Candidatus Tumulicola sp.; assembly: GCA_049585095.1. Taxonomy (GTDB): domain Bacteria; phylum Vulcanimicrobiota; class Vulcanimicrobiia; order Vulcanimicrobiales; family Vulcanimicrobiaceae; genus Tumulicola. The sequence goes on from JBAUZB010000146.1 coordinate 9,404, forward strand.
TGACCAGCGGCATCATCGTTTGGCGTTTCCAGGGCATTCTCTACGACCAATCCAAGGCCAGCGTTTCTACGACGATGCGCTCGATCGTGCAGTCGGCACAGCAGACCAATCCGTTTTCCTTCGGCGAAGGGTCGGGTAGCCTGCAGTTTCTGTTCACCAGCAGTAATCTGGCAAACTGGAACACGTCGACCAGTTTCGTGCAGGTCGATTCCGCGAAGGGTTATCCGCTGGCGAAAACCGCGAATCTCGGAAGTTCGGTAATTCCGCCGAACACCGGCGTTTCCGCCAAGCACGAATCCGAGTTCCGCAACGTTTCGATCGAGGGCCGGCCGTTCTTGGTCGAAGACCGCTTTTTAAAAGAGGGCAACACGTCGGCGATCGTTCACGTGGCCGAACCGCTCGACGCGCTCAACCAAACGTTTCGCCGAGCGCGCCAAGCGATCGTGCTGATTCTGGCCGGCGCGGCGGCGGCGGTCGTGCTCTTTTCGATCGTCCTCGCATCGCAAGCAACCACGCCGATCAACAAGCTTTCGGAGGCCATGCGGCAAATCGGCTCCGACCGGTTGGACCGCCGGTTACGCTGGCAACGCCGCAACGACGAGATCGGAAAGCTCGCGGCCAGCTTCGATGACTTGTTGCAGCGGCTGGCGGAGGCGTTTGCCCGCGAACGGCAGTTTATTTCCGACGCCTCGCACGAACTGAAGACCCCGCTGACGTCGATCAACTCCAACGCGCAAATGCTGTTGCGATGGGCCGATCGCGATCCGGTGATTCGGCGCGAAAGCCTCGAAACGATCGCGCTCGAAAGCGGCGCGCTGGCCGATATGGTAAACGGCATGCTGACACTGGCGAAGGCCGATCGCGGCGACGCGATGCCGAAAGAGCCGGTGTCGCTGGCACAGGTGGCCAGCGACGTTACGCGGCACACGCTGCCGCGCGCGCACGCCAAGCATCTGCAGCTGGAGTTTGCGCACGAGGGGACCCCGACGGTCCTCGGCGACGCCGGCTTGCTGCGGCAGCTCACGGCCAATTTGGTGGACAACGCCGTGAAATTCACCGAGCGCGGCAGCATCGACGTGCGAGTCGGCGGCGACCGCGACACCGCGTGGCTGGAAGTCGCCGACAGCGGCCCGGGCATCCCCGAGGAGGAGTTGCCCAACGTTTTCGACCGGTTCTACCGCGCCGACAAGGCGCGGTCGCGTACCGTGCCCGGCACCGGCCTGGGCCTGGCCATCGTGCGCTCGATCGCCCGGGTCCATGACGGCCGCGTTTCCGCCGGCCGGTCAGCTGCCGGAGGAGCCCTGTTCCGGGTCTCCTTTCCGCAGATGGCGCTACCGTTCACCGGCCCTTCATGATGGGGGCAAGGGGCCCCGGCTACAATAGAGCCGTGTTCGGACGATGGCGGTGGCGGGGGGCAGCGACGCTCATTCTCGCCTGCTCGTGTTGGATCGGTCTCGCGGCGCACGCCGGTGCCGACGAGCCAATCGGCGTTGGCCCGAACCCCTGGCTCGACGTGCAGCTCGCGACCGGAACGCTCACCGTGAAGACCTGGGACCGTCCGCAGGTTCAAGTCACCAGCGACGGCCGCGTGGACGTGCATCACGTCAATGCCGCCGACACCGAGTCCCGAATTCCGCACCAATATACCGCCTGGTCGCAAACGATTTCAACCAACCATGGCGACGTGAAGCTCCCCGAGGAATCGTTCGTCGTGCCTCCGTTGCAAGGCGCGTCGCACGACGCCGTCGTTGCGCGCGGCCAAGGCAACACGACGATCATGATTCCGCGCGGAACCGCCCTGGTGACCGCCCACGTCGGTACCGGCCGGCTCAATCTCAACGACTACCACGGCGTCTTCATCACGCATGTCGGCGACGGCGGCGTTTCGCTGAACCACGTCGACGGCAGCGGCTACGTCGAATCGCTGCGCGGGCCGGTCGACGCATCCAATTCGACGTTCAACCGGCTGCGCGTACGAACCGCGACCGGCAACATGATGTTTCGCGGATGCACCGCGCATCAAATCGAGGCGACCAGCAACTACGGATCGATCGTGTACGACAACGGCAAGTTCCAGCCGGGCTTAGCCCGGTTTGAATCCGAGCACGGGAACGTCGCGCTCGGCGTTCGCGGAGGCGCGCAGATCGGCGCCCACAGCGGTTCGGGACACATCGTTTCAAGTTTTCACAACGGCGCGACGCTCCAGGGCAGCCCGAACACCGCACAGGAAACGGTTCGCGGCGGCGGCCCGGTGGTGACCGCCGTCAGCAAGAACGGTTCGGTCTACCTTTATAACGGCTCGGTGCGCTCGCATCCGCGCGTGCAATCCGAGTTGCAAGGCGCTCCCGCCGGCACCACGCAGTTTCGCGCGCCGGGTTATCCCGCCCAGCGATTCGCGCCGCGCTACCCTGCTCCGCGTTATGCAGCCCCGCGCTATGCCGCTCCGCGGTTTGCCCCGCCCCGTGACACCGCGCCGCGCTACCAGCAATACGCTCCGCCGCCGTATAACGGCCCGCGGCAGCCATCGCCCTACACGGCGCCGCCGCGGCAAGGGCAGCAAGGCCAGCAAGGGCAGCAGGGCCAATCCGGCGGCGGCGGCCGTCATCGGCGGCAACCCCCGCCAGTCTAGCCAACGCTCCGGGACCTTCCCTAGAGTAGGAACTTGCGCAGGACCGCCACGTCCAATTTGAAGGTGTGCTGCGGCAGCACCGCTTCCTCGCGATAGTCGCAGGCTTCGAAAAAGCGTTGCGCCGCGCTGCGATGCGGAACCATCGCGCTCATCTTATGGCAGTTGTAATAGCTCGCAACCTCGGCGGCCGCATCCAGAAGGCGGCGGCCGATGCCGCTGCGCCGCCGCGGCGGCGCGACGACGATACGCTCGACGTGGGCGAGCGATGCTGCGATGCGAATGGTCGCAGCTCCGGCGGTGACGCTGCCGTCGATTGCGGCGAAATCGTGCACTTGCTCGTGCCACACCACGGAGAAATCGTAGAGCGCGCGCAACGCCTCGCGTTCGTTGGCGCGATAAAACGAAGCGGCCGCATCGCTTGAAACGCGCGCAATTTCAATCGGCAACCGAGGCCACCGCGGTATCGAGATCGAGCCGGAACCCGTCGTAGGCGGCGATCGCTCGCAACCCGAGTTCGTCTTCCAGCTCCTGCGCCAGCCGCTGCGGACCGGCTTCGAGCATTTTGGTTCCGAAGTGCTGGAAGACCACGACGTGCGGACGGATTTCGGCAACCACGCGCCGGGCGTCGTCCCAGGCCAGATGGTCGACGCTGAGCTCGTCGCGATAACGCAACACGTTGACGATCAGCACGTTCGGACGCAAGCGCGCGTAGTCGGCGCCGAGACCGTCGAAGTATCGTCCGCACGGCATGTACCCGACGCGCAATCCTTGGTAGGAAAACAGCAGGCCGTAGGTTTGCACGGCGTGCACGTGGGCGACTGAGGTGAAGAGCTCGACGTCGCCAATGCGATACGGGCCGGAGCTTGGCTCGACTCGCTCCAGCCGCTCGACGTAGCGGCGCACGTATGGCAGCACGACCGGTTCGTCGTCGAATGCGTCCGCCGGCGCAAATAACGCTCCGCGCCGGTGAAATCCACCCGAGGTCATCGCTTCGACCATCGCGTTCACGTCGCTCGAGTGATCCAAATGCTTGTGCGACAGCACGATCGCATCGAGTTCGCGGGGATTGCACGGCGGTACGTTGGCGAGCGCGCGCACCAGCGCTCCGGGACCGGGGTCGACGTGAATCTGCGTCGCGCCGAAGTGCATCCACATGCCGCCCGACGCGCGCAACTGCCGCGCCACGACGAAACGCGCGCCGCCGCTGCCGAGAAAGAGCACCGAAGACGATTGCGGAATCAGGCGCCTTTTCGTCCGGTCGTGGAAGGTTCGTGCCGGCGCTCGTACAGCGCGAAGAACGTTTCCAAGTTGGATCGGTATTGGTCGAGCGCTTCGCTCCACACCAGCAGCGCCGAGTTCCCGCTTGGCGTCAAGGCGTAGAGACGCCGCGGCGGTCCTTGCTCGGTGGGATTCCACCACGACGAAATGTATCCCGCGCGCTCGAGCTGCCGCAACGCCCGATACACGGTGCCGGCGTCGGTGATGACTCCAAATTTTTCGTTGAGTTCTTTGGTGATTTCGTAGCCATGCAGGCTCTTCTCGGCGAGCATCACCAGCAGCCAGGCCATCAAATAGTTTTTCGGCGTGCCCTTGGGTGGAAGACCGCCTGCGCGCGCACCGCCGAAAGCGACGACGCGCGGGCTACTCGGAGGCATGGGCCGCTTGTTGCACGGTCGCCGAACGGAGACCTGTGCCGCGACGCTAGCTCAAGAGTGGGAGTTTCTCGAACGATCCGCCCAGCACCGTGGCCGACGGCCGTCCGAGCCAGCGTTCGAGCACGGTGGCGTAGACGCTGCGAAAGTCCGTGGTGTAAGCGAGGTTGCCCATGTTCGTCGTCGTCAAGTCGGGCGTTTTCCCGTAGACGCCGCCGTTGACGCCGCCGCCGATCAGGAACAGCGGCGAGGCTTCGCCGTGATCGGTGCCGCGAGCGCCGTTCTCTTGAATCCGCCGGCCGAACTCGCTGAACGTCATCGTCAGCACCCGCCGGTCGTTGCCGTGCGCCGCGAGATCGGAATAGAATGCCGACATTGCATCGGAAAACTGTTCCAGCAAGTTGTTCTGCGTCGCCATCTGGTTCACGTGCGTGTCGAACGAACCGTGCGAGACGTAGAGCACCTTGGTGCCGAGATTGCTGCCGATGATTTGCGCGGCCAGCGCGAGGCTGCGCCCGATCGGCGTGGACGGATACGCCGCCTGCGTTTTGTAACCCGAAATCAGCCGCGGCAACTCTTCCGACGACCGCTGCGCATGGTCTTCGATCTCCATCACGTGCGCGAGGTACGGCGACGTGAACGGCAGACGCCGGTCGCGCGACTGTTGGGAGTATGCCTGTCGCGCGAAGGGTTCGCGGTCGGCAATCAGGCCATATTGGCCGAGGTTGGAAATGGCGACGACGTCGGTGCGGTTGGCCACCAGCACTTCGGGAAGCACTTGCGACACCGCCACGCCCTTGAACAGATTGCTGTCCGGAAGATCGGACTCGTCGAGATAGCGGCCGAGCCAGCCGGTATGCTCGTACCGCTGGGGCGCGGCGGTTTGCCAGATCTCGCTCGAGCGGAAATGCGAATGGTCGGCATCCGGGTAGCCGACGCCTTGCACGATCGCCACCATGCCTTTGTCGTACATGCCTTTGAACGACTTCATCCGCGGATTCAATCCGAGGTTCGCGTCGATGGCAAGCACCTGACTCGCCGGGATACCCAGCGACGGCCGCACCTGATAGTACTGCGGGTTCCCGTGCGGCACCACGCAGTTCAAGCCGTCGTTCCCGCCGTTCAAATTCACCAGCACCAGACAGCGATTTTGCGATCCCGGCAACCCGGGCAGCGGCGACTGTGCCAGCGCGCGCGCGAAGACGTGCTCGCCGTTGGCGACGACCGCGAGTCCAGACACCGTTCCGAGGACGAAGTTCAGCCGTTTCATGTTCCGTCGATCAACTCAACTGGTACGCCGGCATGGACATCGTGAGGTACGCCGCCCCGCTGACGCGCTCGTCGTAGTTCTCCTGGGAGAGTGCGGCCAATGCCGACGTTCCGGTGCCGCCGAGGTATCCGTCGAGCTTGCCGACCGATACCGGCGCGGCGTCGCCTTGCAAGACCGAGACGACGAGGGTGTTTGCGACCGTCTTCGGTTGCATTGGCATGCCGCGCAACCACGACGACTGCGCGATGGTCTGCGAGTTGACGGTTCGCTTCAAGAAGTTCTGGCGCACGATCATCGTGTCGCTGGTCAGCCAGTTTTCGCCCCCGGGCCAGCCGGCGACGTTGGGCGGATAGAACAACTCCTGCCCCATCTGTTTGAGCACCGGCAGCACTGCGGCATCCATCTGCGCCAGCCCCAGCGTTTTGTAGGTTCCGACGACGAACTCGACCGGCGATTTCACCCGCGCGCGATACGCCCGCTCGGAATAGAAGACGTTGCTGCGCAGCAGCGTGCCCATCACCGGCGCGAGTTCGAAATTGTGGTGGCGCAGCAGCCCCGCAACGCCGTCGATCAGCTGCGGCTCGGGATCGTCGTAAACGAACGCGCTCAACAGGCTGCTGGCAAAGAAGCGCGCACATTGAGGCTGGGCGAAGATGATGTCGACCACGTCGTCGCCGGTAAAGTTGCCGGATTTCCCAAGAAACGTCTTGACGCCGTCGTCGTGAAAGAACGGATCGAACTCGGCTTGTTCGGTAAAACGGCTATAGCGCCACCCGGTCCAAGCTCGGGCGGCGTTGCGCACGTCGTCTTCGGAATACTGATTGACCCCGAGGGTGAACAG
>JBAUZB010000147.1:0-2342 GCA_049585095.1 Candidatus Tumulicola sp.
CCCTCACAGCCCAGCAGCCGGAGAACAACATTGCAAGGACGGCCCTTCAGGGACTGGCGGCTGTGTTAGGGGGAACCCAGTCGTTGCATACAAACTCTTACGACGAGGCGCTCGCATTACCCACCGAGCAGGCAGCCCGAGTTGCGCTTCGTACGCAGCAGATTCTTGCTTTTGAATCGGGTGTCCCGCAGACGATTGATCCATTCGCCGGATCGTATTACATCGAATCCCTCACGAACGAAATCGAGAAACGCGCCACTGAGTATTTGGAGAAGATCGCGGCTCTTGGCGGAATGCTTCGTGCCATAGAACGAGGTTACATACAACAGGAAATTCAGAACGCCGCGTACGAGTATCAGCAGCAGGTGGATCGTGAAGAGGCCGTCGTGGTTGGAGTGAACCGGTTCGTGATGGAGGAAGAAAATCCGATTTCACTGCAAGGAATCAACGAATCTTTGGAACGCAATCAGATTGAGCGTCTGCGGGCATTGCGACAACGCCGGGATCCGCAAGAATGTTCTGCGTCGTTAATGCACGTGGAAGATGCAGCTCGCAGTGGGACCAATCTGATGCCTCATATTATCGCAGCGGTCGAAGCCTATGCCACGGTCGGAGAAATTTCTGACACGCTGAGGAATGTTTTTGGAGAATATAAAGAGGCAGTAGTGATCTGAGTCCCGCAGGGGAGCTTATTCGGCTCTACTCCGCTACTTTATAGTCGCAAGCTTCGCGGCAATCGGGGCAATAATACAATCCGTCTTCGCACAATCTGACACCCAACTGGCTTTCGCAGGAGCAACAATACTTCTCACATCCACACTTCTGTTCGGGCATCTCGCACTGCGAGCAGAGTACTTTTGTTTTGGTGCTCATGCACGAACCTTATCGCGGGCGCTCGTGGCTGGAAAGTACCGTTGGTAACCCGGTAACTTCTGGAACTCAGGCGGGCGACCCTGCCGTCCGAGTTCCCTCCTCCACGCTCGCCTCCCGCAAGAATTTGGCTGCCTCTTCCGGCGGAGTGGGATTTATGTAGAATCCAGTGCCCCATTCAAATCCAGCGGTCTTGGTGAGTTTCGGCATGAATTCGATGTGCCAGTGATAGTGGTCGTTGATCGGATCTTGGACCGGGGAACTGTGAATCACAAGGTTATAAGGCGGATTGTCGAGGACTCGGTCCGCCCTTGTGAGCAAAACTTTTAAGGCCTTCGCCAGATTTTCAAAGGTGTGCGAGGAAGAATTCTCAAATGCGGATTCATGCTCCTTCGGCAGAATCCAAGTCTCAAAGGGAAACCGCGGAGCGTAAGGCGCAATCGTGAGAAAGCTCTCATTCTCCGCAACTATTCGTATGCCGGATTCACTTTCCTGACGAATAATGTCGCAAAAAACGCAGCGTTCCTTGTAAATGTAATACTGCTTTGCCCCTTCGATTTCCTCCACTACATAAATCGGGAGAATAGGTAACGCGATCAACTGGGAATGAGAATGCTCCAGCGTTGCGCCGGCGGCTTCTCCATGATTCTTGAAGATCAAGATGTATTTAAATCGTTGATCTTTCCTTAAATCGAGAATCCTGTCACGAAACGTCCATAAGACATCTTCGATTCTCTTCGGAGGCAAGGTAGCGAGGCTCGCGCTGTGATCCTGGGTCTCGATGATCACCTCGTGCGCGCCGATGCCGTTCATCTTGTCGAACATGCCATCAGCCTGGCGGTTCAGAACTCCCTCGATGCCCAGGGCGGGGAACTTGTTGGGGACTACGCGGACTGTCCATCCCGGGGAATCACGTTGGGGCGGAGGTCCCCCATTTTGATTGGGGCGATACGCCTGAATTTCGGGAGGCGTCTTACCTTCATTCCCGTAGCAAAATGGGCAAAACCCGCCTCGGTGTTGAATTACTTCTCGAGCGAAATCTGATGGGCGCTTTGCGCGATCGGTGGAAATGATAACCCATCGTCCAACAATCGGGTCTTTTCTAAGTTCAGGCAACGATCCAATCCTCCTTACACCCGCAACCAAATTTTACGACGGCATTTCATATTACGGCGAAGGAATTGCGTTCTGGAACAGCTGGAACTGTGGATGGCTGGAATTTCGATCATAATACACGGTGATCACATCGAAGCGCCACTGCGAATCAGGAGGGAACGGCCGCATATATTCGCGAGCTGTGGCTGAAAGCTGGCGCCACTTGGCGCGATCCACTGCCGTTTCAGCTGGCTTTACGTCGTGGGATGTACGTGTTTTTACTTCAATGAAGCAAAGAACATCCTTGTGCCATCCGATGAGGTCAATCTCTCCACGGCGGCGAGGGGATCGAAAATTACGGGCGATGATCACATAAC
>JBAUZB010000148.1:0-2254 GCA_049585095.1 Candidatus Tumulicola sp.
CCCATCCATCCTGGTCCCGACTTTTGGCCGACATCCCTTTGCCTCACCCCAAGAGCAATTGCCATAGCCATGACACAATCGTCGTGGGTTCCGGCGGCCGCCCGCGAATTCCCGTCGGGATGCCGCACAAATGTCCTGCACTCTCTCAAGAGACGCCGGCTTCGAAATAACTTCGGATCAGTAATCAAGACATCTGCAAAATTCTCAATCATGGCTGGACGGCTTATTGCGGAAGTCAACCAACCATCCTGGCCGTCATGTTTATAAATATGCGGATATTCCAAATTTTGCAGATGCGCCAAAACTCCATAGCCGTGATTATTTCGTTCGACGGCGAGCAATGCATTGTTATAACTTCTCGCCAACTCGAAAAGCCGCGAAGCCAAGTCACGCAGCGGAAAATGCCCACATAACTCTGCACACTGCATTCCTGTGCTGCGTTCAATTACCTGCGCGCTGGAACAGTCGCCATCGGAACCGCCTCCCGCGGGATCAACTCCCACAATGTATTGTCGGCCTGCTTGCGGAGGCAGCCAAACTAGCCAACGTTCGTTGTCTCTTGTTTCCAGCGGCTCGCCGCACTCCAGAAATCCCCGTTCTATCGCTTCAAGTTCGAAAACGCTTTCGCCAGAAGTTCGAAAGCATGAAATCGCATCTTCCGCGTATTCCTGGATTGCTAATCCTCGCAACTGCGCGCGATTAAGACGGCGCCAACGTAGTTGCGAATCCGTCAGTCCCGCGCTCGTCCGCAGTCCCTCTTCTTCAGAAGTGAGAACTGCGATCGGCTCTCGAAATTCAATTCGATAATCGTCGTCATACCACCAGGGGAAAAAGTGTCGCGCAAACTCAGTCTCCGGCGCCCGTTGCCACTCTTCATAAAAGACTCCCCCGGCCCCGTTCGCCGTAGACTCCAATACGATTTCTCCATCCACCGGCACCGCTGCCCGCAACGATGCGAGTACCTCCATCCCATCGCGGGGCCAGCGGGCAACCTCTGAGCAGTGCAGGTTATGGATCGTAATCCCGCGCCCCGCGTTAGGATCCGCCGCCGTCGCCACGCGATATTCGCTATCCAACCGTGGGAATACGATCTGACGGATGTTGGCGCGCGATGTTATCAGCGCGCCGCGTTGCATCGGTTCGGGCAGGTTCTCCCAGAAGCGATGCACAATTCGAAAAATTTCCTCGGCCGATTCCTGATCATGCGCAACCTGCACCGTGATCGTGCCCGGTTGCGTAATCGTCTGTATAAAAAACCTCGCCGCAATATATGTCGTAATCCCTAGTTGCCTGGCTTTCAAGACAATGTTCCGCTTGCTGCATGTTCGCGAGTACTCTTTCTGTGCGCGATTTGCCTTGAGACAAACCAGTTGCCGGGACTTACTGCGAACCTTTAGCAAGCTCTCAATCAGGAAATCTCGAATCGAAAGTTTGTTTTTCGCCGAAAGATCGAGATTTTTCCCTAACTTCCCAAGCAGATCGAGATCGTCATTTAGGTTTGCCGGTACTAAAAACCTTGAACCGCGATCTGCAAACTGCATTTTTACCTCGCATGTCCCAGGTACTCCGGCACGTACGTAAACGATCCGATCTCCCATCCGCTGCCAAATTGGGTTTGATCAATCCCCATTAGGTCATACCTGTATTCATTACTCAGAGCCGCACCCTGATCCACATCCGGCGAACCAGCCAGCGGCCGAACATCAATGTCCGGTCCCGAAGTCACGTCCGCGAAGTAAGTGGTTCCGGAATTAGGATCCGCAGCTGAAAGATAGTTCACAAGTTGAGTATTCGACATCAGCGTGGCTCCACTTGATTTCAACGCATCCAGCATGACTCCAACCTGGTGAGGAGGTAACTCATTCACGTGCCAAAAGATTCCATAAGGAACGCCCCACACTGCTGATTTGAATACCAGCGCATCGATCTTGTTAATAAGTTGCGCATCGGTCAGATTTTGAAAGTTAGGCACAATGCCCTGGCTCAAAATATTTTGGATGTTAACCCCAGTGCCCAACACCGTACTCGCGTTAGGCGATGGATCCATGCTTCCCGATCCGCGTGCTCCCGCAAAGCCCGCAGCCAGAGTCATGGCCTCCGTAGATGTGTCCTCATAACTTCCCGGATAGACATAGACCCAGCTTCCAGGAATGACCGCCTCAATTTCATTGGAGTATCCAGACTCGCTGGACCCATTCAGCGCCGTCACCACGTAGAACCAAACCTGCTGTGGATTCACCGCGTAATCCACATA
>JBAUZB010000149.1:0-4169 GCA_049585095.1 Candidatus Tumulicola sp.
GGGCGAAGCGAGTGCCGAAAACTCAACAAAAATCATTACGTTGACCGATGCAACGATAACTATTGATATTGATTTTGATTAATAATGTTGCGTGCGAGCGTTATTCGTCATGATGGGAAGGGTCGGCGGGCGCCTGCCCGAAGCACCCGGCATGCGCATACAACTGATATTCGCGGCGGCATTGGCGTTACTCGCCAGTGCATGCAACGCGGCAGGAAACAATCAATCCGTACCTTCAACGACGGGCGGTTCCGCCGGAACCGGTGCTTCCGAACGGATTGCGCCCAACGCCGTCGACCATACGTCGATACTGAAAATGCTGACGACCCAAGCCGTTATCGGCTCGACGGTCGATCCTACCAACGGTGACCAGAATCCCTACGGCTTGGTCTACGTGAACAGCAAGCCGTTCGGAAAGGGCGTGCTCAAGAAGGGCGATCTCGTTACGTGTAACTTCAACGATTCGGCAAACGTGCAAGGAAACGGGACGACCCTCGAATACATGCCGGCGGTGGTCGGCTCGACGCCCACTCGTCTGATTCAAAATACTCAGCTCAAAGGCTGCGCCTCGCTGGTAATCAACTCGTTTGACGAAGTTTACGCTGCGAGTTCGGGAGCGGCGAACGCCACCGGAGTCAGCGCCGCGGGCAAGATCTCGCAAACCTTAAAAAACTCCAACTTGCTGATCGAGCCGTGGGGCACCGCGTACCTTCCGTCACCGACGGGCTATCCGCCGGGAGACGGGCTTTGGGTTTCCGATGCTTCCACCGGGAAGATCGTGCGCATCAACCTCGGTACCGGAGGCAAGCCGACGTATACGGCGGTGATCACCGGATTCGCCGTCAATCACGGCGTGCCGGGCAGCATTCTCGCTCCGTCCGGAATGGCGTACAACGTCAAGAACGATACGTTGTACGTCGTCGACGGCGTGAACAATACGCTGGTGTCCTTTAGCAAGGCCTACAACGACTTCAACCAGGCCGGCTCGGTGGTCGTGGGATCCACCGGCAAGACCTTTACCGGGCCCAAAGCCAATGATGCGAAACTCATCTTTTCAGGACCGCCGCTCAACGGACCAATCAGCATGGCCCTGTTGCCGAACGGCAATCTCGTGATCGGGAACACGCTTAACAAGAAGGGCAAGAACTACTTGATCGAGATCGCAACCGACGGGACGGTCCTAGCGACCAAGAACGTCGATACCGGCGCCGCCGGCTCGATCTTCGGCGTCGTGGCAACCGGAACCAACGACGACAACGCGCTCGTATACTTCAACGACGACAACCACAACAACATCCGGGTTTTAGAGAGGTAAAGCCCGGAGCCGCGCGGTGCCGAGACGGCACGACGTGGATCGTGACTCGGTCGCGGTCGCGACCGTCGCTCGCCTCGAACGTCCAGGTCCCGAGGTGAATCGTCCAAAATGCGGTTCCGCTCGCATCGAGCGGAACCGCATTGCCGTTTGCCGTCCAGCGAACGGCGCGCCCGGAACCGACGGCGCGCAACGACAGCGCTTGTTCGCGCGACTCGAGCGCGGTTGCCGTGGGATTGCGAGCGAACACGTCGCCGCTGCGCGGAAAGACGATCCGCAACCGCGAGACGGTGGCGTCGTGCGGGTGCAGAGACAGCCAGGGATCGTATTCGTGTCCCAACGGCATTTCGATCGCGCGGCGTACCGTCGGAAGATCGCGCGGTAATACCCATTCGTCGACGACCGCCGGGCAATCCGAACGGGCGGCGTGTCCCGTCGTCGCACAGATGGGTACGCGCACGAATCCCCGCGGCGCGTCGAACGGCGCCGGTTCGTCCCGCTCGTGAAGGTGGAGCATAATGCGATTCCACAGCGGTCCCGCTCCACTCACTCCGGAGATGCCGCGCATCGGGCTGCCGTCAAAGTTGCCGACCCACGTGCCCACGGTGTAGTCGCGGGTAAATCCGACCGTCCACGTGTCGCGAAAATCCGACGACGTCCCGGTTTTCACCGCCGCCGGAAACGGCATCTCGAGAACCGAGTGAATGCCGAAGGATTTGGCGCGAGCATGGGGATCCGCGAGTATGTCGCCGATCAGCGCCCAGATGGACGGATCGCCCAGCGGCGCCGCGGCCGCGTGGTCGCCGGCCAAAAGGTGCAGCGGCATCGCGACGCCGTCGCGCGCCAACGTCGAGTATGCGCCGACGAGCTCCCACAGACTGACTTCTCCGGCGCCCAACGTGAGGCCCAAACCGTAGTACGACGGGGGGCGGTCGAGATGCGCGAAACCGAGATCGTGCAGGCGTTGCAGAAAATCGCCGACTCCGAGATCGGAAAGCACGTGCACCGCCGGTACGTTGAGCGAGTTCGCTAGAGCATAGCGCACGCGCACCGGGCCGCTGAAGCGGCCGCCGTAGTCCGCCGGTTCGTAGAGTTTGCCGCCTGGAATCGCGTATGCCGTGGGCACGTCGGGAAGGATCGTCGTCGACAGGATCGTGCGCCGCTCGAGCGCCAGCTCGTACATGAACGGTTTGAGCGAGGAGCCCGGCTGCCGCAGGGCTGCAACGCCATCGTTGCGTCCCAGCGCTTCGTCGGAAAAATAGTCCGGCGAACCGACGTAGGCAAGAACCGCGCCGCTGCGGTTGTCGACGACGAGTGCCGCGGCATCGGTGACGTGGTATGCCTGCAGCGCGCCGATCACGTCGCGCGTTTGCGCTTGCACGAAGCGTTGAAGCGTCCGATCGATCGTCGTCCGGATGCGGCCGCCGCTGCGAATTTGAGGATAGAGCGCGAAGAGCGCGTGCGCGGCATCGCCGATGCCGGTATCGTGCGGCCGGACGTGCAGCGTTTCGCCGAAAGCGCGGCCGGCCCGCGACCGGGAGACTTGGTGAAGATCGACCATGCGATCGAGCACGTAACGCTGGCGCGCGCGTAGGGCGTTCCAGTCGACGTCGGGCGCCAACCGAGCCGGATCGTTCGGAATCGCGGCCAGCAGCGAAGCTTGAGCGAGGTCCAGATCGGCCGCCGGCTCGCCGAAATACGTGCGCGCGGCGGCCTCGACTCCGTAGAGATTTCCGCCCATGGGTACGCGGTTGACGTAGGCTTCCAAGATCGCCGGTTTGCTCGACCGGATGGCAATTCGTTCGGCGCGCGCGATCTGCAGCAGCTTTCCTCGAAACGAACTCGGGCCCGGATGCAACAGTCGCGCGAGTTGCATTTCGATCGTAGAACCGCCGCTGCGCGCTTGTCCGAAAACGGCGAAGTCGCGTAACGCGCGTGCCAAGGCCGCGACGTCGATGGCACCGTGACGATCGAACCGCGCATCCTCGGCGGCGACGATGGCGTGCAGGAAGTCCGGCGAGACGCGATCGAGCGGCACCGCGACGGCATGCGAGGAATCGGAGGCCAGAACCGTTCCGAGGGGCATGCCGCTGCGGTCGGTGAAGGTGACCGCTCCACGTTGCGCCGGCAACGCGGCGACGTCGACGCCCAACAGGTACGTCGCCGTCATTCCGCCGGCCAAGACGAGCGCGCCGAGCGCGTGCGCAAAGACTTTCACAAAACTTCTTGTAATGGTACGACGGCGAGGCGTCGGTTGCCTCACCGAAAGGACGTCGTTTGCGCCCGTTGCTCGGTTTACTGGTGGCAGTTCTCGGCGTCGTCGCGAGCGCATCCTGTTCCACGCAGCCCGCAGCTCCGGCGAAATTGGCGCGGGTCGCGCCGCTGGCAAAACCGGTGCTTCCGCCGTGGATCGCATCGATCTCGCCGACCGGCGGCAAAGTCGAATCGCTGACGCAAATCCGGGTCATTTTCAGCAAACCGATCGCCAAGGTCGAGTCGCTTTCGGGTGACGGTCCGCGCGCGGTGCTGGAGCACGTGACGATCGAACCGGCCCTCAAGGGGCGGTTTGCGGTGTTGACTCCGCGCATGATCGGCTTCATCGCCGAACAAGCGTTACCGGTGGGCACGCGGGTTCGCGTCGCCCTGACGTCCGGGCTGCGCGACCTCGCCGGCGACTCGCTCGCTTCCGACCTTTCGTGGACGTTCGAAACGGAGTCGCTCGAGTTCAGCAACCTTCCTCAGCTCACGGCGGCCGACGGGGAGTCGACCCCGGGCCCGGTCGGCTTGCGCCCGAAGATCGCCATCACCGCCAACGCCGCGGCCGATGCGCAGTCGCTGGCGGCGCATGCCGCGTTCG
>JBAUZB010000150.1:0-7482 GCA_049585095.1 Candidatus Tumulicola sp.
CGGTAGATCCGTTGCCTGATTGCCGGAATCGAAGACCGTCATCGAGCCGTTGGCGTTGAGATATTCGAACTGGGTCGGGTTATTCGGATTGGTCGCAGTAAAGAGAAAGTTAATGTCATTCGCCGGCAAGCCGGAGTTGTTGATTACGACGAGCGACACCCCGTTGCCGGTGTATGGAGCCGGACACGTTTTGTCGTGCTTGACTTCCGGCGCGACAACATGCGAGTTTGAGATCGCGTCCGGGGTGATCGCATCGCGACCACCCGAGCATGCGATGATCACGCCGCCAATAGTCAGCAACAAAACAGCGAACCGCAACGAGTGCAGCGACATACGCCTGCGTTCCCCCAAGGATTTTGGCGTTCAAGCTCGCTTGCCCGCTGCCCTGCTCGGCCTCTGGGGGTAAACGGCTTCGACGTCGTGCTCGAGGGGAGGCTCAACCGACGACGTTGCCCCGAACGTTACGAGCTAGTCAAGAATGCGACTCAGCAGTTCGCTCGGTTTACTCTTGCGGGTCGACGGGCTCCGGCCGATAGTCAAACGACAGATTCGAGCGGCCGGCCTCCGCTTCGCGCACTTGGAAACCGGTCGACGCAGCAACATGTCTTCCAAGGTCGGCGGCGGCTTTAGTGCGGCGAATTGGATCAGCCGTTACCAATCTGTTACCGGATCCGGTCGTGTCCTTGGTTTTTTAGGCGGCCTTCGTAATGGTTCTTGGCGTACTTCTCCGGACGTTTGAAAGGGGGTGAAATCGGGAACGCACTCTGTGTCCGGGTGTAGCCTGACCGGACGCATTTCGGCCGTATTTCAAGATTTTCTAAGAGCGCGGGTTGTTTTGGTATCTACGTGCGCCCGGACTAGCGTCGGTAGCAGTTCCTCATCGCTTATAGTTTGGAGGTGCTTCGATGGTCTGTTCACGAATCGGGCTGCGTTTGCCCGTGCTCTTCACCGCAGTCTTCGCCGCGTTCGTCGCGGCTGGATGCTCCGCGCAAAATGCCGGCGTATCGACTCCATCCAGCGGGCTCAACGCAATGCAAACCCGCAATCCGAATCACTCGAGGGCGGCGTCGCCGTCGATCCTCAAACATCTCACGCAACAGCTCGTCATTGGCTCGACGATCGATCCGGAGAACGGCGCACAAAATCCATACGGTCTGACGATCGCGCCGTCTACCAGTGGAATGTTCACCGCCGGGGATCTCGTCATTTGCAACTTCAACTCAAAGTTCAACCAACAGGGCAGCGGGAAATCCATCGTTGTCCTTCATCCGGTGGCCGGCTCAACACCAACCCACATCTCCAGAAGCCGCTTCCTTCTCGGCTGCGATGCGCTGGCGATGAGCCCGAACGATACGATTGGGGCGGCGGCGCTGGTCGCCAACGACAATCCCCTCTTTAACTCGAAGGGCAAGCTCCTCGACGATGTGACCGCGAAGCCGCTGAGCCAACCGTGGGGCGAGGTCTTCGCGCAGCCGCCGAGCGGATCGCCGGCCATCTACGAGAGCGACGCGCGTTCCGGAAGAATCGTGCGCATCAATCTCGGACCGCCGGTCACGTTCGATATTATCGCGAAGAACTTCCCCAGGAATCAGGGCGTGCCCGGATCGGTGCTGGCACCCGCGGGACTTACCTACGATCCAAGCGTCGACACATTGTATCTCACCGACGGGGAGAATAACACGATCGTCGCGATCGCCAACGTGTCGAACGTGCCCAACGATGGCATCGTCGCAATGCACCACGGCATGCATTTTGCGGGTGCGTACGCAGGTAACGCACGGATCGTTTACGCCGGATCGCCGCTCAACGGTCCGATCAGCATGGCGCTGCTGCCAAACGGAAACCTTATCGTCGGCAATACGCTCGATCCCGCCGGAACGAATCTGCTGATCGAGGTTTCACCCACCGGCCAGATACTCGACACGGTCAACGTCGACACCGGTCCTGGGGGCGCGCTGTTCGGCATCGCGGCAACCGGAACGCCTTCCAGCACCCAGATCTATTTTAACGACGACAATCAGAACAACGTTCAGGTGCTGGAACAGTAAACTAAAACATCGCAACAACGCGCGGGACGCGCCGGCCGCTCGAATGCAGCGCCGGCGCGTTTCGTTTCGCGCTGCTGCATCGCCGGCGGAACATTCTACGGCACGATAGAGGGTGCCAACGCCGGAACGTGCCTTTGGACGATGTATTCCGATGCGCGGCGAACAGGCTCGGCCGACCGAGACGCCGTACCCTGGGCAACATGTCGGAATCGCACCATAATCATCATCACGCTAGCGAAGTGCCGGCCGAGCAGCGACTCGCTGCCATTTTCACGCATATCGGCGGTGCGGTTTTCCTGTTCGTCCCAGGGCTCATCGTCTGGCTGCGAACACGCCGAGACCCCGGAGACTCGTGGCTGGCCCACCAGGCGAAGGAGGCGCTCAATTTTCAATACACCTTGACGGCCGCGTTTTGCGTTTGCGCGATGGCCGGCTGGGCGGCGCCGAGGCTGGCTTTCTGGTTCTTCGCGATCGTGCTCGCGTTCGACTGGCTGTTCTCGCTTATCGCCGCCATCAGATCGGCGTTCGGCGAGCGCTACGTGTACCCGGTGAAACTCACGATCGTCCGATAGCTCGCAGTCATCCGTTACCTAGCTCACCGTTCGCACGGCGGATCGAAGGTGCGACGATACGCACGACGAGCACTTGGAGCACGGCTGCCGCCGGGACCGCGAGGAAGGCGCCGCCGATTCCGAGCAGCGTTCCACCAACGATCGTAGCGAGGATGATCAACAAAAAACTCAACTGAACCCGCTGGCCGAAGATGATGGGCGAGAGCACATTTTGATCGATTATCTGGACGGCTACGAAAATCGCTAATGCGATTAGCATCTTCTCCCATCCGCTCGTCGCCAACACTACCACGAGAATGATGGGGCCGGAAATCACCGCACCGACCATCGGGATCGCTTGAAAGATCGCGGCGATAAAGCCGAGGAGTAGAGCATAGGGAACGCCGAGGAGCGCCAGCGCGACAGCCATCACGACTCCGACGAGCGCGCCGTTGAGCACGACGCCCTGCACGTAGGCGCTCAGCCGGGCGCCGATGTCGGCGAAGGCGCCGTGCCAATCGGCACGCACTCCGGATGGGATCAGGCCAAGCACGAATCGCTCGAGTTCGTCGGACGAGAGCATCCAGCCGATCGCGAGTAAGACGATCAAGAGAGCGTCGCCGACCACTTCGGCAACGAGCCTTGGACCACCGAGAATGCGTGGGGCGATCGCGTTCACCGCGCCGCCGGCGCTGTTTGCCAGTACCGACGCGAACTGACGGGCCATCTGGTCGTTCTCGACGTAGCGCTGCGCCGCAGTAAGCTGGCTCTGGAGTGAGTTCGCGTAGCCCGGTACCGCCTGAACGAATCTGACGACTTCTGCGCCGAGGGGCTGTATCAGCACGAATCCGATTGCGCCGATTGCGACCATCGCTACGCCGAACGCGACGGCGACCGCCGCTCCGAACGGCATCCGCTGGTTCATTCGATCGACGATCGGCCGCAGGCCCGCAGAAAGCAGCACGGCGGTGAAGAGCAGCAGCAGCGCCGAGAGCGCCCCCGACAGGACGCTCCACAGCAAGAACGCTCCGGCGAAGACTGCCGCGGCGCTCACCCAGCCGCGTACGCCATTCACACGGTGGCCTTTCCCACAAGCGCTTGCATCGCATCTAGCGGTTGGGCAAGATTTCTCGAGCTTCCTCCGCCGGTGACGCCGTGCTAACGAGCTTTGGATCAGATCGGGCGCAGCTGCGCGAGCTCGGGAATGCCTAACACGAAAAGGTTTATGCGCTCTTCGGGCGTGAACTGGAGCGCCCGAGCGATACGGTCCAACAATTTCGCAGACGCGCGCGGGGCGTCGCCGCTCTCAAGGCGACGATACCAATTACGGCTTATCCCTACGGCCTCAGCAATTTCTTCCTGAGTTACGCGGCGCCCACGCCGGACCGGCAAACGTTCCCACGTTCCAAGCGTCATGCGATCCGGCGGGATGGTGCGCCGACGCGTTTTCAAAAACGATGCGAGCTCGGACGAGCCGACGGTTTTAGTGGCCATACGCTCATAGTAGGAGCCGGCGGCACAGTCCAGCATCAGTCACATGACTGCATCCGACGAGACCAAGGGTCACCATGGCTTCAGCGTGGTCCCCCTCGCTTGCCAGGGCATCGCGCGGCTGAACCCGCGACATCACATATTGTGCGGCGGTCCTAGATACGGGAACTCGGCGAGTAGGTCAGTTTGAGGGCGAAGTCCATCCCCGGTGACTTTTCCATTCGTGAGCACCGGAAGGAAGTATGCTTCGACATCGTCGGTAAGTGCCCGGCCGTTGCTCGGGTAGGATGCTGCGCGTCCCGGCTCATACGGCAACACGTCAGGTAACTGGGCCGATGCTACCCGCGTTGCTTCCTCCGGCGTGTACCCACCCGTATGCTGCAGCGCGTGCGCGAAGACTGGGATGAACCGCGCGTCCTGCGCCGGCTCGCCGGTAATGTATGCACTCTTCTCGTCGCCGGCGAGGAAGGGCTCCTGGGAGGCCCGCGCGTTTCGGTCAGCCTGAACGTAACTTCCGGACGCCCCATCCATTGTGAGGGCCCAGAGCCTCATCCTGGAACCGAGTTTAGCGTTGGGCACTTCCAACACGATGGAACAGACGTTTTTGTCGGCGAAGAAATCGTGCCCGGTGAACTTCAGACCGTTGAGAGCGCCCTGCGCGTCGAAAAAAAACGGATCGCTGCGCCAACCCGCAAAGAAGCGGTAGTCGCCGGCGTCGGTCACCGTTGCCTGGCTTCCCGTCGAAACGGCTGCTCCCTCGACGACAACGACCCCTTCATCGCCCGTGCGCCCGGACTGCGTGCCGTCGATCCGACGGACGGTTGCGGTCAGCCCACCCCATTGGGAGGCCGCGAAGCGCACGCTGTAAGAAATATCCGCAACGAAATCTCCGGTGGTGTCGATCATCACCTCATACAACGCGCTGGTCGCGAACGGGTCCGCGGTTGTGGGGCCCGGTGGATTGACGCCGAGGGACGGGTGAGAGTTCCAAATCAGGATCGTTTTGCTGCCATCCTCAGGTTTCGGGCACACATATAAGTCGGTGCAGTTTAGGCGGGCATCCTTATTGGGAAACGCGAGGTTTGGACCTGAGTAATGGTGGGACATTACCGGCCATCCAGACTTGCGCGATTACCGGCCTTAATCGCTTCCATTTCGCAAATGTAAGCGCCGCATTTCGTGCGCCTGTACCAACGATCACCCTTATAATAGTAAATGCCGCTTGCGATGTTGAGCCATACGACGGCACTGCCGCAATCCCACATAGGCTCGCGCCAGCCGACCCCTTCCACGTTCGTTTGAACGCGTACGCGTTTCACGAGATCTTCGGATCTAGCCAGTAAAGGCCGACTGATGGAACCGGCGCTCGCAGCTGCCGCTGCCGCCATAAAGAAACTTCTTTTCATATCACCTTCGTTTCAGTCGCTAGAGAGCGAAGGTAGCACGCCACGCGAGCGTTGTCTGGCCAGCAAAAGTTGGCAAAAATGGGTTTGACCACTTTCGCTATGCGGACGGGCAGTGCCAGGGCTGCTAGTCTAGTAGACGCACGACGTCAAAGAGAGGCTCCGTGTCGACATCCGGATTGTGCACGTAGCCGATCACCTTCGACGCCGACTCGCCACTCATTAGCCGAGCGCGAAGGCGATTTCCGCAGATCACCTCGCTGAAATCCATCTTCGAAGGCCGGGATGCTAAACGAAATCGCATCTTCTCCTCCAACTCCGCAGCGGTCTTCGACGCCTGACGTATCGGTGCCGTGATGGTGAAGACGAGCGTTCTTCCGTCCGGCACAGATTCTTTCAGCGCGATCTGCAAATCCGTAACGAAGCGCCGTGCAACCTTGTCGAGCCGCAAGCCTTTCACAGCTTCATCTACTCCAGCTCATGTGCGACCCTATGCTGGGTTCATAAAGTCGCCGGGGCTTTTATCGGTGGCTTTCCAGGCGGCGGTTCGTTGCTGTTGCGCTCTTGCGAGTCCGTCGCGTACGCCTTGCGCGTCGAAGTCTTTCGTGTAGACCGGCGAGCCGGGCTGCTGACGCCACGAATCGTCGATGCTGCCGGCATCGATCGGGTCGAAGCCGAGCGCGTCGACGAGCTGCATGACGATAGCCTTCGCCTTTGCGTCGTCGCCCGCGACCGGAAGTGCAATGCGACCGGGAGTCCCCGCAGGTTTCCCGTTGTCGCGTAGATGTTGCGCGTAGATATTGTTGAACGCCTTGACGACCGCGTGCCCAAGGTGTTGTGAGACCCAGCGGCTCTCGCTGGGCGCTTCTTCGATCTCGGGAAGGCGACCGTCGCGCTGTCGCGGATAGTAGTTGCCGGTGTCGATCACGACGACGTCGCTCGGCACGCCGGCAAAAAGATCCGGCGGCAGATCGGGGATGTTCTTCTCCGGAATGGTAACGATGACGACGTCCTGATTGCGGGCCGCCTCGTGCGGCGTGACGGCCTTTGCCCCCGTCTCGCGGGCAAGCTCGGTAAGTGTCTGCGGTCCGCGTGAGTTTGCGACCGATACCTCCTGTCCCAGCTGACGAAAGCGTCGCGTGAGCGCGCCGCCGATATTTCCAGCGCCAATGATTCCGATTCTCATGTCGAGAACAACTCGGCACGGTCGAACGTGGTTGCGGGCACCAGCCTATGCCTTAGGTGGCTCAATCTGGCTAGACGGAGCTCGACACTTTGACTCTCATCGTCATTGTCTCGTTCTCGTATATATTCGCGAACGAGCTGCCGGAACTCTGGCAAAAGAGTCTTCGGGTGTTTCTCTGAAGCCTCCGTTAGGAGCGACTCGACGTGACATGATTGCTCTGAAGCACCACCTGCGTCGGAGCGGCTATGACGAGTTGAAACTAGCATCAAATGATGCTATGATGGGTATCAAATGACACAGTTGGAGCGCATTACGACTCTGCTCGGCGGCCCCGAGCTCATCTGGCAAGCGATCCGCCAGGAAAGTGACCTCGAGACGATGGTGCGCGAAGGCTTGCCCGCCGAATCGGTGCGACAGCTTGCCGCGAGTACCGGCACGACGCTCACAGCCCTCCAGGAAGTCACGCGGATCGATCGCAGCACCTTTGGTCGCCGCGTACGCCAACGGTCGCGTCTAAAGACGGACGAATCGGATCGGGTAGTGCGAGTGGCGCGGATTGCTGCTCTCGCGATCGCAGCATTGGGTAACCAAGACGGTATCGCTTGGCTGCACGAGGAGAATTGGGCGTTGGGCCAACGCGCCCCGATCGACCTCCTCGCGACGGAGGTTGGCGCGCGACAAGTCGAACAGATTATCGGCCGCATCGAGCATGGAGTTTTCAGTTAGGGGTTGCGCGCGTATCGCACCTTTGAGAGTAAGCACGAAGCTACCGCTTTTACCGGCGAGGGTGCGGGCCTCTATGG
>JBAUZB010000151.1:0-10461 GCA_049585095.1 Candidatus Tumulicola sp.
CGTCGGCCCTGATCGGGTCGTTGCTGGTTGAAGCGGCGGGCACGCTCTACCCGTACTTGCTGCCGGCGTTTCCGGCCGGTCGCGGGGGCGGCATTTCGATCGCCGATGCGGTTCCGTCGCAACTCGCCCTATCGGTTGCGTTGACGGTGACGATCGGCGGAAGCGTGATCGTGCTTGCCTACGGTTCGATGGCATGGCGCCGCATGACGGGCAAGGTACGCGTCGAGTGAGAGAATCCGTCGCCGCTGCGCTGGCATCGTACGATCGCACGCAATTGACGATGGCGTCGATCGGCAGTCATTCGGCGCTCGACGTTGCCTTCGGCGCGCGCGCGCAAAATTTGCGCAATCTGGTGATCACCGCCGAGGGGCGCGAGCGAACCTATGCCGAGCACTTCGTGCGCCGGGAATCGCCGGGGCCCCCGCGCGGTTGCGTCGATGCGGTGCTGGAACTCGACACGTTTCCCGAAATCTTGAAACCCGGCATACAACGGCGTCTTCTCGCCGAAAACGTCATTTTCGTGCCCAACCGCTCCTTCGAGGTATATCTGCACCAGCGGTACGGCTACGACGAGATCGAACGCGGAATGTTGGTGCCGTTTTTTGGCAATCGCGAACTGCTGCGCGCCGAAGAGCGTGACGAACCGTGCAATCAGTACGCGCTGATGGAGCGCGCGGGAATTCGCTATCCCCGGCGATTTGCGTCGCCACGCGACATCGATCGCTTGGTAATGGTAAAGGCGCCGCACGCCAAGGTCAGCTTCGAGCGCGCATTTTTCTTGGCTTCCTCACCGCAGGAGTTCGAAACCACCGCGCGCCGGCTGGCCGAAGACGGCATGCTAGCCGAAAACGGCTTGGCCGAAGCGATCATCGAGGAATACGCCCTCGGACCGGCGGTCAATCTGAATTTCTTTTACTCGCCGGTCTTGGGCGAGTTGGAGCTGAGCGGCACGGATACGCGGCGGCAGACCAATCTGGAAGGCTTTCGCAACGTTCCGCCGGCGGCGCTCGACGGGTTGCGCGACGTGCCGATGCGCCTCGAGGAGGCGGGCCACATTGCCGCCACGCTCACCGAGTCGATGCTGGAAAAAGCGTTCGACATGGGATTGCGATTCCTGGCGGCCGCGGCGGCGGAGAAACCCCCAGGCGTCATCGGCCCGTTCGCGCTGCAATGCATCATCGTCGCCGGTCCACCCAAAGAGTTCGTATGCTACGACGTTTCGCTGCGGATTCCAGGTTCGCCCGGAACGCGGTACACGCCGTACTCGGCCTATCGCTGGGGGCGCGACGTGTCGGTCGGCGAGCGCATTGCCATGGAAATTGTGATGGCGCGTGACACCAATCGGCTGGAAGAGGTTTTAACTTGACATATCGGCGCAATCTTTCTGGAGGGACGACATGACGGCGCAAAACGTGCAGGCGCGCACCGGGCTGGTAACCTTTAAAGGCAAACCCATGACGTTGCAAGGTCCGGCTTTGCAAGAGGGCGCTCCGGCGCCGGATTTTCAGTTGAGTGCGGCCGATTTGGCGACCGTCACGCTCGAAGAGCTGGTAGACGCGGGAAAGCGCGCGGCGCTGTTGATAGTCGTGCCGTCGCTCGACACCAGCGTGTGCTCGCTCGAATCGCAAAAATTCAACCAGCGGCTGGGAGAGCTTCCGGACGGGGTGAAGGCCTGGGTCGTCAGCGTGGATCTCCCGTTCGCGCAGGCTCGCTGGGCGAACGCTCAGGAGGGCGGCGTGCGGCTCGGAATGCTTTCCGACTATCGCGATCGGAGTTTCGGGCTCAACTACGGCTTGCTCATCGCCGAACTTGGCCTGCTGGCGCGCGCGATCGTCGTCGTTGGAAAAGACAAGAACGTCGCCTACGTTCAGATCGTGCCCGAGGTGGCGCAAGAGCCGGACTACGATGCGGCGCTGAAGGCGGCGGCCGCTGCCGCCTGACGCGGCAACGGTAACGCGCCCTACCGTTTTCATTCTCGATTTCGGCGCACAGTACAGCCAGTTGATTGCCCGGCGTACGCGCGAGCTGGGCGCGTACTGCGAGATCGTGCCCTTCGACACGCCGTGGAGCGCGCTATCGGGGCGCTGCCCCGCCGCCCTGATCTTATCCGGCGGTCCGGAAAGCACGCTGGTGGAGGGCGCGCCCGGGATCGACCCGGCCATCGTTGCCGCCGGTCTGCCGATGCTCGGGATTTGCTACGGCATGCAGCTGCTGGCGCGCGATTTCGGTGCCGAGTTGGTGAAGCTCGATCAGGCGGAGTACGGCCCGGCGATGCTGCGGGTGAGCAACCGTGACACGCCGCTGTTCGACGAGATCCCCGACGAGTGGCGCGTGTGGATGTCGCACGGCGATTCGGTGGTGCGGATGCCGGAAGGCTTCGCGGCGCTGGCCTCGACTCCGCGTTGCACCGTGGCGGCGATGGGCGACGCGCGTCGCAAAATCTACGGCGTGCAGTTTCATCCCGAGGTGGTGCACACCGAACACGGTCGCATCGTGCTGCGCAATTTCTTGCGCGGGGTCGCCGGGCTGGCGAACGATTGGCGCATGGACTCGTTCGTCGACTCGTCGATCGCAGGGATACGGGCCAGGGTTGGAAGCGACAAAGTGATCTGCGCGCTATCGGGCGGCGTCGATTCCGCAGTGGCGGCGACCTTGGTGTCGCGGGCCATCGGCGAACAGTTGACTTGCATCTTCGTCGATCACGGCTTGCTGCGCAAGAACGAGGCGGAGCAGGTGACCGCGGCGTTTCGCGACGTGATGCACCTCAACGTGCTGACCGTCGACGCCCGCAAGCGGTTCTTGAAGAAGCTCGAAGGCGTGACCGACCCGGAAAGGAAGCGGGTGATCATCGGGCATCAGTTCATCCGCGTGTTCGAAAAAGAAGCCGAGAAAATCCCCGGCGTCAAGTATCTGGTGCAGGGAACGCTCTATCCCGACGTCATCGAATCGAAGACGTCCGAAAGCAAAGCCGGGCACAAGATCAAATCGCATCACAACGTCGGCGGATTGCCGGAAAAGATGAACCTGGCGCTGATCGAACCGCTACGCACGCTCTTTAAAGATGAAGTCCGCGAACTCGGACGGGTGCTCGGGTTGCCCGAGCCTATCGTCGGGCGCCAGCCGTTTCCCGGGCCCGGCCTGGCGGTGCGGATCATCGGCGCCGTCACGCCGGAACGCCTCGCGACCGTGCGCGAGGCCGACGCGATCGTGCGCGAAGAAATCGACGCGGCACCGCTCGATCCACACCCCTGGCAGTATTTTGCAGTGCTGACGCCGGTGCAGAGCGTCGGCGTAATGGGCGACGGGCGCACCTATGCAAATTTGGTGGCCGTACGTGCGATCGTCAGCGAAGACGGCATGACGGCCGACTGGGCGCGGTTGCCGCACGCGCTGCTCGAGCGCATATCGTCGCGCATCGTCAACGAAGTGCCCGGCGTAAACCGCGTCGCCTACGACATCACGACCAAACCGCCCGCTACGGTGGAATGGGAATAGCGTAGCGTGCGCATCCTCGTCATCGGAAGCGGCGCGCGCGAAGACGCGCTGTCGTGGCGTCTTGCTCGATCGCCGTCGTGCGAGGCGATCTTCGCCGCGCCGGGAAACGCGGGGACGGCCTCGCGCGGTGAAAACTGGACGATCGGCGCCACTCACGGAAAGGCGCTGGTCGAGAAGTGCCGCGAAGCGGGCGTCGATTTCGTCGTCATCGGGCCCGAAACCGCCATCGCCGCGGGCGTCGGCGATCGTCTGCGCGAGGCCGGGATCGCGACGTTCGGTCCGAATCGCTCGAGCGGCCGCCTCGAATCGAGTAAAGTGTTTGCGAAGCGGTTTATGGAGCGCCACGGCGTGCCGACCGCGCGCGGCGTGGTGGTGCATTCGCTCGACGGTGCGGCCAAGGCCCTCGAGAATTGGAACGGCGGCGTCGTGGTGAAAGCCGACGGTTTAGCGGCCGGGAAGGGCGTGGTCGTGTGTGCCGATGCCGGCGCGGCGCGCGCGGTCCTTTCGGACTGGTACTCGCAGAATAAAATTCCCGGCGGCGGTTACGAAATTTTGCTCGAGGAAACGCTGGAAGGGCGCGAGGTCAGCGTATTCGCGCTGGCCGACGGCCGCGCGATGGCGCCGATGTCGGCAGCCTGCGATTATAAACGCGCCGGTGACGGCGACACCGGGCCGAACACCGGCGGCATGGGAGCGTACTCTCCGCCGAGCGGCTTTCCCGACGATTTGTACGATCGCGTGCGCGAACGCATTCTCGCGCCGGTGCTGCGCGGATTACGTGCCGAGGGCGAGGAGTACGTTGGCGTGCTCTACTGCGGCTTGATGTGGACGCGCGACGGTCCGTACGTCGTCGAGTTCAACGCACGCTTCGGCGATCCCGAAACGCAAGTCTTGATGCCGCGCATCGGCGGCGACTTTGCGCAACTCCTCCGATCGGCGGCCGACGGTGCGATGGATCTCTCGCTCGCGACGCTTTCGCCGCAAAGCTGCGTCGGCGTGGTGCTGGCGACGAGCGACTATCCGCGTAGCAATACGCCGCTGAAGGGGCTCAACGCCGACGTCGATCTCGGCGAAGGATGCCAGGCGTTTTGGGGCGGTTCCGCGCTCGCCGGCGGCAGCGTCGATACGGGCGGCGGCCGGGTGCTGACGGTGACCGCCCTCGGCGCCGATTTGCCTGCGGCTCGCGAACGTGCCTACGGCGCGGTTCGAACGCTCGCGGTTCGCCTCGGCACCAACGCGCTGACGTACCGCAGCGATATCGGACGGTAAGCGGCCAATCGCCATCCTGGGCAGGCGGCCCTGCCGGCCGGTTGTAACTTCGAAGCCGTACGGAGGTTCTTAAGAGCGATGGCTTTTCGATTCCAACAGCCGCCGCGGACCCCATTCGGCGGCGCGCTGGCACCGGCGATTCCGACGCATTCGCTGCTTGCTCAGGTGCTTTGGATCACCTCGCTCGGTCTGGGCGTAACGGCGCTCGCCGCCTACGTCGCCCACGGGGTGACGCCGACCATCGGCCTGGTCGCCATGATCGTCGGCTTCATCTTGTTGTTTTCGATCTACGGAACCCGCGCGAATGAAGCCCTGTCGTTGATGCTCTTCTACGCGTTTGCGTTCTGTGAGGGCGTCGGCATCGCGCCGGTCATCGGCCAGTACGTCCGTACCCTGGGACCGGGCGTGGTCGTGAATGCGGCGCTGACCACCGGCTTGGGCATGTTCGCGCTGGGCGCGATCGTCTACGCCACCGGCTTGGATCTGCGCCGATTCCAGGGGATCTTCATGATCGCATTCCTGGGCTTGCTGGTCGTCGGCGTCGTCTCGCTCTTCGTGCGCTTCATCCACCCGGAGACGTATGCGTGGCTGACGCTCGTCATTTTTTCGGGACTGGTGCTGATCGACTTCGCGCGAATCCGGGCCGGGGGCGACGGGCTGACGCCGGTGCTTATGGCGGTCAGCATCTATCTGGATGCCATCAACATCTTTCTCGCATTGCTCCAAATCTTCGGTGGGCGTCGATCCAGCGACTAAAGCTGGTATAATAGCCTAAGATGTGCGGGATTACGGGGGTCTTTGCGCCGGGACGCGACGCAGCCCGGCTCGCGTACTTCGCGCTGTATGCGCTCCAGCATCGCGGACAGGAGTCTGCAGGCATCGCCGCAGCCGACGGCGGCACCATCCGCTCCCACAAAGAGATGGGCCTCCTCAGCGCCATCTTCAACGAAGACATCTTGGCGCAACTGAGCGGGCATATTGCCGTGGGGCACACCCGCTATTCCACCACGGGCTCCTCGATCGTGGTCAACGCGCAACCGCTGCTCGAGCGAACCGAGCTGGGCGACTTTGCTTTCGCGCACAACGGTAACATCACCAATACCGACGAACTGCGTGAATCGCTTTCACCGACGACGGTACTTCAGGCAAGTTCCGATTCTGAAGTCTTAGCCAAGCTGTTGGTCGAGTCGAAAGGCTCGATGGTCGATCGCATCAAGGCGGTGCTCGCGGTGGCGCGCGGAGCGTATTCGATCGTGCTCTGCACGCAGAACGAGTTGTACGCGTTCCGCGACCCGTGGGGCGTGCGTCCCCTCTGCCTCGGAACGTTAGTCGACGGCGGCTACGTGGTCGCGTCGGAATCGTGCGCGCTCGGCACGATCGGGGCGCAATACGTCCGCGAGATCGGACGCGGGGAAATCGTTCGTATCACCTCTGCCGGCCTCGAGTCGTTCCAGACCGACGTCGAGGCGGCGATAACGGCGCTGTGCATGTTCGAGTACATCTACTTCGCGCGTCCCGACTCCAAGCTCAACGAGCGTTCGATCTATATGGCGCGTTACGCGATGGGACGCCAGTTGGCAAAAGAGCACCCGGTCGAAGCCGACGTGGTGATGGCGGTGCCCGATTCGGCGGTGCCCGGCGGCATCGGCTATGCGACCGAAAGCGGGCTGCCGTACATCGAGGGGCTCATCAAGAACCGCTACATCGGCCGCACCTTTATCAGTCCGGATCAAGCGATGCGGTCGCGGGGAGTTCATCTGAAGTTCAATCCGGTGGTGGAAAACTTGGTGGGGCAGCGGGTGATCGTGGTCGACGATTCAATCGTACGCGGAACGACGACCCCGCGCATCGTTGCGCTGCTGCGTGAGGCCGGTGCGACCGAAGTACACTTACGCATCACCTCGCCGCCGATCAAACACCCGTGTTATTTGGGCGTCGATATGGCAACCTACGACGAACTCGTGGCCGCGAACTATAGCGTGGAGGAAATTCGCGGGCGCACGGGTGCCGACTCGCTGGGTTACCTGAGTTTGAACGGTCTCATCGCCGCGGCCGGACGAAAGCGTGAGGAAATGTGTCTCGGCTGCCTGACCGGCGAATATCCGAACGTGCCGGCGACGCACGAAGTTCGATCGCTCGCCGGCGTCGACTGACGCCCGCGGTTCGGTCTTTCAGCTACGGCGCTTCGCGGCTCGGCTCGGCATGACGCGCCGCGCTCGGCTCGGGACGTGACGGAGGATACGCGCCGTCGCGGACCTCGCGGGCATACGCGCTGAGGGCTTCGGTCGCCAGCTGCCCGACTTCGGCGTAGCGTTTGGCAAATGACGGCGAATGCGAATACATGCCGAGGATGTCGTGCAGCACGAGCACTTGCGAATCGCAGTGGGGGCCCGAGCCGATGCCGATGGTCGGTATCGACAACAACTCGGTGATCTCGCGGGAAATTTCGTGATCGACGACTTCGAGTACGATCGCGTACGCGCCGGCGGATTCGATCGCGCGGGCGT
Source organism: Candidatus Tumulicola sp. (assembly GCA_049585095.1). Classification (GTDB taxonomy): domain Bacteria; phylum Vulcanimicrobiota; class Vulcanimicrobiia; order Vulcanimicrobiales; family Vulcanimicrobiaceae; genus Tumulicola. Next base: position 7,272 of record JBAUZB010000151.1, read on the forward strand.
CGTCGATCAAGCGATCGCGGTGCGTTCGCATCTTGAAGCCGGGGCCGAGACCCGCCGTTTGCGGGGTGACGCCGATGTGACCCACCACCGGAATCCCGCTGCGAGCGATGGCGCGCACGCGTTCGGCTTCGTAGACGCCGCCCTCGAGCTTTACCGAGCACGCGCCGCCCTCTTTGATGAACCGGATCGCCGAACGGAGGGCGTCTTCGTTGCTGACCTGGTACGAACCGAAGGGCATGTCGGCAATGATATGGGCGCGGGCGGTGCCGCGCACGACGGCTTGTGAGTGATAGATGATTTGTTCGATCGTAACCGGCGTGGTCTCGTCGTAACCCAGCACGACGTTGCCGACGCTATCGCCGACCAGAATGACGTCGATGCCGGCGTCCTCCACGAACTGTCCGAACGGCGCGTCGTAGGCGGTGGCAACCGGAAAGCAGGTCTTACCCTTACGGCGCTTGATTGCACCGGCGGTGAGCCGGCGAATAGCCGGGTTTTTCTCGGGCTCGTACGGGCGAGCGTCGGACATGCCGTTGCGCGCTTTCCTCCCCGACGAATACACTAGTGGCCCGTAACGCCCAGATGTGCAGCGCCGTTGGAGTTGGCAGCGGTGATGACCGGGCTTCCGGCGAGCGCCTCGGCCAGAGCGACGAAGCTGCGCACCGGCGTTCCGGTCGGACCTTTGGCTTGCCACGCCGATTCGTTGTCGAGATACGCCGTGCCGGCGATGTCGAGATGAATCCACGGCGTCTCGTCGACGAAAGCGCGCAGGAAGGCGGCGGCGGTCAGCGTTCCGGCCGCGCGGCCGCCGGTGTTTTTCAAATCGGCGATGTCGCTCTTCATCTGCGTCGAGTACTCGTCGTAGTGAGGCATGTGCCAAAAGCGCTCGCCGCTGGGTTTTGCCGCCGACAAGAATTCGCCGACGAATGCGTCGTCGTTGGAAACGGCGGCGCCGGCGGCATGCCCGAGCGCGATCACGCAGGCGCCGGTAAGCGTGGCGGCATCCACGATTTTGGTGGCGCCGAGTTTCTTTGCGTAACACAGCGCATCGGCGAGAATCAGCCGGCCTTCCGCGTCGGTATTGATCACTTCGATCGTTTTTCCGTTCATCGCCTTGACGATGTCGCCCGGTTTGGTGGCCTTTCCGCCCGGCATGTTTTCGGTCGCCGGAACGATGCCGACGACGTTGAGCTTCGGCTTGAGCTTGCCGAGCGCCGACATGGCGGCGATGACGGCGGCCCCGCCGGACATGTCGTACTTCATTTCTTCCATGCGGTCGGCGGGCTTGATCGAGATTCCGCCGGTGTCGAACGTGATGCCTTTGCCGACGAGTGCGAGCAGCTCTTTGCTATCGGGATTCCCTTCGTAACGCATTACGATGAACTTCGGCGGCTGCGCGCTGCCTTGCGCGACCGAAAGGAACGAACCCATGCCCGCCTCGCGGGCGCGGGCTTCGTCGAGCACGTCGATTTCCAGCGACGCGTCGGCGGCAACGGCGGTGGCTTCGGCAGCGAGAATCGACGGCGTCATGTCGTTGGCCGGCGTGATCGCGAGGCGCCGCGCAAAGTTGACGGCTTCGCCCAGCACGGTCCCGCGCTCGACGCCACGCTCGAGCGCCGCGGCGTCGAGTTCTCCGGCGAGCACGTCGACTTGCCGCACGGCCATCTTTTTTTCAGGCGACTGCTGATACACCGTCGTCTCGAAGGATCCGGCAATCGCGCCTTCCGCGAGGAATGAAGCGGCAGCGACTTCGTTGCCGCGTACCAAATCGGGCAAGACGAGCGCAATCGCGGTGACGTTTCGGCGGCCGAGCTGCCGAACGGCGATGGCGGCATAGCGTGCGAGCAGCGAAACCTCGAACTTCGAACTCTCGCCCAGGCCGATGGCGAAAACCCGGCGGAACGGGCGATCCTTGGCATAGGCGAGTAACGTCTCGCCGAATTTCCCCTTGATCTCGCCGGAAGACAGCGCTTCGGCGATGGGATCGCCGATAAGACCGTCGACGTCCTTCGACGTTCCCTGGAGCGCGATGCCTTCGAAGACCGGCACGACTAGTGCCTCGGTGCGCACGCCGGGCGGCGCATCTTGAACGATACGGATTTGCATGGTGAACCTTTCGCGCGGTGAACTACTGCCCGGGGATGAGAGAGCCCTGCGAAGGAGGCACGTGACCGACACAGGTCGGGGTTCGGATGCGTACGCGCGGGCGGGCGTGGATATCGCGCAAGGAAATGCTGCGGTCGCACGCTACCGCGAACTTTTGGGGAGCTGGCGGCACCCCGATCAGCTCGACGCGATCGGCGGCTTCGGCGGCGTTTTCCGGCTGCCCGGCGACGATCGCCGCGCGCTGGTTGCTTCCAATGACGGCGTTGGGACCAAGCTGCTGATTGCTGCCGAGCTCGAGCGCTACGATTCCGTGGGCGCCGACTTGGTGAATCACTGCGTGAACGATATCTTGGTCGTGAATGCAACGCCGCTGTTTTTCCTGGATTATTTGGCGGTCGGAAAACTCGATCCCGAGGTGGCTGCGGCGATCGTCGACGGGTGCGCGCGCGCGTGCCGGGTGCATCGTTGTGCGCTGTTGGGCGGCGAGACCGCCGAAATGCCGGGACTGTACGCGCCCAACCATTTCGATCTCGCCGGAACGATCGTCGGCATGGTCGACGTTGCCGCGCTTCCCGATCCCGCCGAGGTCGTTCCCGGCGATGCGATCGTCGGATTGCCCGCGATCGGACTGCACACCAACGGCTACTCGCTGGCGCGCGCGCTCATTCCACGGCAAGAGTGGGACGTTGCAATGCACCAAGGCGGCGAAACCTACGGCGACGCGCTCTTGGCGGCACATCCGTCGTACTACGATGCGGTGCGGGCGATCCAGCGCGTCGCCCGCGTGAAAACCATGGCGCACGTTACCGGCGGGGGTCTGCTCGAAAACGTGCCGCGCACCTTGCCCGACGGTGTGAAAGCGGTTTTCGAGCAAGAGCGTTGGGGGGTGCCGCCGATCGAACGTGAACTCGTGCGGCGCGGTGATCTGAACGTGGAGGAACGCTATCGCACGTTGAACATGGGCATCGGCTACACGCTGGTCGTTTCCCTGACCGAGGCGGCAAACGCGGTGGCGGCAAGCCCGGGTGCGCGCGTCGTCGGCTGGATCGAAGCGCGAAGCGCGGGCGAACCCCGGGTCGTAGTC
>JBAUZB010000152.1:0-18816 GCA_049585095.1 Candidatus Tumulicola sp.
GCCGCGAGCACGCGGCCTTGCTTGAGAACGTCGGGTTTGCTGTAGACGTGGTGATCGTTATAGAGAATTGGAATTTGGCCTGACGGCGGAGTTCCGAAGTTCGCCGGCGGCATAGACCCCGCTTGCGCGACGCTCGGTCCGCCCTGCGAGGGGGACGCGATCGCGCCGAGAGCAGACGCGACGGCGATCGAGATCGCAAGCAGAGCAGTGCTGATGGTTTTCACGAAAGGCCCTCCTGCGTAAATGGCAATGGAATGTGTTGGTTCCCGACCTCGTACACCTTACGCACGCTTGTTCCCTTGGCTAGGCATGCTTAAACGAGCCGCGAGAAGGCGGAGCGACTCGTCCCGTTTGTAGTTACGGGAACCCGTCGTCCGGGCAGCCATTCGACGGCGTCGTGCCGGGCAGCAGGTTGAAGGCCTGCTTGACGGTCGGCGGCGATCCCGCCGGTTTGAAGCGCCAGTAGCAAGTGCCTGCGTTGTGCGGTGCGTTGAAATCACCCGAGTCGAACAACGTGACGGACTGGCTCGTTAGGGGATTCGACAACGTGACGCTCAACGCTTGAACGTCCCAATTATCGTTGGTTTCGAGACCGTTGTTGTGATTGGTCAGCGTCAGCGTCATCGTTCCGCCGCCGCTCCACGTCCAGTTTGCGAAGCGATTGGTATAGTTGAGCGTCTGCGTCGACCAGCCGGGCCACCCTTGCAGACCGTTGACGTCGCCGTACACGTTGCCGGTGCAGAAGCCCGAGGGCTTGCCGTTGTTGGAACGCATCAGACAAAACGGCGTCAGGTTTCCGACGCCTTGAAAGGCAACCTGCAGATCGGAGTCGTTACGCAAGTCGTCGCTCCCCGTGTAGACGATGATCTGCAGCTGCGTGAAATTGGCCGCCGGACTTGGATTGAGCGTCGCGATCAACCCTGGTTGCGGACTGCCCCAGCCGGTTACTAGGTCGTATTTCGGCAAAGCGCTGAACGGGCCGTTGTTCCCGGAGGTGATGTCGTGAAAGTTGGTCGTGTAGAGACCCGAATTTGTTGCGACGGCATACAGCGGTGGATCCGGGAAGCCGAGCGCTGGTTGGCCCGCACTCATCGCCAGTTGATTGATCAGCGACGTGTAGCCGGCCCACAGCGGTGTCGAAATGCTCGTGCCGGTGACCGAATACAGCTGTCCTTGATCCGCGATCAGGAACACGTTGGCGGCGACCATTGCGACGTCCGGAACCAGCCGCGACTTCGGAGTCGCACCCCGGACGATTTTGACGCCGTGCTGAAACGGGGGCTTGTATTCCTTTTTCTCGACTCCACCGCCGCTGCCCGGCCACGCAGTTTCGGACTTCCAACGAAAGTCGGCGTTGAGCGTGAGTTCGGTCCCGCCGACGACGGCCGTGTTCGAAAGGTCTCGGTCGTCGCGAGTGTCCTTCGCATAACCGCCGCCGTCTCCGGACGAAACGTAAAAGCTCTGCCCCTGCAGCGCCATCTGATCGACGAGCTGCTGTGCCGTCGGGTCGACGGGGAAGGTCCACGACGCGCTGAGCTGGCTGCACAGCTGACCGGACGTCATGGCGGCGAAGATCGAATCCGCGAAGGACCCTTCGTATACGAGAATATTGCTCAAGCCGGGCGCCATGGCCTGAGAGACCTCGATGTCGAGTGCGGTTTCCTGTTCGCCGGTGCCGACTACCGGCTGGCCGTTGTAGCCGTCGAGAAGAATTGGTTGCGGCGCAAGCGGCGGCAGTGAGAACTCGTTCTGATAGGCTGCGATGTCGGAGGGGAAGAAACTCGAATCGATTTCGAGCAGGCCGACGCACTGGCCGGCACCGGTTTGGGTTGCGTTGGTTGCGTAGGCGTTGCGAAAATCCGAACCGGCAAACAGGCCGCCGGGGCCGGATCCGAATTCGGGCTGCATGCGCTCGCGCGCTCCGCCGGAACGTGCGGGGAAAACCGAAGCGAGGGTTGGTACGGGAACCTGCTCGTTATCGAGTCCCGCGATGTGCAGGATGGGCGTTGCCAACGCGACCGCCGGCTCGTTGCTGGGCGCATAGAAGAGACTGCCGTCGGGCCGGCGGCGCGTCTGCATGGTGAGATGGAGCGCTCGCTGGATCGTCGCCACACTCGCCTCGACCTCGATGACGACGCGACCGGGATATGTCCGCGTGACGGTGAAGCCGGCCGCCTGCGCGAAGCCGATGGCCGACTGATAGTCGTTCGAGGTTGGACTGAACCTGGATTGAAACTCGGCCGGCGTCAAGTAGCGGCGGTAGTTGTTGCCCTGGGGATTCGAGACGGCATCGAGCAGTGCGCGAGATGCGGCGCGATCGCGCAGCGGGAGGCCGATCGCAAGGTGCAGTTTTTGGCGCAAAGGCAAATTGCCGACCAGCGGTGCGCGCAGCATCTCCGGTCGCAGGTGACCCGACACGACTTGTAAGCGGTGACTCGTAGCGCGGTACTGAGCCAAGGCCGATGCAACCGGCACCGTTCCTTGGGCCGGCTGCGCCGGCAAGCCCGGGATGGCGTTGAGGTGGCTTCCGTTGCAGCCGGCAAGTGCGCCCACTGCCACGACCAGGGATGCAACCGCGCGAACTCGTGTAAGGGCCCGCGAGGACGACGATGACTTGGAAGACATTTCAGAAACCCTCCCTTGGCTCCGAGAAACTAGCGGGCGCCCGGTTTGGTAGCCGATTCCACGTTTGCGCCGGTTCTACTTGCAACCGTTCGGAGGCGATGCCGAACTTCGATTGGGCACTAATGGTGGAAGATTCGGGATAATAGAAGCGGCCAAAGCCGTTGACCCGTTAACATTCCGATGAGTCCGATAAGACCGAGGAATGGCGGCGCCGGCGACGGCAATTTCACCAGGCTAAAGACGACCCCGACGGCAAGACCGGTACCAAATGCGAGCAGCATCGCGCTGGACGAAACGGCTTGATCATTCATGCGGGATGTCTCGCGGCGCTGCTCCCCTTTTTCCTCCCCCGTTGAAGCCAGGGCCGAAACCCGAGCGCTCGTGGTATCCTCAACGGCGTTACGTTTGCAAAATGGCGACAATCCGGCCAAGAGTTGGGGAGGCACTTACTAGGATGTAGGTTTATAGTAGTGGTCGGACTCCCGGTTTAGGACGAGGCTCTCGGTTGTTCTCACGCTGGAGGTACCACTCATGATTGTTGCCTTAGCAGTCGCGCTTCAGCTGGCCGTCGGCCCAGCTCTCTTGATTCAGCACGTAGTCATCGTCATTCAGGAAAACCGCAGCGTTGACAATCTTTTTAACGGGTTTCCCGGCGCAGATACGGTGCAATTCGGTAAGCGCCACGACGGGTCGACCGTGCGCCTCCATCCAGTTAGCCTCAACGATCCGGTTGACGTCGACCACGCACGCCAGACATTCCTGAATTCGTACGATGGTGGAAAAATGGATGGCTTCAACACGATCGGCACGCTGCCGAAACAAGCAAATGGCGACTATCCCTACGCGATCGTGCCTCGCTCCGAAACGAAGCCTTACTGGACGTTGGCGCGCTCGTTTACCTTTGCCGACGAGACGTTCGAGTCGGTCGGCGGTCCTAGTTTTCCAGCACATCAATATTTGATCTCCGGCGAATCCGGTACGGCCGTCGACAATCCTAACCGGACGGCAGTCAACGTCTTCTGGTGGGGATGCGATTCGCCAAAAGACGCGACGGTTGCTTTGCTCGGTCCCCACGGCACGGATGGTCGCAGAGTATTTCCTTGCTTTAACTATCCCACACTCGCCGATGTGCTCGATCAGCACGATATCTCTTGGCATTCGTATGCGCCTCCATCGGATGATTTAGGCTCCATCTGGTCGGCCTTCGATGCCATCGAGCACATTCGGTACGGCAGCGATTGGGACAACAACGTGATCACGCCGGAGACGCGTATACTCACAGACATTGCCGCAGGCTCGCTGCCCGCCGTCTCATGGGTGACGCCGGATTTTCGCAGTTCCGATCACTCACAATACGGGATTGGCGGCCGGACGATCGCAACACGTACCGACTTAGGTCCGCAATGGGTCGCATCAATCGCAAACGCGCTCGGGCGCAGCAGCCTTTGGAATACGACGGCGCTCATCGTGGTGTGGGATGATTGGGGAGGCTGGTACGACCATGTCGCACCGCCCCAACTCGATGCGATGGGCTTGGGATTTCGCGTGCCCATGATCGTTATCTCCCCGTATGCTAGACGTGGGTATGTATCTCATCGTCGTCATGAATTTGGCAGCATTCTCAAGTTCACTGAAAAGGTCTTCGGATTGCCGGAGATCGGCACGACTGACCGTCGCTCGGATGATCTGTCGGATTGCTTCGACTTTTCACAAAAGCCGGGCGCCTACGTCGGCGTCCCAACGTCGGTGACCGTATCCGATCTTATCGCGATGCCACCGTCGAAAATACCGCCCGATTCGTACTAGAACACATTCGCGACGCGGCCGACCGTTCGGCGGGCAGCGGCGGATGTGATAGGATCGGCCGTCACATAAATTTAATGGGAGTTACTTATGGCCAGTCATGAACTCCACACCGACCGCGTGGAGGTTGCCTTTACCGTCAACGGAAAGCCGGCCGTGCTGGCGGTCGACCCGCGCGCGACCTTGCTCGACACGCTGCGCGACCAACTCGGTCTCACCGGGACGAAAAAAGGCTGCGACCATGGCCAGTGCGGCGCTTGCACGGTACACGTCAACGGGCGGCGGGTCAACTCGTGCCTTTCATTCACGGCCATGCATGAGGGCTCAGCGATCGACACGATTGAGGGCCTGGGAACCCCGGACAACTTACATCCAATGCAGACGGCCTTCGTCGAACGGGACGGCTATCAGTGCGGCTACTGTACCCCCGGGCAAATCATGTCGGCGGTCGCGCTATTAGCTGAGCCTTGCGGGGAATCGGATGCCGAAGTGGCCGAGTTTATGAGCGGCAACATCTGCCGCTGCGGCGCCTATCAAAATATCGTTGCCTCAATACAATCGGTGCGGAAAGGGACGCCAACGTGAATTCGTTTACTTTCACCCGCGCTCGCACCACGGCGGATGCGCTTCGCGGCGCACGCGGCGACGTCAAGTTCCTCGCCGGAGGGACGACGCTGGTCGATTTGATGAAGCTCGACGTCGAGCGCCCCGCGGGCGTCATCGATATCAATGCCCTTCCGCTTGCCGAGTTGACGCGAACGCCGGATGGCGGACTGCGTATCGGCGCTCTCGCGCGCAACTCCGATGTCGCCCATCATCCCGATGTCGTGCGCGACTACCCGCTGCTCTCGCAAGCGTTGCTTTCGGGTGCGTCGGTGCAATTGCGAAATATGGCGTCGACCGGCGGTAATCTCTTGCAGCGCACCCGATGCGTCTACTTTCGCGATCCTGCGATGGCGTGTAACAAGCGCTCGCCGGGAAGCGGCTGCGCGGCAATTGGAGGATTTAATCGTAACCTCGCGATCCTGGGAACGAGCGCGCATTGCATCGCCACGAACCCCTCCGACCAGAATGTCGCACTCACCGCGCTCGAAGCGACGGTTCACCTCACGGGCTCTAGCGGCGAGCGCAGCATCCCGATCGGCGACTTCTATCTGCTGCCCGGCCAAACGCCGGAGCGGGAGACGATTCTCGAGCCGGGGGACTTGGTGACGTCGGTAACCTTACCTCCGCCGGCCGCCGGTGCGAGATCGACCTACCTCAAATTGCGCGATCGAGCCTCGTACGAGTTCGCGCTTGCCTCCGCTGCGGTCGTGGCTACGGTGAGTGATGGTACCATGCAACGCGTGCGCATCGCGATGGGCGGGGTTGCCACAAAACCTTGGCGCAACCTCGACGTGGAGGCGGCACTGGAAGGGCAACCGGTGGCGCGCGAGCGCTTTATCGATGCAGCGCGGATTCTTCTCAGCGATGCGAAGCCTCAATCGCGGAACGGTTTCAAGGTCGAGCTAGCGAAGCGCTGCCTCGTTCACGCGTTGAGCGTCGCCACGGCGGTAGCGTAGCCGATGGCTACGGGAATCATCGGCCAATCCGTCGCGCGCATCGACGGGCCGCTCAAAGTGACCGGAACTGCAGCGTATACGTCCGATCACACCAAGGACGGCGTGGCCTATGCGGTGCCCGTCGGCAGTACCGTTGCCAACGGTCGCATCGCGGCGCTGAATATCTCGAAGGCACGGGAAATGCCGGGCGTCATCGAGATCTATCACCGGGGAAACGTCGGGGCACTCTATAAGCCATCGCCCGACGCCGGCGCGATCGATGAGGCGCGGCCACCGTTTGCCGACGATGTCATTCGCTATTACGGGCAATACGTGGCGCTCATCGTCGCCGAGACGTTTGAAGACGCAACCGCCGCGGCCTCAGTCGTCGAGATCGTGTATGCCGACGTCGCCGCTCCAAACGTCGAACTCGAGCTCGTCGCGGATGACGATCCGACCCAGGCGAGCCGGCGTGGCGATCCCGAGGCTGCCTACGATGCTTCGCCCGTCAGAATCGATCGAACCTACGTAACGCCCGCCGAAACGCACAACCCGATCGAGCTGCACGCGTCGCTCGCAACCTACGAGGGCGATGGGTTCACGCTCTATGAAACGACGCAAGCGATAGTGAACCATCGCAACGTCGTCAGCGAGATCCTCAACGTGCCTCGCGAGAACGTACGGATCGTCATGAAATTCCTTGGCTCGGGCTTCGGTGGAAAACTCTGGCCTTGGACGCACGGGACGCTTGCCGCGGCGGCTGCGCGCAACCTCGGCCGCCCGGTAAAGCTCGTGGTAACGCGCAAGCAGATGTTTCAAACCGTTGGTCACCGCGCGCGGACGCAACAACGGGTGCGCATGAGCGCGCAGCGTAACGGGATCCTCACGTCCCTACGGCACGAAGCCGTCAACGAAGCCGGTATGCTCGACGAATACGACGAAAATTGCGGTGAAGCGACGCCGTATTTCTACGGAACGCCGAACCTGCTCGTGACTTCGGCGCAGACGCGACGGAACATTGGCCCGCCGACCGCGATGCGCGGGCCAGGCGCAGTCCCCGGCCTGTTCGCTACCGAGTCGGCGTACGACGAGCTGGCGATCGAGCTCGGTTTGGATCCGGTGCAGCTTCGCCTGCGAAACGAACCGGCGCGAGACCAGAGCCTCGACATTCCCTTCTCCTCGCGGCATTACGCCGAATGCCTGACGGTGGGGGCGGAGAGATTCGGCTGGTCGCTGCGGTCACCCGCAGTCGGGTCGATGCGCAAAGACGGCAGCATTCTTGGATGGGGAATGTCCGGCTGCTCGTGGATTGCGGCACGTTTCGCCGCCGAAGCGCGTGTCGAACTTCACGCGGACGGCTCGGCTCGCGTTGCAATTGGAACGCAAGACATCGGCACCGGTACGTACACGGTGCTCGCTCAACTGGTAGCCGAAACGACCGGTATTCCGATCGAGCATATCGTCGTCGAGCTGGGCGACACACGCTTGCCGCCGGGGCCGACATCCGGGGGCTCCATGGTCACGGCCTCGGTGATTCCGGCGGTTTTGGAGGCGGTGCGGGCCGCGATGAAATCGGCGATCGATCTCGCGACGACCGTAGAAAAGCAACCATTCAAAGATTGGTCCCCCGAGGATTTGGATTTTCAGAGCGGTAGGATCGTCGCTCGGAAAGATGCCTCTGGCAAGCAGATCGATTACCACGAGGTTTTGCAAAAGGCATCGGTAGCGATGGTCTCGGGGAGCGGCAAAGCGGCGAGCACCTTCGATGAAGATTATCCGAAGTATTCGCTGCACTCGTACGGCGCGCAGTTCGTCGAGGTGGCGTGGCAGCCCGAAATTGCACGGCTTCGCGTCAATCGCGTCGTTACGGTCATCGATGCCGGCCGGATCGTCAACCCGCGCACTGCGCGCAACCAGATCGAGGGCGCAGTCGTGATGGGCGTCGGTATGGCGCTTTTCGAGGAAGCCCACTACGACCCGCACACCGGCGCTCCGATTAACAGTAACTTGGCCGACTACATCGTCGCAACGAACGCCGACACGCCGCAGATGGACGTTACGTTCCTCGACTACCCCGATACGAGGGTGAACGAGCTGGGCGCTCGCGGCGTCGGCGAGATCGGGCTCGCGGGAATGGCATCGGCCATCGCGTCGGCGGTGTATCATGCGACCGGCACGCGCGTGCGCACGTTGCCCATCGATATCGAGAAGTTGCTCTGAACCCCGCGATCGCACTCAGAGCCCCGTTAGTTCGGCAAGCGTTTTGACGCTTTGAACGTATCCTCCAACGTAATGAACGACGAACAGATGCGTTGGATCGCTGATCCCAGTGCTTTGACTTAATCGATCGTAGGCGCTCGCGAGCGAGTCATCGATATCCGCGTGACGCATTTCTCGCAACGCTCCGGCAATTTCGCGCATTGCGACATCGAGCGCGTCGCAGATCGGTTGCAAACCCGGAAGCGGCGGCGCAGGCGGCATCGTCTCGAGGCCGCTCTCGAGTGCCATGTTTACCAAGGCGAAGCTTTGCGTTGCGGCGAGGATATCAAGCGCTCGATCCGTATCGATCGTATGCGGTTGGCGCGGCTCCGCTCTTGCCCGGTCGATGGACGTCTCGAGTTCCGTGCGAGTTTTCCAGGCGCGGGTCCGGATTTCGGCAAGCTTGTCGCGGTCGATGCGACCGGAATCGGCGTAGGCGCCGAGTAGGACGAGGGCAAACTCGCGTTGCGCATCGATGAAATCGATAAGCAGCGGACGCGTCCGCCGGCGCGCCCACGTCGGGAACAGTAGATAACCAGCCATCGCGAGCGTTCCGCCGCCGAGCGTGTCGAGCACGCGGTCGGCGATCGTGCCGGTGTACGTGCCGCCCAAACTGAGCGCCAGGATGACGAAGACCGTCATCGCCGTGCTAAAGAGTGCGTAGTTCGGCATGAGCGTAAGGTAGCAAACGCCGGCAGCGGCGACCATCCCGGCGCTCTGTAAGACCGGATTTCCGCGAAATGCAGCCACGAGCAGCGCCGCAATGACGGCGCCGCCCAGCGTTCCGGCGATACGGGCGAAACCGCGGTTGATCGTGCCTTGCAGGTCTGGCCGCAGCACGAGCGCGGCGGTCAAGGCGATCCAGTATCCGCGGTCTGCCGAGAAGATCGTGTGACCGATCAGCATGGCGAGGCTCAGAACGCACGCGTCGCGGATGGCGTCGCGGCTGAACCAGTCGATGCGTGTCTCGATATACGCAGCCGGGCGCGGCTGGGAGCTCAGCAGCAAGCGCACGGGGCGGCCGGTGGCGGCGACGGCGATGGCCTGCGCCGCACTCTGCAGGTGTTCGGCAATGTCTCGAACCAAGGCGAGCGCGAACTCTTCCCCGGCGTACGCCCGCTCGAACGCTTGGAGCGTAGCGAATGTCTGCAGGCGAATGCCCTGGAGGCCGTCTGCACTTCTCGCGCCCTCGAGCGTCGATGCCAGAGCGTCGAGCTGTCTGCCGAGAGCCTCCACGAACTCCGTAAACTCGGAAGGAACGTCGGTGGGAGCGTCGCGTCGAAGCGCCGTCATCCCGGCAAGGCGATGACGCAGCGCCTCGGCGTCGGTCAGTATCCGCGTGACGCGGGCAACATCCCGAGCGCGCGCGAGCGGCTGCTGATCGGCCACGATCTGGCGCGCAGTAGCCAGGGCGGTGATCGGAGGCACGGTCACATCCGGCTTAGCGAGCGACCGTGCGTAGCCGGCGAGTTCGCGATACGCAGCGGCCAACCCGCGGCGTTCGATCGTGAAGCGATCGATCGGCCATGCGATCAGCAGCAAGACGGCTTGAATCAAGGCGCCCCCCAGAAGCAGCAACGACTGTTCGAAATCCTGGCGCGGCGTGTGAGGGAGACTCGAGAAAATGATGAACGCGACGGTCGTGTTGAGCGCCGCGACGCTTGCCGGCATCCCAAGCTGTGATACCGTGCCGTAGAAATAGCCGACGATAGCAGTGATCGTCACGAGCGCCGCAACGTAGGGTGCGACCAGCGCGCCGATGAAGCTCGCTGCCGTAATGCCGATCGCGACCGCGAGAACGGTCGCGATTCGCGAACGATAGATTCCTTGGAGCGACGTAAAGCCGCAAATCAGCGCGCCGATCGCGGGCGCGAACCCGAAGCTCGGGTGACCGGCCGCGATGGCAACGGCGAGCGGAATCGCGACCCCGAGCGTGCATCGCAGCGTGAAACCCACCTCGATGGTGGATCGATCGACCGCGACGATCGCACGCGTGATCCCTCTCGCCCAGTCGGCGAATTGCATGCGATCCGAAGCTTTCGCCTCCCAGACCCGGACGCATGCGCATGGCGCGCTATTTCACGCCACGTCGTGTCGAGCTACGCTCTTAGTGCGGCTTGCAGCACGCGCAACTCAGCTTTCGCTCCGGGTGCGCCGAAAATCAATCACATCTTAACGGGAAGCGTCGGTGGGCATGGCAGCAGCGTGCGATGCCCCGATCCGATCAGGGGCTCCTTTCCGTTTAACGCCTTCTCGAACCGTGCGTGCATCGTTCCCCACTCGCTGCCGTCGACTTGCATCTTGCCCATGAACGGATGGTCGAAAACGAGCGCCAATGCGACCATCATGCCGATCATGCCAAAAAATGAGGCTGTTCTGACGAGTTGACTTCGCTGGTTCTGGCCCGTGACGCAGTACGTCATGGCCGCCAAAATCAATGCTCCGAGTAAGAATGACATCCAGATGACGGGAGGGAGCGTCCTTTCCCGGTAGTGAATCCCGATCTCGCGCCTGTCCTCGGAAATCGCCTGCGCGAGATCGATGCCTTCGTGGTAAAGGACCGCATCATCTGCCTTCTTGGGATCCGTCGCAAAAGTAAGTTCTACGATGTCGTAGCCGCACTCGTCGGCGGCAAGTTCGTACGAATCATCCTTGGTAGTGCACGCCCTGAAAGGTTTTGAATATTCTCCACAGAGCGGCACACCATTCTTCATCTGCAGCCACTCGTCGCTCATGGCCGCGACATACCGTGCCAGCACGAAACGAGAAATTTTCGCTGGTTGGTACGAGGCATGGTAAGCGCCGTCGATTTGAAAGAGATCGCCCGCGCTTCGTTGTTCGTCAAGCGTGAGATCCTCCGCGCGGCGATGCGATTGCCACGCTGTAACGACGACGAACGCTACGAGGACCGCGTAAATAACCCCGACGACTCCGATGAAATGACCCGCAATTTCGTGGTGCTCGCTCAGAACCTTGTGCGACGAGAACCACCTCCCGGCCGGCGAAAGGACCAAATGAAGCAGTACGCCGGTTCCAATTCCGGCGAGCACGCAGACCACGAGCAAGAACCAGGGTTCCCAGCGTAACGTGACTTCTTCAATGAGTTTGGTCATGTTCTCTTCCTGTGCGGCACTGGCAGCGACGGGTCCTCGATCTTCTGTAGGTAAGCCTCCTCAATGAGTTCTTCGCTACCGAAGCAGTTGACTAGGGATTTGCGACAACGACGTCGCGAACGATGGCCGCTTGAAGCCTTTGGCGCATGACGCGTCTAGGCCGGTTACCGACGACGTCTGCACGAAGCGAAGCTCGATCTTCGTGAGGCATGGATTGTCGTTGCTGTGCCCACCGTTCGGGATGAGAATTTGCCGTCCATTGGGGAGATAAGCGAGTTGGCGCGTCGCGTAGCGCGGATCCGTCGCGGGGTCCGCAGCACCGGACATCATCAGCACCGGAACGCTCGAGCGCACGGGCTCGATAAAGTTCGATTCGGCGGCGCGCACGTTCCAGATACTGCACGTATCGCGGCGCGCGTCGAGGATCGTGCCGGCCATGAACGTGTCTTGCGACTCCTGCGTCGCTTCCTGCGGCGTGATGAACGCCACACCTTCCTGACAGTCGACTCCGATGTTGTCGCCCATCGCCTGGCCGCCGGGATTCCCGCCATTGACGACCTCTGACATGAAGGCGATAACCTTGGCGAGCGGCACCGGGTCGCCGCGGGCAGCATCGTGCACGAGCAACGGCAGCCACGCGGCGGTATCCGGCGCGTAAAGCAACAACCGCACTCCGTTCGCGAAAACGGGCCGCATGAGTTTGGCGCGGACGCGCTCGCCCGTCTGCCCGTTCCGGTAGTTGACGGAAATACCCCCGGTGCTCTGTTGCAGCAGCGAGGCGAACTCAGTAGCAAACGCCGGAAAGTGCTCGTGGCAAGCGGTATCGCGCGCGCAGGAGCGTATCAGTGCGTCGAGCGCGCGCTGAGCCGCCTGCAACTGAGGGAGCGGGATTTTGAAGAACGTCGGTGCGACGCTAATGAGCAATTCGCTCTGTACGGCGGCTTCGTGCCGGCGTAAGTAGACGAGCGCGGCTATCGTGCCGTACGATCCGCCGATTGCGATAACCTTGCCGTATCCAAGTGCCTGCCGCAGCGCGTCGAGATCGTCTGCGGCCGCGTCGGTGCCGTAGGCATTCAGGTCGCTCGTCTTAGCGAGCCGTTCGCGGCAGCGGCGAACGGCATCGAGCGGATAGATCTCGGCGAACACGTCGCCGGGCTTTGCGTACATACGGCACTGCAGCTCGTGCGACAATCCCGTGCCGCGCTGGTCGAGTAGCAACAGTTCATGCGAGGCATGCAACGGTCCGTACAACGGATCCTCGCGGATGCCTTGGCTCATATCGGAGATCGCGCTCTGTCCCGGACCGCCGTCGAGTATCGCGACCGGCGCGCCGTTTGTGCGAACCGCGGGCACGCGCACGAAGTGCAGCACGATCGTGCGGCCGCCAGGGTTCGACCGGTCCTCCGGAACGCGCAGTGTGCCACAGAAGGCAGGCAATTTGTCGTACAGGCACGCGTGCTGCTCGAATCCGGCCGTAACGCCGGCGGCCGGTGCCGCGAGCTGCGTCGCGGCCAACCAGGCTGTGAGCGCGACGAAACGACTCACCTTTACTCGCTCCATGATGCTCCGTTCGCAACTGTTGCCTCAGCAGCCCGCTCCCCTTTGCTGTTATCTCGAGCTCAGCGGAACTCCGGCCCCTCTCGAGTAAGTCTAAAGCAACACGCGCGTCGGGTCTCGTCATGGGGAGAAATACATGAAGCTTTCGGAATTCGCTACTCGGGCCGGCGCGTTTGCATTGGTTGCAGCGATCGCCGGTTGCGCGAACGCGGCCGGGGTTGCCGGAGCGGGACCGATACCGTCCGCGCCAGCGCCGATGACGGCGAAACACTCGTGGATGGCGCCCGGTGCGGCGTCCGGCGATCTGCTCTACATTTCAGACGATGGATATGGCGCGGTTTTCGTCTACACGTACAGTCCGGTCGGCATGAAGTTCGTCGGCGTGCTAAGTCAACCGATAGGCCCTGGGCCAATGTGCGTCGACAAGCAGCAAAACGTGTGGATTTTGGGTGTCCGCGACGGGGTCTCGTATACGGCAACGGAGTACGCGCATGGTGGCACTTCTCCGATTGCCGTGCTCATGGATCCGGCGGGGCCGCCCAGCGGTTGCGCCATCGACCCCACGACCGGGAACCTCGCGCTTTCAAGCAACCCGTTCTCGCACAGCCAAATCGCTACGATAGCGATCTTTCATCACGAACGTGGTAAACCGACCCTGTATGCGGATCCGTCGATACCGGGCTTCTACACGTGCTGCGCATACGATCATCGCGGCAACTTGTTCGGGTACGGAGGCGGGGATGGTTCGGAAGACAGCATTATTGATGAGCTTCCCAAAGGATCGAACTCCTTCACTCACATCAAACTGAACCCTGAGATTAGCTTCCTATACGGCATTCAGTGGGTTGGCCACCATCTCACCGTTGCCGACAGCAACTCGGTGCAGGGCGGGATCGATGAGTACGAGCTCACGCCGAGCGGCGCCAAGAAGGCTGGGTCGATCAAATTGAGTGGCGTAACGCTCCTCTGGCAGTACTTCATCGATGGGAATCGCGTGATCGCTCCGGACGCTCCGGTTGACGCTCCCGGCTTTGTGGGTCTCTACCACTATCCTGCGGGCGGGAATGCCATCCGAATTCGCGAGTTCAGCGAACCGGTAGCCGTCGTCGTCAGTCGCGCGCCGCACTAGCGGCAGTAAGACGCGTTACGTAAACCGAACGATGCGATTCTCGGAGGATGCGTGTCATGTTTCGTTTGCGATGCCGAAACCTGTCGTGGATCGTGGTCGGCCTGCTGTGGGCGGGATGCAGCGGCAGCGCGAGCACCGTCCCGCCTCAGCCTTCCGGTTCTCCGGCACCGCCGATCATCGAAGGTCGCGGTACTCTTGCCGTGATCAACGCCGCCGACCCGAACGCGAAGCGGGTGTGGATATTCCCCACGCATAGCGACCAGTTCAACCGAGAAATCACCGTTCCCGGGTCGCGATTCCAACCCAATTCGTTAGCGTTCGACCGGCGAGGACACCTCTATGTCGGTATCAACGACACGTCGTTGGGCGGCTCTTACAACGTTGTCGAGGTGAACGTTCAAAGCCTCGAGACCATACGCGAGATACGCGACCTTCCGCAATGGTCGCACAGTTCGGTCGCAACCGACGACCAGAACAACCTTTACGTCAATACCAAGGCCTTCATCGGCGGCGACGTCAGGATTTTTCGGCCCGATACGGAGACGAAGCCGTATATCGAGATCAAGGACCACCATAGCCCGCTGACGACGCTCGTCGCACGCGACGCGCTCTGGGTCGGGTACGAGGGAGCGTTTTCCAATGCCCTGGCACGGTATCGCCTGCGTTCCACCGACCGGACGTGGTTTCAGACTATCGGATCCAGCGAACCTCTCGCGCTCGCGGTGAACCCCGAAAGTTCGTTGATTGCGACGTTCGTGCGGCGCAATTCGAAACGTGCCGTGGACGTGATCGACGTGAAGTCGGGTAAGCTTGCGCGTGCGCTCCTGGAGGGCGGGCGACTTGCAGGCGATGACGAGCGACGAATCCGGAAACGTCTACGTTTCGGAAAACTCTCCCGGCAAGGTCAACGCCTGCAACTTCCGCGGTTGTACCTTCTCTTTCGAGACCAATTCCGCGAGGCCGGTAGCGCTCGCCGTGAGCCCGCTCGATGGAATGCTCTACGTCGCCAACCGCGACAAGTCGAACGTCCAGGTTTATAATCCGCGAACCGGTAACCTCGTGATGACGATCGCGCCTTCCCAGTTCGAACCAACCGCTCTGGCCATCGAGCCATAAATCGGTTGCTCGTGCACGTGCGTCAGGGCCAGCCGTCGGAATTCTCCGCACTCGAGAAAATTCCGCACGCCCTCCACTACGAGCATCATCTCTCGTTTATCCGGCACGCTCTGGGAACCAAGGAGTGCCTGGTCGCCGAGGTCGACGGCGCGCTCGCAGGTTTCGCGGTTTGGGACCGCGATTTTTACGCCCGCCCATTTCTCTGGATGCTCGGCGTCGATCCGGCCCATCAGCATCGCGGCGTTGCGTCCGAACTCATCGCGCACGTCGAGCGGCTCAACGCCGGATACGGCGTCTACACGTCGACGAACGAATCCAACGGTGTCATGCAGCATCTGCTGACCGACCGCGGTTTCGTACCGGTTGGGCGGCTCGACAATCTCGATCCCGGCGATCCCGAGATCTTCTTCTACAAGAAGCTCTAAGACGACGCGGCGACGAGCTGCGGGATAGCGTCGCCGTCGAGAAACACCGGCAGTTCGGCGGGCGAAAACTGCAGTCCGGACCAGAACGCGCCGAACTCGCCGTAGCGCGCGCTGGCTTCGTCGAAGCGCATTTCGTACACCAGCTTCTTGAACACCAGGGGATCGTCGGCGTAGAGATCCACCCCCCATTCGAAGTCGTCGAAGCCTACCGATCCCGAGATTACCTGCGTCACTCGGCCGTGGTAGGAACGCCCGACCACGCCGTGTTCGCTCATCATCTTGGCGCGCGTATCGAAACCGAGCATATACCAGTTCTGCACCTCGCCGCGCCGTTTGCTCATCGGATAGAAACACGCGTACCGCCGTTGCGGAATTTTCGCCCACAGGCGCGGCGCGACGTGCGGGTTCTCCTCTTGCTTGCGCACGAGTTCGTCGAACCCCGCAATCCATTCGGGCGAGTGCGGCGGAAGCTCGCGACCGTTGAGTTCGGCGTGAATCTTCCCGGTGGCGTCGTACATGCCGATTTCGAGCACCGAGACGTAGGAGCCGAGCGGTTTCAGGAACTCGCGCAGCTCGAGCTTGTCCACGAGCGTCTGGGCATACGCCAATCCATCGAACGATCGCGCGTAATGCGTCAGCATCAAATCGCCCTTATGGCCGACGATTTGCGTCAGGCCGAGATCGCCGTCGTCGCTGTTCTTGAGATGATCCACCAAGTCGACGGCGTGGTTGGCGTATTTGTTGCGACGTTTTTCGGGCAACGCATCCCACGTTCGCCGGTCGAGCGCGAACATACGATGGAGTATCCACCAGCCTTCGAGCGATTCGGGAACGTTTGGATCGCGCACGATGCTAGGCTTTAGCGCGCGCCAGCGTTTTGGCGCGCTTCATTTCGGCGACCACTTCGGCTTCAAGACGATCCGGACGTTCGCGGTATTTCGCCCACAACGGCGGCGTGTGCGCGATGTCGTCGAGCACGCGGCAGTAAATCGAGTTGACCGGGGTCGGCACGTGATGCTCGTGCCCGGCCGCGGCGACCGCGCCGTTGAGCACGTCGACTTCGGTCTGCGGCTTTCCGTTACGCAGATCGATCAAAAGCGACGGTGCCTTGGTGCCGCGCGCTCCCGCGATGCTTCGCGTCAGGAGGCCGCGCGCGACTGGGCTCGGCAGGATCGCGACGTTGAAGAGCGCCCGCACCGGATAGCGCGGCAAGTCGACGGGTGCGATCTTCATGGCTTGCATCACGGCGCGCACTTCGCGAATCATGCGAATCTCGAGCGTAAAGACCTTCTCGAAATGGATCAATCGATTGGGAAGCACGTTCAAAATGGCACAACTTGCATTGGCCACGACGTTGAGTGCTAGCTTGCTCCACTTCAACGCGCGCCAGTCCTCGACGACCCGGACCATCAAGCCGGCGCCCGAAAACGTCGCTGCCAGCCAGTTGTAGGCATTCGACCCCATCGGCGCCAGTGCGAGGCCGCCTTCCTTGGCGAGTTGCACGTTGCCGTCGCGGTCGCGGCCGACGGGTGTCGTGAGCGCCGCTGCCACGACGTTGTCGGCGCCGAATGCAGCCGCCAGCTTCTCTTCGTTGCCGACCCCGTTTTGCGGCGAGACGAAGACGCATTTCTCCGGGTGGGCGATCGCGCGACGTAGCGTCTCGACGGCAGCATCGGTGTCGTACGCTTTGGTCGTTACCAGCGCCACGTCGGCGTCGTATCCGGGGCGCACGTCTTCGATGGAGCGCGGCGCGTAGGTGACTTCGAGCCCCACCGATGCGAGTAAATCGCCGAAGTAGCTTCCGACCGCGCCTTTGCCGACGATGTAAACTTTCACGCGATCCCTACGCGTCCGTCGAGCCGAATCCGCCGCTGCCGCGTTCCGAGGGCGGCAATTCGTCGACCAGATCGAAACGTGCGCGCGCTGCCGGCGCCACCACGATCTGCGCGATGCGGTCGCCGCGCCGGATGGCGAAGGGTTCCGATCCGAAGTTTGCGAGCACCACGCACACCTGCCCGCGGTAGTCGGCATCGATCGTGCCGGGCGAGTTCAGGCACGTTACGCCGCTGCGAACGGCGAGGCCGCTGCGGGGGCGTACTTGCGCCTCGTATCCGACCGGCAACGCAATCGAAAATCCGGTCGGTACGAGCGCGCGAGCGCCCGGCAGCAGCGTCAGTTCTTCACGGACGGCCGCGCAAAGGTCGGCGCCGGCAGCGTGCTCCGTCATGTACGCCGGCAGCGGCAAACCGTCGCCCTCGGGCAGACGCTTGAACGCGACGCGTACGGCACTCATCGCCGCTCATTTAGCAAGCAGCGCCGCCAACTCTTCCCGGAAGCTCTCGATGTCGCGAAACGACCGGTAGACGCTGGCAAAACGAATGTACGCGACCGGATCGAGCTTCTTGATCGATTCCATGAGCTTCTCGCCGACGAGGGTCGACGCCACCTCGTTTTCACCGCGCGCAAAGAGCTCCCGTTCCAGATCCGCAGCGACGGCTTCCATTTGGTTCTCGGAGATGGGGCGCTTCTCGCATGCCTTGCGCAGGCCGCTCAGAATTTTCTCGCGGTTGTACTGCTCGCGGCGCCCGTCTTTCTTGACGACGAAGAGCCGCGGCGCTTCCATGCGCTCGTACGTGGTGAAGCGATGCTTGCACCGCAGGTCCAAGCATTCGCGGCGCCGGCGAACGACCGTTTCGTCGTCGCGCGAATCGACGACGCGGGTTTCGCTCTTGCGGCAGGTCGGACAGTTCAGCGGCAAACTCCCAAGCGGTGATACCCAATATGTAGTGGGTCATCGTATTATACGTCACTATCCCTAGTCTCGCAAAAAGGACCGCCGGTGGCGGTCCTTCGAGCTGTCGTTCGCGAACGAGAAACCGGCCGGCGCCGAGCCGGCGAAACTAGCTGGCCGCGCCGATCTTGAACATCTTGGTGCCGCAAACCGGGCACTTGCCTTCGGTTGCGGGACGCCCGTTTTTCATGGTGATTTGGACGGCGTCCTGGATCTCACGTTTAGTCTTGCACTTGACGCAATACGCTTCTGCTGCCACCGCGGGTACCTCCCTTTGCTGCGGCCACGCTATTCCCGTGGGCCGGGCCGATTCCCCCTGGACGTCGCCGCAATGCCCGAACGGGTCCTCGTGCGGCGGCGCCCGGCCGAGTGAAGGCCCGATTGTGAACGATCCGGTGTTCGCCGGCGCTCAACGGCTGCAAGAGGCGCGCGGCGGCCGCCCCTTCGAGGCGCGGGC
>JBAUZB010000153.1:0-6958 GCA_049585095.1 Candidatus Tumulicola sp.
CTTCGAAGTCGGCGATGACGCCGTCGCGGAGCGGCCGGATCGCGTGTATGTGCGCGGGCGTTCGTCCCAGCATGAGGCGGGCTTCCTCGCCTACCGCCAGCACTCTGCCGGTATTCATGTCTTTGGCCACGACTGAAGGCTCGCGCAAAACGATGCCTTTGCCTTTCACGTGAACCAGCACGTTCGCCGTGCCGAGATCTATCCCGATATCCAAAAATCAACTCCCTGGAAAAAGTGGTGCGGGCTTACTCGCATGCTGGCCCTTCATGCCGAAACGCGCGGATATTCGCTCGTTTCGAAAAAACCGGTTGGTTCAACCAGCGGCGTCACGCCGCTACTGCGCTGTACTTGGCCGCCCAAATCCGAAAGGAGCTCTTCCAGACGCTCGTAGCCGCGGTCGATGTATTCTAGGCCGATGATTTCGGTTTCGCCGGCGGCGGCGAGCCCGGCAACCACGAGACCGGCGCCGGCACGGATGTCCGGCGCTTCGACCGGGGCGCCCGACAGTTGCGCGACGCCCTTGATGACGGCGGCATTGCTTTCCATCGTGACTTTCACGTCGGCACCCATACGCGCCAGTTCGTTCACGTACGAAAACCGCGCGTTGAAGATCGCTTCCTCGACCACACTCGTTCCCGGGCAAGTGGCGAGAAACCCGACCATTTGCGGCTGAAGGTCGGTGGGGAAGCCGGGATGCGGTGCGGTGAGAATATCGGTGCCGCCGGTAATGCCATCGGCTTGCACGCGAATCCAGTCGTCACCGCTGGTGGTGACGACGCCGCACTCGACGAACTTGTCGAGCGTGCTGCGCAAGTGTTCGGGGCGGCATCCGGTGACGGTAACGTCACCGCGCGTGATCGCGCCGGCGATGAGCAGGGTGCCGGTGACGATGCGGTCGGGAATGATTTCGTACTGCGTCCCATGCAACTCGTCGACGCCGTCGATGACGATCGTGTCGGTTCCGTGGCCTTGAATCTTAGCGCCCATCGAAATCAAAAAGTTTGCGAGATCGACGACCTCGGGTTCCATCGCAACGTTGCTCAACGTCGTCACGCCTTCGGCGACCGATGCCGCCAGCATCGCATTCTTGGTCGCGCCGACGCTGGGTAATCGGAAATTGATGGCGGCACCCTGCAGCCTTCGGTGTTTCGCCTCGGCGATCAAGTAGCCGTGAGCGTTGCGAACCTCGCATCCCAACGCGACGAACGCCTGCTCGTGCATATCCGTCGCGCGCGTGCCGAGCACGCAGCCTCCAGGCAACGGCACTTCGGCGCGTCCGAACCGTCCCAGCAGCGGGCCGACGATGTCGAACGACGCCGCAAGCTTGCGCACCAAGGCATATGGTGCCCGGTAGGATGCGACGTTTCGGGGATCGATGGTGATCGTGTTATCGCCTTCGTAGCGGATGCGGGCACCGAGCGCCTCGAGCAGCGACCACATGACCGAAACGTCGGTAATGCGCGGAACGCGGCCGAGGGTGACCGTGCCTTTTGCAAGCAGGGCGGCCGCCATGATCGGCAACGCCGCGTTTTTCGCGCCGTGGGTCGCTACCGAACCTTCCAGCCGCGCGCCACCGCGGACGCGGAGCGTCGTCTCTAACCGGTCGAGCATGATGTTGCGTCCCGGTTCGCCGATTGGGTCGCCGGAACATTGTTCCAGCCGCAACGCGGCGCGGCCGGAACAACATTCCGGGCGCTACGCGGCGCGTCAGTGATGGCCGGTGAGGCGCAGCTTCGCATTCGCAAAATCGATAACCGACTGTTCGCGAGCGAATGCCGCCGGGTCGGCGCCTTCGGCCTGCCGGCGGTCGAGGGCGGATGCGAGCTCGTCGCGCGTCTTGGCGACGTCGACGTCTTCGAACCGCAGGGCTTCGTCGATGAGCACCGTCACGCGGTCCGGAAGCGCTTGCATGAAGCCTTCGCTCGTCGCGATCTCAAGCCGGGCGGCAACGCCGTTTTCGACGACGTTCGCGCGCAGCACGCCCGGCTTCAAGGCAGCCAGGAACGGCGCGTGTTTGGGAAGGATGCCTTCCTCGCCCTCGGTGGTTACGGCGATCACCAACTCCGCGTCGCCTTCGAAGACGACGCGTTTGGGGGTGATCAGCTTGAACGGTATCGTATTTGCCATTGCGACGTCGCGCCTACGCGGCGGCTCCCATCTTCTCGGCGGCTTCTTTTACCTCGTCGATGGTACCGACGTAGAAAAATGCGGCCTCGGGGAGATTGTCGACCTTTCCTTCGAGGATCTCTTTGAAGGATGCAATCGTTTCGGAGAGTTTTACGTACTTGCCGGAGCGTCCCGTAAACTGTTCGGCGACGAAAAACGGCTGTGAAAAGAATCGTTGGATGCGGCGCGCTCGCCCGACGATGATCTTGTCTTCTTCGGCAAGTTCTTCGACTCCGAGGATGGCGATGATGTCCTGCAGGTCTTTGTAGCGCTGCAAAACTTCCTGCACGCCTCGGGCCACCGCATAGTGCTCTTCGCCGATGATTTGCGGATCGAGGATGCGCGACGTCGATGCCAGCGGATCGACCGCCGGATAGATTCCAAGTTCCGAAATGGGTCGCGACAGCGCCGTGGTCGCGTCGAGATGGGCGAACGTTACGGCGACCGCCGGGTCGGTGTAGTCGTCGGCCGGAACGTAGACCGCCTGCACCGAGGTGATCGACCCTTTGCGCGTCGAGGTAATTCGTTCTTCGAGCACGCCCATGTCGGTGCCCAGCGTCGGCTGATATCCCACCGCCGAGGGCATGCGGCCCATCAACGCCGACACTTCCGAACCGGCCTGCAGATAGCGGAAAATGTTGTCCATGAACAGCAGCACGTCGGCACCGAGCTCGTCGCGGAAATACTCGGCCATCGTCACGCCGGTCTGCGCGACGCGAAAGCGGACCCCCGGCGGCTCGTCCATCTGTCCGAACACGAGCGTCGTCTGGGCGAGCACGCCGGATTCTTTCATTTCCATCCAGAGATCGTTGCCCTCGCGCGTTCGCTCGCCGACGCCGGTAAACACCGAGAAGCCTTTGTGCACGTAGGCGATATTGCGAATCAACTCTTGAATGAGAACCGTTTTACCGACGCCGGCACCGCCGAACAATCCCACTTTTCCGCCACGGGTGTACGGCGCCATGAGATCGACGACTTTGATTCCGGTCTCGAAGATTCGCGGCGTCGGATCCTGATATTTGAATTCCGGCGCGGGGCGGTGGATCGGCCACATCGCCGCGGCTTTCACCGGCTCGTCGCTGTCGATGGTCTTGCCGAGGACGTTGAAGATGCGCCCGAGGGTGCCTTCACCCACCGGAACCAGAATCGGGCCGCCGACGGCGGTCACCGCAGCGCCGCGCACCAACCCGTCGGTGGATCCCATTGCGAGGCAGCGAACCTGATCGTTGCCGAGCTCGTCTTGGACTTCGAGTGTGAGTTCGCGAGCCTGCATGGCGGTGCCGCCCAGGTCGATCGCCGCGTGCGCGCCGTTGCTCGCCGCGTGCGCGTCTTCGTTGACGCGCACGACGAGCGCATCGCCGATTTTCGGCAGAGTGTCGGGTGCGAACTCTACGTCCACGACGTTGCCCAACACTTGCACGACTTTTCCGGTGGGGGTGGCCATTATTGCACGAGTTTCCTTTTTTCGTTCATTCGACGCCGAGCGCTTCCGCGCCGGCGACGATTTCAAGCAGTTCTTTGGTGATTGCGGCCTGGCGCGCGTTGTTCATCTCGATCGTCAGCTCGTCGATGAGTTTTGTGGCGTTGTCGGTGGCGTTGCTCATGGCAACCAGCTGTGCGGCAAAGAAGGCGGCGTCGGTCTCCAGCATCGCCGAGTAGATCGTAAACTCGAGGTACTTCGGAAGCAGCCGTGAGAGCACGAACTCGGGCGACGGCGCAAATTCCACCGAGCCGTGCCGGTTGCTTTGCGCTACCTCGTCATTTTTCGCGGTGCCGTCGCGAAGGCTGGAAAGGCCGCCGGTAATGGGAACGAGCGGGCGAACCACGGGCTTCTGCGACATCATCGAGATCATCGTCGACGAAACCAGGGCCGCGTTCGAAATGGTTCCTTGCTCGAAATCGGCGGTCACTCGCTGCGCCACGGCACGCGCCGTTTCGAGCTTCGAAACCGTACCGAGGGGCCACGTCGGATGCTCGGCGACGCCCCAGCGCCGCACCGCGTTGCGCGCCTTGACGCCCACCGTGTAATACGCAACGGCGCCGCGTTCGCGGGCATAGACTTCGGCGGCGCGAATGGTGTTGGAGTTGAACGCCCCGGCCAAACCCTTGTCGGCGGTCATCAAGATCACGCCCGCGGGAGCGCCCGCTTTGCCGTCTTTCATGAAGGGATGATCGACGTGCATCACCGCGCGCATCAGATCGTCCAGCATTTCCGCCAGCGTATCGGCGTACGGCCGCGCTTGCCGTCGTGCCGTTTCGGCGCGACGAATCTTGGCCGCGGCAACCTGCTTCATCGCCTTGGTGATCTGCTGCGTGTTACGCAACGACCGGATTCGGTCGCGCAGGTCGCGGACGGTCATTTGAACAGGCGCTCCGGCCCGGCCTCCGCGCCCCCCACTTCGTGGGGCCCCCATACCATGGCGCGCGACGCATCTCGGAACGCACGAGTCTCCCCTGGGGCGCGCCAAACCATCGCGATGCCGCTATCACACATGAACAGGCGCTCCGGCCCGGCCTCCGCGCCTCCCACTTCGTGGGGCCCCCATACCATGGCGCGCGACCAGCAAACAACACTCTGCATTAGAAACTCTTGTTGAACTCTGCGATTGCGCCGTCGAGCTGTTTCTTGACGTCGTCGGAGAGTTGGTTGCTGTCGGCAATCCCCTTGGGGATGTCCGGATGCTTCTCGTGGAGGAATGCCACGAACCCGCGCGCCCAATTTTGCAGCCGAGGCGTCGCGATATCGTTGACGTAGCCGTGGGTGGCGGCGTAGATGATCGCAACCTGATCTTCCATCGACTGCGGCTGATATTGCGGTTGCTTGAGCAACTCGGTCATTTTTTCGCCGCGCATCAACTGATTCTGCGTGGCCTTGTCCAAATCGCTGGAGAGCTTGGCGAAGGCTGCGAGATCGCGGTACTGCGCGAGCTCCAGCTTGAGCTGTCCGGCGACCGATTTCATCGCTTTGGTCTGCGCCGCACCGCCTACGCGCGAAACCGAAAGGCCGATATCGACGGCGGGACGGATTCCCTGAAAGAACAGCTGCGGCGTAAGGTAAATTTGGCCGTCGGTAATCGAAATGACGTTCGTCGGAATGTATGCCGAGAAATCGCCCGCTTGGGTTTCGATGACCGGCAGCGCGGTCATCGACCCGCCGCCGAGATCGTCGGAAAGTTTGCAGGCTCGTTCCAGCAACCGGGAATGTAAGTAAAACACGTCGCCCGGATATGCCTCGCGGCCGGGCGGCCTCCGCAGCAGCAACGACATCTCGCGGTACGACTGCGCGTGCTTCGTCAGATCGTCGTAGATGATGAGTACGTCCTTCCCTTGATACATAAGCTCTTCGGCCATCGCGCATCCGGCAAACGGCGCCAGCCAGCGCAGTGCCGCCGCTTCCGAGGGGCTGACCACGACGATCGTGGTGTACGCCATGGCACCCTTTTGTTCGAGGACTTGCGCGATCGCGGATACGGTCGAATTCTTCTGCCCGATCGCCACGTAGATGCAGTAGACGTTGCGGCCTTTTTGATTGATGATCGTGTCGAGCGCAATCGCCGTCTTGCCGGTCGACCGATCGCCGATGATGAGCTCGCGCTGGCCTTTGCCGATCGGAATGAGTGCGTCGATGGCTCGAATGCCGGTTTGCAGCGGCTGTTTGACCGATTGCCGCTGGACGACGCCGGGAGCCACGTTCTCCACCGTGCGGTAGCGATTGGTTTCGACCGGACCCTTTCCGTCGACCGGCTGACCCAGCGGATTGACCACCCGGCCGAGCAGCGCCTCGCCGACCGGCACCGACGAAATGCGGCCGGTGCGCCGAACCTTGTCGCCTTCTTTGATGTCTTTGTCGGGCCCCAGGATGACGACGCCGACGTTGTCCTCTTCCAAATTCAGCGCCACGCCCTGCAGGCCGTTCGGGAACTCGACCAGCTCGGAGGAGCGCACCCCGCGCAATCCGTACACGCGGGCGAGATTCGCTCCGACCTCGATGACCGTTCCGATCTCGTCTTCTTGCAGGTCGGTCTTGAAACTCTCGATCTGTTGTTTGAGAATGCCGGTGATTTCGTCAGCGTTGATCATTCATTCGTATCCTAGGGCGATGCAAAAAGGGTTCTCGAAAGGGCTTCCAGGCGGCCGGCAACGGTGTCGTCGATCCGGCGGTCGCCCATGAGAATGCGCACCCCGCCGATCGTGCGCGGATCGACGACTTGCGTGACGTCGAATTTCTTTGCGTAGATCCGCTCGAGACGCTCGACCAAGGCTCGCAGTTCGTTCATCGAAAGCTCGTGGGCCGACGTGACCGTTAGACTCTCTTCGCCGCGGGCCGCCATCTGGAGTTTGCGATACGCATCCACCAGCGCCCCCAGCAGCGTTTCGCGGCGTTTGCGCACGAGCAGCAGCAGCGTGTGGAGCGTCAACTCGTTCACGCGCGAACCAAACGCATCTTGCAGCACGCGCTCCTTGGCGCGCCGGTCGATGACGGGCGCGACGAAGAAGTCCCTGGCAGCGTCCGAGCCGAGTGCCGAGGCCGCCGTTGCCAAATCGTCGCCGACGGCGTCGATCGCGCCACGTTCGCGCGCCAGCGCGAAAACCGCGCCCGCGTAACGGCGCGCCAGTTTCTCGTTAACCATTACCGCGCTCCAGCGAGCCGACGAAGCGGTCCACGAGTTGCGCGTTGAGTGCGGCGTCGACGCGCCGCGAGGCATCGAGACGGGCGCGTTCGAGCGCCTTGTCGAGAAGCTCGGACCGCAGGCGATCGCGCGCGGATGCCAGCGCCCGCGCGAATTCGGCG
>JBAUZB010000154.1:0-2147 GCA_049585095.1 Candidatus Tumulicola sp.
GGGGTCGTGCGCATCGCGGTAGTCGGCGGCGCAGAGGTACGCGCGGCGTGCGCGGGACGCGTCGATCGGATGGTCGACGAAGGTGCGACCGGATCGCAAAACGTATTGCGCGCGCTGCGCGCGTGGCCCGACGACGACGGTCAGCCGTTGCTGTATGCGACGAGCGATCTGCCCTACGTCACCGCGGCGGCCGTAATGGATTTCGTTGGGCGCGTTCCTCACGGCGCGATTGCGATGGCGTTATCGGAGTACGCCGACTTTGCGGCACGCTTTCCCGGCGCGCCGCCGTTCGGCATCCGGCTGGCAAGCGATCGCGTGGTAAACGGCGGAGTGTTTTGTTTCCCAGCCGGAAGCTGTGCGAGCCTGGCGAATCTGGCGACGCGATTTTTCGAAGCGCGAAAGGCGCCGTGGCGAATGGCGACGCTGGTCAGCCCGGTTGCGATGCTGCGCCTGGCCGCCGGACGCCTCAGCATCGCGCAGATCGAACGCGAGGCGTACCGTCTGGTAAAGCTGCCGGCGGCGGCGGTGCGCCGGTGCGCCCCGGAACTCGCTTACGACACCGACACGCTCGCCGAGTACCAGTATGCGCGCGACCACCGCTAATCCGTTACGCCTGGGTTTATTTTGGCTCGGCATCCAAGCAATTTGGGGTGCGTTGCTCGGTATCTCGCTGCAAGCGCGCACGATCGAACTCGTATCCGCTCCCGGCGCGTTGTTGGCGTACGGGCGGCTTGCAACGCTGGGAGCCATCGTGGCCGCGCTCGTGCAAATCGGCGTCGGTCCGTGGTCTGACCGGCGCCGCCGCCAGGGAAGCCGCCGGATCGAGTTTTACGCGGCCGGCGCGATCGTCGGCGCAATCGCTTTGGGCTTCTTTTTCGGAGCGTCGAGTTTCGGCGCGTTGACGCTGGCGTTCGTCGTGGTGCAAGCGGGGCTGAATCTCGCAATTGGCCCGTATCAGGCGATCATCCCGGATGCGGTCGCGCGCCCGAGGTTCGGCGTCGCTTCGTCGTGGATGGCGGCACTGCAGAGTACCGGTAACGCCGTGGGCGCGGTGCTGGCGGCCTACGTCAACGACGCGCGTATACTCAGCGGCGCTCTCGCAGCGTTACTCCTCGGCACCGGTGCGGTCACCGCCACGCATCTTCGCGGGCTGACGTTGGAACCGGTAACCCGGCGCGAGCCGTTGCGGGTGACGCGCGCCTTCGTGGATCTGTTCGTCTCCCGGGCATTGGTCTACGTCGGGTTTTACACGCTCTTGGGCTACTTGCTGTTTTACGTCCGCGACGTGCTCGGCACGCCGTCGCTGGCCGCGGCCAAATCGGAAAGCGGCGTTCTGATTCTGGCCTTCACGCTGGTTGGAGCTCTCGGAGCTGCGATTGCGGCGCGTCCCAGCGACCGCTGGGACAAACGCCTCGTGGCGAACGTCGGAGGCGGCATCGTCATCCTGGCGCTCGGGTTGTTCATCGTGTCGCACGGCTTTGCGGGCGCCGTCGCCGCAACCGTCGCTGCCGGACTGGGCTGGGGGGTTTTTCTGGTTGCCGATTGGGCGATTGCGTGCCGCATGCTTCCTCCCGGTTCACTGGCGACGACCATGGGCATCTGGAACCTGGCGGTGATTTTGCCCCAGATCGTGGCACCCGCCCTGACCACGGCGGTCTTGGCGCGGCTGGCGCTTACCGCCGGCAGCCAGGGGCCGCGAGCCGCCTTTGCCCTGGCGGCGGGTGAGACTTTCGTTGGAATCCTGTGGCTGTGGCGTTTATCTCCTATCGCAATCGGGGAATAAGCGCTACCGTGCGAATGGGACGGACCGGGAACTTTGCAGTTGCCGCCCGGGTCCCAAGAGCTGGCGGGGCGCGGGTCGCCCCTGCAAACAGCTTAAGCAAGATCATTTACTAGGAGGTATTCGTGAAACGACTGAGCACCGGGGTCCTCGCGGCGCTGATTATAGCGGCGTGTGGTCTGAATGCGGTGGCCGCTCCGTCGAATGCGCAGGCACCTGGAAACACAGGAAACAGTGTCTCGCAAGCGGGGTCTATGCCGCCGGCGAACTTCGGAACTCCGCCGTCAGGCCAAATTCCAATTCTCTATAACGATCACCACGTCTACAGCAAACCCGACGTTCTCAAGCAAGGCCGCGTGCTCGCGGC
>JBAUZB010000155.1:0-5759 GCA_049585095.1 Candidatus Tumulicola sp.
TCTTTGAACGTGTTGTCGATGCCGAGGTAACTGATCTTCATCCGCCCGAAGTACTCGTCGCCCGGCGCCGAAGCATTGTATTCCTGACATTGCAAATGCGCCCACTTGCTCTTAGTGGCGCCGCACGGATCTTTTTTTGACGGCGTGGCGCTGGGGGTGGCGGTGGCGGCGGCGACCGCGGAGTTCGTTGTCGCGTCGGGTACGAGGAAAGCGGTTCCCATCGTTAGAGCCGTCAGCGCGACGAACAACGTCCGTTTCACGTGCGATAATTCTCCCTTGGGCAAATAACGCGCATGAGCCATAAACGTTTCCCGCGGCCGGTTCGTCGGCCTTCCGCTGCGAGGCCGAAGGGGCGTTCGTGCAAGCGGCGCGAAGCTGCGACGACATGGCTCGCTCGATTCGCGTTGCGGCGTTGCAACTACCGGCGCACGATCGCAACGACTTTGAACGATCGCTCGATTCGATCGTTGCCGCGGCCAGCGAGGCATCGCAGCGCGCCGACCTCGTCGTTCTCCCCGAAGGAACCTTTCCAAGCTACGTGCTGGGCGACGCTCGCATCGACCACGCGGCAATCGACGGCGCGCTCGACCGGCTACGCAAGCTGGCGCAAGCGAGCGATGCCGTCGTCGTCGTCGGCGCCGCGACGCGGTCGGACGGCGGCTTGCGCAACTCCGCGATCGTCATCGACGCCGACGGCTCGATTGCCGGGCACGCCGACAAGCTCTTCCTCTGGCACTTCGACCGCTTATGGTTCGAACCAGGGGATTCGATCGCGCCGATTGCTACCAAAGCCGGGAAGCTCGGCGTTCTGGTTTGCGCCGATGGCCGAATACCGACGATCGCTCGCGCGCTCGTCGATCAGGGCGCGGAGATGCTCGTCATGCCCACGGCGTGGGTCACGACCGGGCGCAGCGCGCAAACGCTCGAAAACGTTCAGGCAGATTTGTTGGCGCGGGTGCGCGCGCGGGAAAACGGCGTTCCATTCGTCGCGGCCAATAAATGCGGCACCGAACTCAACATGGTTGCGTACTGCGGCAAGAGCCAAGTGATCGGCGCCGACGGTGCGGTGCTGGCGATGGCCAGCCAAGACCGCCCGCAAACGCTCGAAGCGACCGTCGTTACCGGAACCGGCCGGCCGTGTCGCGCGGCCGCGGGCGAATATCCGCAAGCGCGCGCCGGATGGGATCGAGCGCCGGTGCGGTTGGCAATTTCTCCCGATCCGCTCCCGCGCGACCTCGATCGCCGGCTGGCTCTACTCGGCGATGCGTACGCCCTCGCGCCGCACGACGCCCAACGGCTGGCGGCGCTCGACCGAGCTATTCCGGCGGCAAGCGTCGGCGATGACGTCGTGCTGGATCCGGCGGGACTCGTGCCGTATCGCCGCGCCGGATACCCGTTGGCCGTCTGGACGGCCGAAGCACAGCCTGCTTGGATCGAACCGATGGCCCGGGCGCGCGCGCTCGAACTGCGGATGTACCTCGTGGTTTTCGATCGCACGGCCGAGCGTGCATTCGCGGTCGATCCCGACGGCAACGCTATCGCCGGAACCTTTGACGGCTATCGGCTCGCAAGCTTTTCACTCGATCCGCGCAGGACGATCGAGACGACCGTCGCACCCGAAACCGATGTCGCCGACGCCCTCGAACGCATCGCTTTCCTAACTCGAACGGAGAGCGCGCCCGCATGAGCGAGAACGTTCACAAAGCATTGGCCGATGCTGGCGAAGCACAAGAGGCGATGGCCCGCGGCCACCGTCTGACGTCGGTCGTTATCACCATCGTCGCCGTGTTGGCGGCACTCGGCACGCTCTTCGCCCACCATCGCTCGATTGCGGCGCTGACGACGAAAAACCAGGCTATTCTCGCCCAGGCGCGTGCTTCCGACGCGTACAACAAATACGAGGCGAAGCAGGTTCGCTATCAGGTGGCTCAGACGCTGATCGCGTCGGGAGTTCCACGCACGCAGGAGGGTCATCGCGCGCTGGCCGAGCTCGCGAAGCACGAGCAAGATACGTCGCCGGACGTTCTCGCCAAAGCGCATTCGCTCGAAGCCGCATCCGAGCGAGACGAGCAACGCTCGGAAAAGGTTTTGAAATCCTACGAAACGCTGCAGCTTGCCACGACGTTCTTCGAGATCGCCATCGTGCTCGTTTCGATTTCGACGTTAACGCGAACCCGCGTACTCCTTACGGTCGGCTGTACCGTGAGCGCCGCGGGCATCGTGTTTCTCATCATCGGATTCTTGCAAGCTTGAGGCGGCGCGCGCTTGCGTTCGCGCTCACGATGGCGACGCTGCCGGCAACCTGCGCGAGTGCCGGCCGCGCGCCGCAGGGATATCGCGCGGCGGGAAAGATCGAGGCGGCGTCGTGGCCGTACGTTGCCGGAAGCATCATCCGGGTGCGCGTCGACGGCTTCCCGGTTCCATATCACGTCGCGCTTTCGGGGGCCGGCAGCCTGCGCGACGACGGCTCCTACGTCGTTCCCAACGACGTCACGCCCGGTACCGCGACTCTGATCGCCGGGAACCAGGAGGGTTTGGCCGCCCGCAGCGTCCGAGTCGCGCAACCGCCGTCGCCCACGCGATCGTTCTTAGCGGTGGCGAGTTACGACGACGGAATCGTCTTTCACGATGCCGGCGACTTCTCGGTGCTCGGCGTGTTGGCGACCGGCGGCACGCCCAGCGACGCCGCCATCGATCCGGCAGGACGGTTGGCGGCAACCGATACGCAAGGTTCGGCGATCACGGTCGCGTCATTGCAGCCGTGGGCCGTTTCGCAGGTCGAAGGCGTTCCGCTCGGCGACGAAATCGCCGTCGACGCCGCAACGCGCGCAATCTTCGTGACGAATCGCGACGTCGGAGGGGACGGCGCTCTCACCCGCGTTGCTTTCGACGGCGGGGTCAGTCGCGTCGTAACCGGCCAAACTGCCGAAGGGCTGGCAATCGATCCACGACGCCAGATCGTCTACGTCGCCAACGTTAACGACGGCACCGTAGCCGCCGTCGATGCGCGCTCGATGCACCTCGTTCGCCGCTTTCACGCGATCGCGCGCGTCTTCTCTTTAACCCTCAACGGAGATGGCTCGAGGTTGTACGCAATATCCAATCAGAGTGCGGGGTCACCGTTTGGCGCTCCCGGCGCCGCCGTCGCAATCGACCTCGCGCGCACCCTGCCGCGCGTCATCGCGCGCAGCGGCGAACTCGCCTTCCCGCTGGGAGCGGCGCTCGACGAGGCAACCGGTACGCTGTTCGTTACCGACGAATCGCTCGACGTCGTCGACGTTCTCGACGCGCGAACCCTCCGCCGAAAGCACGCTCCGCTTTCGACTTGCCGCACGCCCTGGAAGCCGACGCTCGACCCGAACGGCAACCGTCTCTTCGTACCGTGCGCACGCGACGATGCGGTTGACGTTTTCGATGCGTCGACGTTGCAACGCGTCGCCGGAGCTCCGTTCGCGACCGGCGGCTATCCGCTCGCGGTTGCGGTATGGCGCGCTCGATGAAATCGGTCGCGTTTGCCGTCGCCGCTTTCGTTTTGGTGCCGGTAGCGGCGACGGCCGGCGGATTGCCGGCGCGGTTATTCCCCGCCGAACCGTTCCCGCGCATCCTGCAGCAAGCGCCGACCGTCGAGACCGTCGCACCCGGCGTCACGTTCGGCGAATACGCCTTGCACACCGCGATCGGGCCGCTCGTCGTGCGAGTCGTCGCCGTCGATCCGCACCGCGGCGATGTGAGAGTCGGCGAAGTCCTGGCGCACGACGCGTTGGAGTCGCCCGGCGAAACCGTCGGCTCGATGGCCAAGCGCACCGGGGCCGTTGCCGGAATCAATGGCGATTATTACGACATCGGCAACACCAATCGGCCCTCGAATATCGTCGTGCGCAACGGCGTGCTGCTGCAGATGCCACGCAACCGCTACGCGCTCGCCATCACCCGCGAAGGCGTACCCGATATTGCCGAGTTCGGCTTCATCGGGCAGATCCAGATCGGCGAGCGAACCACGTCGCTGGATGCAATCGACGAGTCGGCGCCCAACGGCGGAACGTCGCTCTTGACCCCTGCATTCGGAAGCGTTCCGCCGCAAGAAAACGTCACGCTGGTCGCGATGCAACCGCTCTCCGGCACGCCGCCGCTGACGCGGTATCGCGTGACCGCGGTGGTCGACAATCTCACGACGCAACCGCCCGGATACTACGTCGCCATTGGGCCGGGCGCGTACAACTCGGTCGACGTTCCGTCCGGCGGCGACCTCGTCACCGCAAGCGGCGATCTTTCACCGATCGGTCTCGATTCGATCGCGACGGCGATCGGCGGCGGCCCGCTTATCTTGCACGGCGGCGAATGGACCGACGATCCCAACGGACCCAACGGCGGTGAGTACGAAAAGCGTATTCCCTGCAGCGGAGCCGGAATTGCGCGCGACGGCGAACTCTTCCTCATCGAAGTCGACGGACGACAGCCTTCGGTCAGCGTTGGGCTTACGCGGCGCGAGTTCGCCGCGTTGATGCGTGCGGTCGGCGCCGACGAAGCAATGGCATTCGACGGCGGCGGCTCGTCGACGCTCGCGGTGCGCCGAATCGGCGACGCCGCGTCGCATATCGTCAACAGCCCCTCGGATCGCATCGAGCGTCCGGTCGGCAATGGTCTCTTCGTCTACAGCACCGCGCCGGTGGGGCCGGCGACTCGGCTAGTTGCCCAACCCGGCGTCATTCGGGCCGTCAGCGGCGCCGAGGTTCCGTTCCGGATTGCCGCCGTCGACGCCGCCGATCACCTCGCCGCCAGCGGCAGCGCTTCAGCGGTCGTCGAGCCGGGATCGCTCGGACGATTTCGCAACGGAACGTTTTATGCGCAGCAATCCGGGACGGGGCATATCCTGCTGCGCAGCGGGCCGCTCAAAGGGGCAATCGCCGTTGAGGTGAGTACCACACCCGCAACGATCAGCATCGAACCGCCCCAAGCCAACGTCGACAACAATGGAACGCTGCCGCTGAACGCA
This sequence comes from Candidatus Tumulicola sp., assembly GCA_049585095.1. GTDB lineage: Bacteria > Vulcanimicrobiota > Vulcanimicrobiia > Vulcanimicrobiales > Vulcanimicrobiaceae > Tumulicola. The sequence continues at coordinate 4,994 of JBAUZB010000155.1, forward strand.
CGCCCTTTGGACGCGCATGGTTACGCGCTCGCAGTTCCGCCGATACTATCCTGGCGCGCCACCGCTGGATCGATCGATGGGTTCGGACGATATCACGCCGGTTCGCACGACGCCGACGTGGCGGTGCGCATCGGCGATGCCTCGGCAAGCGCCCGGGTCACCGTCGGATCGCACCAAGTTGGACTGCCGTTTGCGGATCGAGCACGATTTACCACCGTGCCCGGCGGCGGCAGCGGCAACCTCACCCGAGATCCGCGATGCCGCAGTTGCGTAACGCTCACCTATGCGTTCGGGGATAAGGAGCGCGCCGCTTACGCACGCTCCGACCTGCCGCTACCGGCCGGCACGATCGGTCTGTCGTTCGACGTGTTGGACGACGGGAGCGCCTCTCGGTTACGCGTCGCGTTGCGCAACGCCATTAACGAGGACGTCCGCACGGACGCAACCCTGCTCGACGATCCCGGATGGCGTCACGTCGTCTTGCGTTTTCCCACCGGCTCCGGCGACGCGACGCGGCTGATGGCGATCTACGTGCTTCCGCCGAAAGGCATGCAGCTTTCCAGCGGACAGATCGTCCTGCGGAACGTCCGCGCCGTGGTGGCGGGGAACCAGTGACCTGGAACGCTATGGAATTTAAAGAACTCGCGGGACGCGCTCTCGAAGCGGCCGAGTCGCGCGGTGCCGGCTACGCCGACGTTCGCTTCGAGGTGATGCGCTCCGAGCGGATCGAGGTTCGCAACGGCGTCGTTGCGGCATTGGCCAATGC
>JBAUZB010000156.1:0-7290 GCA_049585095.1 Candidatus Tumulicola sp.
ACGAAGGCCCGCGCGCCGGCCTCTCAATGGAGAAGCTCGCAAAGCTCCCGGCCCGTTTCGTCACCGACGGCGTGGTCACGCCCGGCAATGCCAGCGGAATCACCGACGGCGCGGCTGCCGTCGTCATGACGACGGTGAAGCAGGCAAAGGCCGACGGCATCGAATGGCTCGGCCGGCTCGTCGGTGCCGCCGTGGTCGGAGTCGATCCGAACATTATGGGCATCGGTCCCGCTTTTTCGATTCCCAAGGCGCTCGCGGGCGCCGGAATCGCGGAGAACGATCTGGCGGTGATGGAAATCAACGAGGCATTTGCGCCGCAAGTGATTGCGTGTTTGCGCGAGATGGGCGCGCAGGGCAACGGACTGCGCCTCAATCCGCACGGCGGCGCTATCGCGTTGGGTCATCCGCTGGGCGCGTCCGGGGCGAGGCTGGCGTTAACGACGCTCCACGACCTGCGCGGGCGAGGCGGGGGATACGGCGTCGCGTCGGCCTGCATCGGCGGCGGCCAGGGCATCGCGGCAGTGTTTGTGGCGGAGTAGCGCGCTAGGATAACGCTCCGATGACTCGCGGGTTTTCGTGGTCGAGACTGTGGGACGCGGCTGCGATCCTGGTCGTCGCGTTCGTTGTTTGGAAGATCTTTATCGCGCCGCGTTCCTTCGGCGCCGCCGCTTCCGCGCAACCCGCACCGCATGCCCCCTTTGCGCGCCTCGACGGCAACGCGTTTCGAGTAACCGATGCGCGCGGACGCCTGCTGTTTCTCGACTTCTACGCGTCCTGGTGCGGACCGTGTAAAGTCGAGTTACCCCTGGTCGAGTCGTGGGCCAGAACGCATTCCCGCGCCGTCGTGGTTCCGGTCGACGTCGCCGAACCGCGCACCGCCGTTGCCGCCTTTGCGCGCGAATACGGTCTTGGCAACGTCGCCCTCGATCCGCGCGGCGACGCCCAGGGGATCTTTTCGGTCGGCGGCCTTCCGACGGTGGTCGTCATCGACCCGCAGGGCCGCATTCGCGCGAAATGGGAAGGCCTCAACCCGGCCATTTCGATGGCCATGAACAACGCCGAGAAATCGCTTGCCCCCGCGACGAAATAGTGCCGTTAACGGCCTTTCCATTGGGGCTTGCGCTTTTCGAGAAACGCACTCGTGCCTTCGACGATGTCTTCGGTATCGACCAGTGTGCCGAACTCGAGGGCTTCGATCTCGAGCCCGTCGTCGATCGAGAGGTGGGCGCCGTTGTTGATGGCGCGCTTGCAGGCGGCGATGGCGAGCGGCGCTTTCGACGCGATGACGGCGGCGACGCGTTTGGCTTCGTCCATCAGATCCGCGAGCGGTACGACTTTTTGTACCAGGCCGATACGCAACGCTTCGCGCGCGTCGATCATCTCACCGGTGAGACAGAGGTACATCGCCATGCCTTTTCCCACCAGACGCGTCGTGCGCTGAGACCCGCCGTAGCCCGGAATCAAGCCGAGGTTGACTTCCGGCTGCCCGAACTTCGCGTTTTCGGCGGCGATGAGAATGTCGCCGGCCATGGCCAGCTCGCAGCCCCCGCCGAGTGCGAAGCCGTTGATTGCCATGATGACGGGTTTGCGCAAGCGCTCGATCTTGCGCGTTAGGGCTTGACCGAGCCGCGCTTGATCGGCACCGTGTCCGGCCGACGGCAGCGCATTGAGTTCTGCAATGTCGGCGCCGGCGGCAAAGGCCTTTTCGCCGGAGCCGGTGATGACGATCGCGCTCACGTCGGAATCGCGCTCGAGCTCCGTCAGAGCGCGCGAAACCTCCGCGAGCAGATCGGTGCGCAGCGCATTGAGAACGCTCGGACGGTTGAACGTAATGATTCCGGCCGGCGGCTCGACGGCGACGAGGATATTTTCGTACGGTGCCGGCTCATGCATAGTCGTAGAACCCCTTCCCGCTCTTACGTCCGAGACGGCCCGCCAGCACCATGCGTTTGAGCAGGGGTGGTGCGGCCATCATCGGATCCTTGAACTCGTCGAACATGATCTCGGCGATATAATACGTGGTGTCGAGGCCGACGAAATCGAGCAGTTCGAACGGTCCCATCGGGTAGCCGCAGCCCAAGCGCATGCCTTTGTCGATGTCTTCTTTACTCGCCAGGCCTTGCTCCAGAAGCCGAATCGCGTAGAGCAAGTAGGGAACCAGAAGCCGATTGACGACGAAACCGGGCGTGTCCTGAGCGAGAATCGGTTCCTTGCCGAGCTTCTTGGCAAAAGCGAAGAGCGCGTCGATGGTCGCTTGCGAGGTGGCAATGGTTTTCACGACCTCGACCAGCTTCATGATCGGCACCGGATTGAAGAAGTGAAGTCCGGCGACGCGGTCGGGCCGCTTGGTCTTCGCCGCCAATTCGATCGCGCACAAGCTCGACGTATTGGTGCAGATGATGGCATGCGGGGCGAGCAGCTCGTCGAGCCGTTCGAACAGCTCGGTTTTCACCGCGACGTTCTCGACGATCGCTTCGATGACGAGGTCGCACGTTTTCACGTCGGCGATATCGGTGCTCGCCTTGATGCGCCCGGCAATGGCGGCGCGTTCCGTCTGCCCGAGTTTTCCCTTCTCGACGAACTTGTCGAGGGAGGCGGCAATTGCCGACATGCCGCGGTCGAGCGGAGCTTGTGCGACCTCCACCATCACGACGTCGAAGCCGGCCGTGGCGCACGTTTGTGCGATGCCGTTCCCCATCAAGCCGGCGCCGAAGACGCCGACGCTGCGGATTTCAGACACAACGTTTCCCTTCTCGTTACAATAGGGTCTTGGTTGCTTACGATGCGATAAGAGCGCAGGTCCATTCGTTGCGTTGCGGGGAACTCACCTTTGCCCTATACTAGGAGCTTGCTGCCGGGTTTGTCGCTTCTTAACGATCGGAGAGGAATTGCGGATCGCGTATCACGAGGCACTGGAGGGGACGCGGCTCGACGTCGTACGATTGGGGGCTCTGGTCGGTGACGCCATCCGCGTTGCCGTCGACGCTCTCAATAGCCGCGACGCGGCAGCCGGAGCGCGCGTGGTCGCCGGCGACGACGGCATCGACGACTTACGCCGGCGCGTCGAAGCCCACTGCATCGAGTTGATTTGGCGGCAGCAGCCGGTTGCCGGCGAACTGCGCGAAATCGCCGCCATGCTCGAGATCGCGACCGACCTCGAGCGAGTCGGAGACTATGCGGTCGATATTGCGAAGAACGCAATCAAGCTTTCGGATCAAGCGATGCGCCCGCAGAAAGTAGAGATCGACCGCATCGCGAGCGTCGCGCACGCGATGCTGCTCGACGCCATGCGGGCGTACACCGAACGAAACGCTACGCTGGCCAGCGAGGTGATCGATCGCGACGATCAGGTGGACAAGCTCTACAAACGCAGCATCAAGCTGCTGCAAGAGGAAATGCGCGGCGACCCCGACATCGTACGGCCGGGAACGCGATACCTCTTCGTGCTCGCATCGATCGAGCGCGTCGGCGACCGCGCCGGAAACATTGCTTGGCATACGAAGGACATGATCGGCACCGAGTGAGCACGCCACTCCCGCGCCACGAATTCGCCGCTTCCGCGGGATACGTCTACCTCAACCACGCCGCCGTCGGAATTCTTCCGCAATCGTCGCGGCACGCGATCGAGAAGCTGCTGCGCGCGCATTCCGATGCCGGCGTCCTGGGTACCTATCCTTACGACGCTCGCATGCCCGAATACCGGGAGCGCATCGCACGCTTCATCGGTGCGCGCGGCAGTGAAATCGCCACCGTCCCCAGCACCAGTTCCGGAGCCAACGTCGTTGCACTCGGCATCGACTTGCAGCCCGGCGACGAAGTGCTGTTATGCGACAACGAGTTTCCCGCCAATGCGATACCGTGGCTCGCTCTGCGCCGCCGGGGCGTGACGGTACGGCTGCTGCCGACGCAGTACGAGCGGCTCACCCCCGACCGCTTGCGGCGCGAGCTCACGCCGCGCACGCGCGCGGTCGCCGTTTCGTGGGTGTCGTACGCCGACGGCTACCGTCACGATTTACGCGGGCTCAGCGAGGTGGCTCACGCCGCGCAGGCGCTGCTGTGCGTCGATGCGATCCAAGGCCTGGGCGCGCTGCGCCTGGACGTACGCGAAGCCGGAGTCGACACACTCTATGCCGGTGCCGGGAAATGGATGCTCGGCGTCCACGGCATCGGGTTGCTCTACGTGCACGAGGATCTCATCGATCGCTTGAAGCTGCCGATGCCGGGATGGCGCTCGATGGAAGACATGTGGGATTTCCACGCATACGATCAGCCGTACGCGGCGCAAGCGATGCGCTTTGAGGGAGGTACGCCGAACATCGTCGGTGCGCTGTCGCTGGTCGAATCGATCGATCTTTTCGAGCGCAGCGGGCCGGCGGAAATCGAACGGCACGTTTTGGGGCTGACCGACTACCTCTGCGACCGTCTGACGCACGCGGGCGCGGTGCTTCTGACGCCCCGCGGGCCCGGCGTTTCATCCGGCATCGTCACTTTTGAAATGCCGGGCTGCGACAGCGTAGCGCTCGGCCGCCGCTTGCAGCGCGAGGGAGTCGTGACGACCTATCGGGCCACCGGGATACGCGTAGCACCGCACGGGTACAACACGCCCGAGGAGATCGACCGTCTGGTCGATCTAGCGTCGGCCTTTACGGCCTGCGACTCTAATACTGCGGTGCTAGCGGGTCCCGACGGCTGACGAGGTCATCACGGCGTCGGTCATGCCGTGAATGAGCCGCTTATCCGCGGGCGCAATGGTTGCCAGGATCCCGCCGAGTTGAACTTCATCGTCGCCGGTGACGAAATAGTAGGGGCAAAGGCGCACGCGCCCGTCGTAGGTGCGAATCTCGTCGCGTTCGCGGTCGAAATACGTCTGCCTCAGCCGTTTACCTTTGTGGAAGCGCTGCAATACGTAGGGGGTTTTGTCGAACGATGCCAGCGCCGTTTCGATCGTCGCGGCCCACTCGTCTTTGGTCAGATCGTTGGCGATTTTCACGCCGCGCGAGCCCCAAGCTAACTCGGAAAATCCGGAGGGTTTGACGACGTAGTCCCGTTCGCTCTTGCCCAAATCGATCAACCGGCGAAAATCGGCGATGGGACCGCCTGCGGTTTCCAAACCCGCGATGACGGCCTGGGGTGGTAACGGTCGCGGATCCACGACCCACGTTTTGGGGAAAATCGCCTGAAGGCGCTCGAAGCAATCTTTTCCTAACTCGCCGATCCAGAGCGCGGGGAGCGCGTAGTGATGGAAGAGCGCGAACGAAAGTTTTTCCTCGAGATTGGCTTTCGGCGGCGGCGTCATCTTCACGCGATTGTGACGCGCCGCATACAGCATGAGTTCCTGTTTGGGAACGTTGTACAAGTCGAACATCTCGAAGTTGCGGTAAATGGCGTCGAGACGTTCATCCCGTCCGTCCTCCCCGCGCACGAACAGCCCTTCTTCGGTGAAGAAGATTTCGCTGGGTGCGCGCAGCCACGCATTGGCGACTCCGAGACGGCGCATCGCCTCGGCGAGCCATCCCATTTCGTTGCGGTAGTCGGCCGATTCGTCGGAAACGACGATCGCCACCGCCGGACGTTCGACTTGGGTGAGATGCCGCAACATTGCCGCGAAGCTCTTGGGGATGCCGTCGGCACCTCCGGCGCTCTCCATGCCGAGCTGGCAATACGCCTCGGTCATCGCACCGAGAAATCCCATTCCTCCGGGCACGCTATCGAGTTCGGTTGCCGCAAATCCGTCGTCGGTGAGAATCAGGTCCGGGCGGATGACGGCCGGCAGTTCTTGTTTGAAACGGTTTTGGCGCGCGAGCTTGACGATGCGCTCGGGTTTTCCGCGGTCGAGATAGTCGGCGATGAACGCCGGGGCGGTGCCCCGGGCGCTGCGATTGTACAAATTGTTGAGCGCGCGATAGAAGGCGAGAAGGTCGTGCCCGAGGCGCTCGATCCTGTCGAGTTGCTCGGCCGACAATGCAAACGGTTCGGGGCTGACGCGCCAGGCGATACGTTCGTTCTCGTCGCTGACCCGGAAGAGACCGGGCGGTATCGCTTCGTAGAGGTGGTGCGCTTGCTCCCGAACCGTCAGGCCGGGCTGAATAGCCGTACAGGACATGGCGAAGGTTAGGCTCCCCGTCGACAGCCGTCGGGAATCTTGGAATTGCGCAATGCGATATACAAGCGGCGCATGCTACGACTCTTAAAATACCCAGTCGTGCCGTAGGTTGCAAAGGGGACGCTCGCCGCGGGCGTTTCGGACCGGCGCCGGCGGGCTTTGGATTACTTGATCGTAATGCCGCCGGGAGTGAGAAGGGCGCCCTCGACCCGGACCAATCCGCCGGCGTAGACCAGGGTCAGGTGCAGCACGCCGGTCAGCCCCAGACGGCTCAACTCGACGCGCTCGAGCACCCGTGGATTACCCTCACCGGCGATGAAGTGCAGGTCGCGGCTTAAGCCGTAGGAGCCCCCGGAAGCGGCGAACGAAGCCGTTACCGGCACGACCACTTCGTCCCCGTCGACGCGGGTGGCGCCGGCGATGCAGTACAGGACGGTCACCGGGGTGCCGCGGATTCCCAGCGTCTCCTGCGCGCAACTCGGCGCGACCGCCGAAGCGGGGGCGGTTGCTGCCGCCGCCAGTGCGAAAAGAAACGCGAGCGTGCGGACGGACATGGGTGAGGCGGAGGGTTCGGCTCCGTAAAAGGTCGCACCCGCCGCCGGCCGGCCGGTCCGCGCCCTCGATTGACCGCCGGGTTATAGTGGACGTGGTGCCGCCAATCGACCTCATTGCTCTCGACCTCGACGGTACGCTGCTCGATGCCAACGACGACATTTCGCACGGAAACCGGCATGCGGTACGGGCGGCGCTGGCTGCGGGCATTCGCGTGGTCCTCGTCACCGGACGCGGCGCCGACGTCCCGGCCCGGCTGGTACGCGAACTCGAGCTCAACCTGCCGGCAATCTGCGCGCACGGAGCGCTGACCCGGGATTTCCTCTCGGGCCGCACGCTCGGTCATATTCCGATTCCGCTGCCGCACGCGCTGCGAATGATCCGATTCGCGGAACGCCGGCATCTCGATGTGGCGGTCTACTTCGAGGAACGCTTCCTCCGCCTTGAAGGCTCGCAACTGTATATGGAAGACATGCTGGGACCCCACTGGAGCGAGGTTCGGTCCATCAGCGAGACGGTCAAAGCGCCGCCGACGATGGTGCGTTTCATGGGCCGCCGTTCGGTCGAAGCGATGCGCGGCGAATTCGGCGACCTGCCGTTGGATTTCAAATATGAAGCCTGGGGCGAGTTCGAAG
>JBAUZB010000157.1:0-5420 GCA_049585095.1 Candidatus Tumulicola sp.
GCGTTCGTGGGCGCGGGCGAAAGCGTTCCCGTCAGCGTGAAGCTCGAAACGCCGCCGACGCCGCTTCCCGGAGGCGGTGGCAGCGAACTCTTCGATCCGTCGCTCAACGACTGGGTTTACGACGTAACGCCGCAGCGCGATCTTCGCCTCGCGCAGAAGTATGCGCTCACGATCGCGCCCGGCGTCGAGCCCGCATACGGCAACGTGACGACGGACAAAGCTTCCACCGGAGCGGTGCGCACCTACGACAAACTCGCCATCCTTCCGTCGGCGCAATCGAATTCGAACGGCAGCGGCCGATTTAGCGGGGGGGATCCGGCGATCGTCTTCAATAATCCGCTGGATCCTAAATCGCTGGCCGGAGCAGTGAGCGTTTCGCCGGCACCTGCGAACGTCAAATCGTTGACGCAGCTCTCAGACGACGCGATGTCGATCGGAATCGATCCGTATGCCCTCGATCCGAACTCCGCCTATGCGGTGACGATCGGAGCCGGCGTGAAAGACGTATTCGGACAGACGCTGGGCACAACGCAAACCCTGACCGTGCGCACCGGCGACTTCGCGCCGGGAGCGTGGGCTCCGACCGGTTCCAGCGTCATTCCGGCCGGGCTCGACGTCGCGCTGAATTTCTATGCGACGAATCTTCCGGGAGATCGCTACCAAGTCGCCTACGCCCCAATGGCTCCGCAGAGCATCTTCGGTTACACCGATCCGCTCAAGACGTTGCCGTCATGGTCGAGCTGGCCGGAGCGATCGCTGACCGGCGCACGCCGCAACGTGCAAAGCGTGGTGCAAGTTCCGCTGCAAAACCAGCTCGGCAAAGCGTTCGGAACGCTGGCCTACGGATTTCGCACCGCGCTCGATGCCTCCGACAGCTCGCCGAGCTTAACCGGCATCGCGCAACTGACGAATCTCGGCGTCTTCGGACAATTCTTCCCCGAGCGCGGCACGGTACTGGTGCAGCACTTGAGCGACGGCGCGCCCGCCGGGGGCGTGCACGTGACGATTTACCGAAACGTCACGGCGTCGAACGGTCCGGCGACCCCGGCAGCGTGCGCCGAGGCGACGACGGGAAGCGGCGGCGAGGCCGATTTTCAAGGCGTCGACGTCGAACGCTGCTACACCGGCAGCACGGCGAGCGAGCCGCCCGACTTGGGCGTCGTCGCAACCGAAGGCCTCGACGCCGCAACGTTGACGATCCTGGGTTGGGACGACGTATACCGGTTCTCGGTGAGTGCGGGCTGGTCGAACGGCGCGCCGCTTTCGCGCGGGACGATCTTCAGCGACCGTCAGATGTATCAACCGGGCGAGCGGGGCGATATAACCGGCGTTGCGTACTATGTCAACGGCGCGCGCGTGGTGGCCGACCGGAACGCCGCCTATCGGGTGACCCTCACCGATCCGAACAATGCCGTCACTTCCTTGGGAACGGTGAAGACGGACGCGTACGGCATCTTTTCGCTGCCGATCGTTTTTTCCAAGCAACAAGCGCTGGGATACTATACGCTCGATGCCAAAGGTGCCGGCGGGAACGACATCAACGGTTCGCTGCGCGTCGCCGAGTTCAAGCCGCCGAATTTCAAACTCACCCTCGACCTCAGCGCGACGGCGGCACCGGCGGGTGGCAGCGTGCAGGCGTCGGCGGCGGCGGCATATCTTTTCGGCGCGCCGCTTCAGGGCGGCGCGCTTCACGCGTACGTCACCCGTGAAGCGGCAACCGTTGCGCCCAAAGGCTGGGACGATTTCTGGTTCGGACGGCAGTGGTTCTGGCCCGAGAATACGCCGTCTTTCGACACCGACGTGCTGCAGCGCGATGTTCCGCTCGACGCGCAAGGGAAAGCCGGTCTCGAGGTATCGGTGCCCGCGAACTTGCCGTTTCCGATGACCTACACCGTCGATATGGAAGCCACCGACGTCTCGAATCTCTCGGTTTCCGACTCGAAGCGTTTCCTCGCGCTGCCGGCGGACGCGGTGATCGGGCTGGCGTCGGACGTCGTCGGCTCGGCCGGCAAGCCGATGCCGATCCGCGCCATCGTCACCGATGCCGGCGGTCGTGCAATTTCCGGGCGCAGCATTCACCTCGAACTCCAGAAGATGACGTACACCTCGGCGACGCAGGAAGTTGAGGGCGGCGAAAGCGCGCAGCAGGCGGTGAAATACGAAACCGTGGCGAGCGCCGACGCGACGTCGGGCGAAACTGCGGTCAGGGTAAACCTCACGCCGACCGATGCCGGTCCGTACCGAGTCCGCGCCAACTTTGGCGGCGCCAAAGGCGACGCGAGCGCAACCGACGTTCAAGTTTTCGCGTTCGGCGCCGGGGAGGCCGACTGGGGACAGTCGGATCCGAATTCGGTGGCCGTCGAACTCGACAAAAAATCCTACGCCGTCGGCGACACCGCAACCGCCTTAGTGGCGTCGCCGTTTACGCGTGCCGACGTCTACGTTGCGGTGATCCGCGGTGAGGTGCTGTATCGTACCACGCTGCGCAACGTGACCGGCGCCTCCCGCATTTCGTTCAAGATTACGTCCGACATGCTGCCGAACGCCGCGATCGAAGCCGTGGTCGTGCGCCGAGGTGCGAACGTCGCCTCGATCAAGCCGGGTTCGCTCGACACGCTGTCCCGGCTCGGAATGGCGCCGTTCGACGTCGACGTCGGCGAACGATACCTCAAGCTCGGCATCGCACCCGCGTCGGCCAGCGTTACGCCGGGCGGCGCGCAGCACGTGCGCTTTACGTTGGCCCGCAAGAACGGAGCGGCCGCGTCCGGCGAGATCGTCGCGATGGTGGTGAACGACGCGATCTTGCAACTCTCCGGCTATCGCCTGCCGGATTTAGTGACGACCGTCTTCGCCGAACAGCCGATCTCGACGATCCTGTCGGACAATCGCGAAGGCATCGTGCTTAAGACTGCGACGCCGCCGGTCGAAAAGGGGTTCGGCTATGGCGGCGGCTATCTGGCGGGCGCGGCTAGCACTCGCGTGCGCCAGCACTTCTTGCCCACGGCGTACTACGGCGTCGTGAAGACCGACGCGTCGGGCAACGCGGGTATATCCTTCAAGATGCCCGACGACCTCACGACGTGGCGCGTGATGGCGATTGCCGTCGGCAACGACGAAGCCCACTTTGCGACTGCCGATGCGACCTTCATTTCGACCCAACCGCTGATCGGCAACCCGCTTCTGCCGCAGTTCGCGCGCACCGGCGACACATTCGATGCCGGCGTGTCGGTTTCGAATCAAACGCAAGCCGGCGGCGCGCTCGACCTGGTGATGAAGTTGAGCGGAGCGCTCGCGTTCGCCGGCGGCGACCCGCGAACGCAAACGGTCAGCGAACAGGCGACGACCGGCATGCAGGCATTCCGCTTTCCGGTAACGGCAGGTACGCCGGCGGCGAGCAGTTTTGAAGCCGCCGCCGCCTTGGGATCGCAGCGCGACGCATTCACGGTGCCGTTTACCGTGAGCAACGCCGCGACGACCGATTCGGTGCTCGAGAGCGGCGCGGCGACGAAGAATACGACGGCCACCATTCCGATCGGACTCGATCGCGGCGGCTGGCTCACGTTGACGCTGGCAAACTCGGTGGTACCGCAGTTCGCCGTTCCGTCGGACGCCATGATGTCGCGCGACGCGCTGCCGCTCGCCGACGAGACGGCGTCGCGGCTCGTCGTTGCAGCCGCGCTGCAGCCGCTGCGCGGACCGTACCGCTTGAAGCTCGCCTTCGATCCGGCAACCGCAAGCGGCGCCAACCTCGCGCGGCTGCTGACGTTCCAGCGCGGTGACGGGGGCTTCGGCGAAACGCTCGCGGCGCGCGAAAGCGATCCTTTCGTCAGCGCCTACGCACTCGATGCGTTGACCTTCGCCCGGATGCACGGCATGACGGTCGATTCGGCTGCGGTCGCCCGGGCGCGCGAGTTTTTGGCGTCGGCGCTGGCCAATCCCGGCCGGTTCAAATGGTGCGTGGACGCTCCGTGCAAAGCGCAACTGCGCTTCGAGGCGCTATGGGCGCTGGCGCAGGCCGGCGATCGTCGAACCGATTTTCTCAGCGATATCGTGGCGCAATCGGAGACCTTCGATAGTGCGACGAAGATTCGACTGGCGCGGTATCTCCTGCAGACCTCGGGTTGGCAGAGCCAAGGCGCGGCGATGGCGGGCCGCCTGATGCAATCACTCTACGTCACCGGCCGGTATGCCGTCGCCAACGTCGCGACGCGCTGGGGCTGGCTGGGTTCGCTCGTCGACGCGCAAGCACAGATGCTGCAACTGCTGATCGAACGGCGAGCGCCGGTCGAACAACTCGACGGTGCGGTGCGCGCGTTGGCGGCGCAGCAATGCCGGTGCGGATGGCCGACGACGACCGACACCGCCGCTGCGTTGACCGCGCTGACGGCGTACGCGCGCACCGAACATCTCGGCGCGGCGACGGCAACCGCGAGTGTCGGCGGCACGGACGTAGCCACCGCGACGTTTGGCCCGACGGCGGCGTCGCAGAACTTCACGCTGGCGGCGTCGTCGCTGCACGGTAACGCGGTGGTCGTGCATTCCGGCGGCGGAACGGTCCACTATGTGCTGCTGTATACGTACGAGGTGCCGAACGACGCGCCCGGCGAGCTCTCGGCATTCCGCGTGGTGCGGCAAGTGACGACGCCGGGATCGACGGCGCCGCCGCTGGCAACGATGGATCTCGCCGCGGCAGCGCCGTTTGAAGCCGGCGCCGGTAGGGTGTTCGACGTGGGCGTACGCGTCATCGTCGATCACCCGGTCGACCGCCTGGTGATCGAAGATCCGTTACCTGCCGGGTTCGAAGCGGTCGACACGACCTTTCGCACCGCACTCAAGGCGGTCGTGGCGCAAAGCGACAGTTGGGAGATCGACACGCAACAAATCTACCGCGACCGTGTCATCGCCTACGCGGCGCATCTCGATGCCGGTATCTACGAGGTGCATTATCTCGCCCGCGCAGTCACGCCGGGCACGTTCAAGTGGCCGGGCGCGCACGCGTATTTGACCGCGGCACCCGAGCAGTTCGGCCGAAGCGCGGCGACGACGCTTCGGGTAACGCCGTGAGCCGGCGATGATTCGGTGCGTTTTGGTGGCGACCGACGGCTCGGAGGCTTCGGTCGCGGCGGTTCATACGGGAGTCGATCTGAGGCAATCGCTCGGACCCGGCGCGCGGCTGCACGTCGCCTCGGTGGTCGACTACGCTGCCGTTCCCGGGGTCCTGGCCAAGCGCCCCGCCGGCGCTCCCGACTTGCTTGCCGAACAAGCGCGGGCCGCCCTGGAGCACGCCGGCCAGATCGTCGCGGCCTCCGGCGTGACGGCCGGCAGCCACCTGTTGCAAGGTGACGTCGTCGAAGCCATTCTCGCGTGCGCCCGCGCCGTCGGTGCCGACATCCTGGTCGCGGGATTCCACGGTCAGAACC
>JBAUZB010000158.1:0-2074 GCA_049585095.1 Candidatus Tumulicola sp.
GTCAAGGCCCACGCTCCGCGACGACTGCTGGCCGAGCGCTACGAAAAAGACGTGCGGCATCTGCGCAACGAGGTCGAGCGACTCGAGCGCAAGCTCGACAATGCCGCGTTCGTCGCCAAGGCAGCCCCCGGCGTGGTTGCGAAGGAACGTGAGAAGCTCGATGGCTATCGTTCGGAATTCGCCCGGGCGGAGGCGGCCCTGGCCGCTCTAGGAGACACGGATTGACGACCCCGGCTCAGCGCGTGCTGCTGCGCAGCGATGAAATCTCACGCATCGTCGCGCGTCTCGCGCATCAGATGCTCGAACCCGACGACGTGCAGGAGGGTCTGGTGCTGCTCGGCATTCGGCGCGGCGGTGAAGCGCTCGCGACGCGTCTGGCGGCCGAAATCGAACGCATGGACGGCCGGCCGCCGGTGCTCGGATTTCTTAACATCGATCTGTATCGCGACGATCGCGTTACCCACGAAATGCCCGAGTCGCAGATTCCGGCCGACGTTTCCGACCGCACCGTCGTCATCGTCGACGACGTGCTCTTCACCGGCCGCACGATTCGCGCCGCGCTCGACGCCGTGACCGATCTCGGGCGCCCGGCGGCGATTCGGCTGTGCGCGCTGATCGATCGCGGATTGCGCGAGTTGCCGATTCAACCCGATTACGTGGGCCGCATCATTCCGACGAGCCGGCGCGAGCGCGTCGCGGTGTCGCTCGCACCCGAACCGGCCGCTACCGACGAGGTTTCGATCCTTGCGGATCCGGCGTAGCCTCCTCGATCTCGACGATCTCGACGCCGGCGAACTCGCGTACGTCTTCGAGCGCACCGCGGCGTTCGAACGCAAGCCGCCGGGACCGCTGTTGGCCGGAACGGCCTGCGTCAACATGTTTTTCGAACCGAGCACGCGCACGTTCACGTCGTTCAATCTCGCCGAGTTACGCCTCGGCGCCGACGTCGTCAACCTCACGGTGCGCGATCTGAGCATGGAGGCCAAAGGGGAAACGCTCGAAGACACCGCCATCACGTTGGGCGCCATGGGCATCGGCGTGATCGTGGTACGCCATCCCGAGGCCGGTTTTCCGCAACGGATCGCGCTCTGCTTCGACGGACACGTGGTCAACGCCGGCGACGGCTCGCACGCGCATCCCACCCAAGCGCTGCTCGACGTCTATACGCTCATCGAAGAGTTTGGCGAAATCGCGCAGCGCACCGTGGCGATCGTTGGCGACGTCGCGCACAGCCGCGTCGCGAACTCCACGGCCCGCGGACTCCGCCGGCTCGGTGCCAACGTGGTGCTCGTCGGGCCCGAGTGTTTTTTGCCTGCCGACTACGCCGCCGAGGGCATTACAATCGAGCGCAATTTCGACGCGATCCTCGGGCAGGTGGACGCGATCGTGCTGTTGCGCATTCAGCGCGAGCGCTTTTCCGAAATGCCCATCACCGACGAGGAATACATCGCCGCTTACCGCCTGGATAAACGGCGAATAAAGAAGGTGCGGCGCGACGCGGTGATCATGCATCCGGGTCCGTACAACCGCGGCATGGAACTCGACGACTCGGTGCTGGAGTTTGCCGGCTGGCGCTATCTCAAACAGGTGCAGCACGGCGTGGGCATCCGCATGGCGGTGCTCGAATTCTTGGTCAACGGCCGAGGATGATTCGCGGCAGCTTGCTGGTTAAAGGCGGTCGCTTGGTCGATCCGTCGCTGGGGCTCGATGCGCTGCGCGACGTACGCATCACCGGCGGCATCGTCTACGAGATCGGTGAGCGGCTCGAGGCGCGCGAAGGGGAGGCGGTGTTCGACGCCTCCAACGCGATCGTCGCGCCCGGCTTCGTCGACATGCACGTGCACTTGCGCGAGCCCGGATTCAGCGAAAAAGAAACGGTGGCAACCGGGACCGAAGCGGCGGTGCGCGGCGGTTTCACCGCAGTGGCGTGCATGCCCAACACGCAGCCGGCGCTCGACGACACCACCGGGCTGAGCCTGCTGCTGCAGAACGTTTCGGCCAACGCGCGTTGCGTCGTGTACCCGATCGCCGCGATCACCCGCGGCCGCGCGGGCACCGAACCGTGCGATTACGT
>JBAUZB010000159.1:0-2386 GCA_049585095.1 Candidatus Tumulicola sp.
GGCGCCGCCGGCGATCCACGGCCGATGAGCGCCCGTCGGGCCGCGACGCTGCACGTGACCAACGGCGACTCGGTGCTGTACGTCTTCAAAAAAGCGGGCATTGTCGGAACCCATTTGGCGTGGCGCGACGAGCTGAACGAAGGGCCCGTTCCGGCGGCACTCACGCTCGAAGCGACCAGCGCGGTGCGCGCGCACTATCTCGCCGGCCGCGGTTACGGCAAACCGATCAAGATCATTCACGATTTCCAGTCGCGCGACGCGCAGCTTCTCAAAGCCGGCGACTTTCAGGAAGTCGTGTTGTGGTTCGAACACGATCTCTACGATCAACTCCAGCTGTTGCAAGTGCTCGTCGCGCTGGACGATCTGCAACTCGAGCCGGGTCGCGTGAGCCTGGTGCAGAGCGATCGGTATCTCGGAGCGATGACCGCCGACGAACTCTCGCCGCTCTTGCCGCGGCGGCGTACCGCAACCGCCGCTACGTTCAAGTCGGCGCGCCGAGCGTGGCAGCGGTTTACGTCGCCGTCGCCGGCGGATCTCTTCGCCGCGGCCCAAGAAGACGCCATCGGTCTGCCGTTTCTGCGCCTCGCGCTGCAACGGTTGTGCGAAGAATATCCGCTGCGGCAGGATGGACTATCGCGATCGCAACGCCAGGCGCTGGCTGCGGTGGCTCAGGGTCCCGCCGACGGTGCGGAATTGTATGTCCGCGCGCAAGCGCGTGAAGAAGCCGGTTTCCAGGGCGATGCAGCATTTGCGCGGATGCTCGACGATTTACGCGACGAGCGCGCACCGCTGGTTACGGGTGCTGCCGGCACGCTGGAACTCACGGCATTGGGACGCCGCGTTCTGGGCGGCGAGGCCGATTGGCTCGCGACCTATCCCATCGACCGCTGGGTTGGGGGCGTGCATCTTACGCCGGAACGCACGGTGCGCTGGGATGAAGACGCGGCACGCTTCGTCGAGACGTAATCGAAGGCATCAGTCTCACGAAGGAGAACGACTGCCGGAATGCCGCACGACGAGTTGAGTATCGATCTGAAATCGGAAAACCGGGGCGCCGCGCTACTCTTCAAACTGCGCGGCAGCCTCGACCTGGCGACGTCGCCGACGGTGCGGGCCGCACTCGCCGACGCGCAGGAGACGAAGAAAGACGTCGTCGTCGATCTCACGCAGTTGGAGTTTCTCGACTCGACCGGCTTGGGCGCCCTCATCGGTGCGCATCGCCGCGCGGCCGAACACGATGCGTCGCTGCGCTTGGTCGTCCACGAAGGACCGATCTTGCGCCTGCTCACGATTACCGGTTTGATTCGGATTCTCTCAGTGTACCACTCGGTCGAGGATGCGCTGAGCGATCAGGCGCGGGTGACGGTTTCGTTGTAGGCCCGGTAGGCGTCGTCGAGCAGCTCGACGACGTGCTTCACCGGCGCGTCGTAGTTCGCGGCGCGCAGTCCGGCAGCGACTTGCATCGCGCACCCGGGATTGGCGGTTGCGACCACGGTGGCGCCGGTTGCTCGGATCCGCTCGACTTTGCGCCGGCGCAAGCGCCCCGACATGTCCGGTTGCGTAAGACTGTAAATACCGGCACCGCCGCAGCAGACGGCGCTCTCGTCCATTTCGACCAAACGTAGGCCGGGGATTCGCTCGAGCAAGCGGCGCGGGGCGCCGCTCACGCGCTGCGCGTGCACCAAATGACACGGCTCCTGATAGGTGACGGTGGCGTCGATTCGGCCGAGGTGTGAGTCGAGTTCCATCGCGTCGAGCACTTCGGTGACGTCGCGCACGCGTTCGGAGAAACGCCGCGCGCGCTCCGACCACGCGGGATCGCCGGCGAAGTACTGCGAGTACTCTTTGAGCGCCGAGCCGCAACCGGCGGCGTTGACCACGTACACGTCGGCGTTGCTGCGTTCGAACGCTGCGATGTTGCGTTTGGCCAGTTCGCGCGCGAAGTCTAGGTCGCCGGCGTGCACCGCGACCGCGCCGCAACACCCTTGTCCGCGGGGAACGACCACCGAAAGCCGGGCGCGTTTGAGGGTGCGCACCGTCGCCTCGTGCACTTGCGGAAATGCGACCTGCATCACGCAGCCGGCATGGAGAAACGCCACGCCTTGGGGATGCAGGGCTTCATAGCGCTGATCGCGTGGGATGAAGAAGCGCCCCGGAATGCGCGGGGCTAAGCCGGCTGCGTCGCCCAAGCCGAACAGCCGCGCCAACGCCGTCAAGCCGGTGCGCTGCGCGAAGCGCAACAGCGTCGCCGCGGCGCGCATGCGATCGAGGTGCTCGAACAAGGTGACGAGCAACAGCCGGTGCAGCCGTCGCGCGCGCGGCGACTCGGCCGGCGCGTTCGCGCGCCGAATTTGAGTGCGCGCCGATTCGACGAGCTGCCCGTACG
>JBAUZB010000160.1:0-17749 GCA_049585095.1 Candidatus Tumulicola sp.
CGGCCTGCGCGCCCTCGGCGAACAGCGCCCACTTGGTTTCGGCCAGCCGCTCGCGCGTACCCATGATTTCCACGTGAGCTTCACCGATATTGGTAAGAATTCCGACGTGCGGACGCGCCACCGCGACCAACGCGGCGACGTCGCCGAACCGGCGTGCGCCGATCTCGACCACCACCACATCGTGCTCTTCGTTCGACGCGCGCAGCAACAGCGCGCTGACGCCGATTTCGTTATTCTCGTTACCCGGCGCCGCGATCAGGCGACCGCCGTACCGCGTTGCCAGCAACTGCGTCACGAACGCTTTGCAGGTCGTTTTTCCAGCGCTGCCAGTGATCGCCAGAACCCGCCCGTTGAAGAGCCGGCGCGCGAGCGACGCCAGCGCCATATAGGCGCGCTGGGTATCGGTAACGACCATTGCGGCAGTGCCCGGCACGCGCGCGTCGGCGCGCTCGACGACCAGCATGCGCGCGCCTCGGCGAACGGCTTCGTGAGTGAAGTCGTGGCCGTCGAAGTTCGCTCCGCGCAATGCGACGAAGGTGTCGCCTTCCCGCAGCGTCCGTGTGTCGGTCGAAGCACGGACGTCCTCCGGCGCGCTCTCGGCGTCGAGTACCGTGGCATGCGTCGCCGAAATCGCTTGCTGCAGAGCAATCTTCATCGTAGCGCTCCACGAAGCCGCAACGCGTGGCGCGCCACCGCGGCATCGTCGAAGTCGAGAACTTGCGAGCCGACGATCTGGTAGGTTTCGTGTCCTTTTCCCGCGATGAGAACGGCGTCGCCCGCACGCGCCTCCGACAGCGCGCGCTCGATTGCGCGGCGACGGTCGAGCTCTACCACCACGTGCCGATGATTGCCGACACCGGCAACGATTGCATCGACGATCGCTCGGGGCTCCTCGCTGCGCGGATTATCGTTGGTCACGTAGATCCGATCGGCCAGCCGCGCGGCCGTCGCTCCCATTTCGCGGCGCTTGCCGCGGTCGCGGTCGCCGCCGCAGCCGAACACTACTGCAACGCCGGCCGACGCCGTTTCGCGTAACGCGGTCAGTGCCTGTTCGAGCGCGGCCGGCGTGTGCGCGAAATCCACGACGACGTCGATGCCCTCGTCACCGAAGCGCTCCATGCGACCCGGAATGCGCTCCAGTTGCGCCAGTCCCGAAGCGATCGCGGATTCGTCGGCACCGAGTTCAAACGCAACGGCGATCGCCGCTACGGCATTGAGAACGTTGAACCGGCCGGGAAGTCGCAGGGCGTAGTTTTTCCCGTCGAGCGAAAAGCGGCTTCCCTCGGGCGTCGCAACGATGCCGGCCGGCACGAGATCCGCGCCGCCGCGTTCGCCGTAGGTCGTGACGGCACTGCCGCGGTCGCGCAGTTCCTGCGCCCATCGCGCGCCGTGCTCGTCGTCGGTGTTGAGCACCGCGGCTCGCGCGAGGTTGAAGAGACGGCGTTTGGCCGACGCGTAGGCCTCCGGCGTTTGGTGAAAGTCGAGGTGATCCCGGGCGACGTTCGTGAGGACCCCTATCCGGAAGGCGACGTCGTCGACGCGGCCGAGGGCGAGCGCGTGCGAGCTGACTTCCATGGCGACGGCTTTCGCACCGGAATCGCGCATCGAGGCCAGGATGCGGTGCAGTTCCGGAGGAAGCGGCGTCGTGTTCGCAAGCGTCCACCCGTGCTGCTCGAACGACGCGCCGATCGTGCCGATTGCGCCGCACGGTATTCCGGATCGATTGACGGCGGCTTGAATCATGTGGACGGTCGTAGTTTTTCCGTTCGTCCCGGTGACGCCCACGACGTCGAGCGCGTGCGACGGATCCCCGTAGAATGCGGCGGCAAGCGTTGAAAGCGCGGCGCGCGAGTCCGCAACGCCGAGCACTGGCACGTTACGCGGCAGCGGCGACTCGAGTGCGCCCTCGACCACCACGGCGACCGCGCCGTTGGCGATCGCCTGGGAAACGTATGCGCGGCCGTCGTTCTCGCTCCCGGCAATGGCGACGAACAACGACCCCGGTTGCACGTTTCGGGAATCGTTTTCGACACCGGTGACGATCCGGCCGTCGACTTCTCCGATGACGCGCATTCCGCCGGGCAGCCGCAGAAGGAGCCGCGCCAGATCGACGGCGCCGCTAGCCATGTGGCGCGGCCGTCGGCAAGATTCCGGCGTGCAGCATTGCCGCGCGCGAGATCTCCGCAAACGCCGGCGCGGCCACCACGCTTCCGTAGTACGACCCGATGGGGCGCTCGATTTTAACGTAGACGAGATAGCGCGGATGCTCGTAGGGAACCATTCCGATAAACGACGCCGCGTAATAGCCGGAACGGTATCCGCTTCCGACGACCATCTCAGCGGTACCGGTCTTGCCGGCGGTGGAATATCCCGGAATCTGCGCCGTCGGATCGCCGGTGCCGTGCAGGACCACGAGACGCAGAAAGTTGCGCAACTCGGCTGCGGTTCGTCGCGAAAACACGCGCCGCACGACGCGCGGCGCGATGCTGCGGATTTTCTTGCCCTGTTGGTCGTAGACCGCTCGCAGAATATGCGGCTGCATGAGGAGACCGCCGTTGGCGATTGCGCCGTAGTAACGGGCCATAGCGAGCGGCGTCACCGAAACGCCTTGGCCGAACGACATCGTCGCCAGCGACGACGCGCTCCACTCGCGCGGCGGCGGAACGATTCCCGGATTCTCACCGGGAAGCTCGATGCCGGCCGGATCCCCAAAGCCGGCCTTTCGTTCCATGGCATAGAACGTTTTGGCGCCGATCGACATTCCGACTTCGGCTGCGCCGACGTTGTGCGAATATTCAACGATCTCGGCCAAGGTTTCGCTTCCGCCGGTGCCGGCCATGAAGCCGTCTTCCGCGTTATGAATCGTCACCCCGCCCACCTCGAGGCGGTCGTGCGCCGGAAAACGCGAGCCTAGCGTCACCTTGTGCGACTCGAGGGCGGCGGCGGCGGTGAGCAGCTTGTACGTCGATCCCGGCTCGTAGGCATCCATCACCGCCCGGTCGCGCCGCTGGGAGTCGCTGAACTTCCAGAATCGATTCGGGTCGAACGTCGGCTCGTTGGCCATCGCAAGCACCTCGCCGGTCCACGGATCCATCACGATAGCGGTGCCGTCGAGCGCGTGAAACGCGGCCACTTGTTTGGCGAGCGAACGCTCGGTAACGAACTGCAGGTAGGAGTCGATCGTTAGCTCGATGGTAGACCCGGGCTCAGCCGGTTTCACCATGCGCTCCCGACCGAACGGTATCGGCTTTCCGAACTCGTCCGTTTCGAGCATTACGCTTCCGGAGCGCCCACGGAGCAGTGCGTCTTGCGAATATTCCAGGCCGTCGAGCCCGTTTTCGTCGGTTCCAACGAATCCGAGAAGGGTCGCAGCAAAGCGGCCGGCCGGATCGACGCGCAGTCCGGTCGCCTCTTCCTTCAGTGCGATGCCGCTGACGCCGAGCGCTCGAACCCGTTCGCCGATGTCGTGCGGCACTTTGCGCGCGATCCATACGAACCAGGATTTCTTGTCGTGCAGCGCGGCAACGGTGGAAGAATCCAGCTTGCCGAAGATCTTCTGCAGCTTGGTTGCGGTCGCGTTGGGATCGGAAAGATCGCGCGGCACCGCGTAGACGCTTTCGGACGGAAGCGATCGAACGAGAACGTTGCCGTTGCGGTCGAGAACGCTGCCGCGGCGCGCAAAGACTTCGACCGTATCGGACCGCTGGGCTAGCGCTTGACGCGCATAGACCGCGCCGTGCACCACCTGCACGTCGTAGAGCCGCCACACCAAATACGCCGCCGTCAGAAAGCAGGCATAAAATATGAGCTTTGCGCGCACCGGAGAAACGCGTGCGAACGTTCGCTGATGCATGCTGGCGGGGACGCCGCCGCTACCGTTGCGCGGCGACCGCCGGGATGAAGAAACCGGCGAGCGACGAGAGGACCGCAACGCGCGGATGATCCAGCCCGGCCGGCGGCCGAGTGACCCGGACGACGGCAAAGCGTTCCGGCTCGGTCATTTTCAGCTGCGCGGCGAGAACCGAAAGGCGATCGTCGGATCGAAGCGCGGCAATTCGATCGTCGAGCCGCATCGATTCTTCCTGGATGGTTTCGCGCTGCTGTTGCGCGTTCGCCACCGCGTACGACAAGCCGGTGAGCGTCGACGTCAACAATACGTACATCATGAACAACAGTAATAATCCGCCGATCGCCGCCGACACGCGCGCGATGCTCGAATAGCGAGCGCGGGATTTGTGCAAGATACGCCGCTGGGTCGCGGCCCGGGCAGTGCGGGGATTGCGTGCCCGAGCCGGGCGATCGAAGCGCGGTTGGATCACGTCAGCTTGCCTTCCGTCGGGCGGCGCGCAGCTTCGCGCTGCGGGAGCGGGGGTTTTCCGACATCTCGCGCTCGCTCGGAACGAGCGGCTTTTTGGTGAGAATTTCGAGCCTGGAATCGCTTCGGAACGCGTGTTTGACGATGCGGTCTTCCAGCGAGTGGAAACTGATGACGACCACGCGACCGGCGCCGCGAAGGCGGTCGATGGCCGCGCCCAATCCCTCGCGCAGCGCATCGAGTTCGTCGTTGACGGCGATGCGCAGCGCTTGAAAGACTCGGGTTGCCGGATGGATCCGTTCGCGACGGCCCGGACGGTGGAGCACGCCGGAAACCAGCGAGGCAAACTCGGTGGTCGTGGTCGGTAACGCGCCGGCGGCGCGACGCTGGACGATGGTGTGAGCGATGCGCCGGGCCGACCGCTCTTCGCCGAATTGGAAGAAGATGTCCGCCAGTTCCACCTCGCTCGCCGTCGCCAGGACGTCGTATGCGCTGCGCCCCTCGTGGGGATTCATGCGCATGTCCAGCGGCGCCGGTTTCGCGACCGAAAACCCGCGCTCGGCGTCGTCAAACTGCATCGACGAGACTCCCAAATCGAAAAGCACGCCATCGACTTGCTCGACGCTGCAGCGCTCCAGCACGCCGGATAACGCTCGAAAGTTCGCATGCACCAGCGTCAGTCGGGAGCCGGCGTGCGCCGGCGTACGCGGCGCGGCGGCCGACGGATCGGCGTCCAACGCGATTAGGCGGCCAGACGAAAGCCGCTCCAGGATGGCTTTCGAATGGCCGCCGCCCCCATAGGTTGCATCGACGTAGATCCCATCCGCTCGGACCGCCAGCAATTCCACCGCCAGGTCGAGCAAAACCGGGACGTGCGTCATGCGCGCGTATCCACATGAAACTGCCTATAAGCCGAGGTCGGCCATGAAATCGGCCACCTCGCCCTCGGGGGGCGTTTGGAACGCGTATCGTTCCCTCGCCCAGATTTCGACGCGCGTCAACAGCCCGACCGAAACCACTTGTCGTTCGATGCCGGCGTACGACCGCAAGAGCCCCGGAACGACGACTCGTCCCTGGCTGTCGCAAGCAACCTCCTCGGTATGGGCAAAGAGATAGCGGACGAACCGGCGGTACCGGTCGTCCTTGCGGGGTACCGCTTCGAGCCGCCCACAGAACTCAATCCAGGTTGCCGTCGGATACAGCGCTAGGCACGGATCGGGGTGCGCGATGGTTAGAACGAAGCCCGGCCCGAGCCGCTCGCGGAAGCGCGCCGGAACGATAAGCCGTCCCTTGTCGTCAAGGGCATGCTGCTCCGAGCCGGCAAAGCGCGGTAATTCCGCGTGCACACAGTCCTCCGGAAGGCACCACTAGACACTACTTCCCACCACTATACGCCCCGACCATGGCGGACGCAAGCATGGGCCAACCTCCGGCGGGCTAAGTGGTCGCCGTTTCAGAGTCTCGGCGCCGCTCGATGCGGCGAAAGGTAGGGGTTGTCGGGGAGCGGTGCGGTGTCGCAGCCGGCCTCGAATCTAGGAGGCGGCCCGAGACTCAAGCCTCGTCGTAGGCTCGCTGCAGCGCGGCGATGTCCATCTTGGTCATTTGCAGCATGGCTTTCATAACGGCGGCCGATTTTTCGCCGTCTTCACCGGAGAGCAGTTCACCCAAGATCGACGGAACGACTTGCCACGAGAGTCCGAACTTATCCGTCAGCCAGCCGCACTGATTCGTCTCTCCCCCGGCGGAAAGTTTATCCCAATAGTCATCGACCTCTCGTTGCGTTGCGCAACTGACGACGAACGAGATGGCCGGCGTAAATTTGAATTGCGGACCGCCGTTGAGTCCGATGAACTCTTGACCGTCGAGTTCGAAGGTGACGGTCATTACCGATCCGCCCTCGCCGGGGCCCTCCGGTCCGTACCGGTTGATGCTTCCGACTTTCGAATTCTTGAAAATGGAACAGTAGAGGTTCATCGCTTCTTCGGCGTGCCCGTCGAACCAAAGGAACGGGGTAATCATCGCACGCCCTCCTCGCATGCACCGCGTTGCATCTAGCGGCCCGTAACGCCTCTAGACGAAGTCGCGCAACGTCAGTACGACGGTGCGCGTGGTTCCGTCTTTGCCTACCAGACCGAGGCGAATTGCCGTCCCGGGAGCGCCGTAAAACAACTCACGCACGGCCTGCAGGCTCATGCCGCTCGCCGGTTTTCCGTCGATCGTTGCGATGGTGTCGCCCTTGAGGATACCCGCCTGTGCGGCCGCCGTTCCGGGACGCGCATCGAGCACGACGAACTTGCCGGAGCGATTGAGTAGGAAGAGACCGGCGCGTTCGTAGATGTCGGCTTGTTCGAATGCTGCGTTGGGCGTGAGCACCATCGTCTGCTTCCCGTAATCGAGCGTCAGCGTGAACCGCCGCCAGATATTGCCGCCGACGTTGGCGGCGACGAACGGCACGGCCAGTGCGCCCTTTTCCTGCGTCGTAAAATCGCCGACCACGTTCGGTAGCGTGAAGCTGCCGATGCTCAGCGATTGCAAACGACCGAGTTTTCCGAGCGCCGGACCGCCGAAGCCGAACCCGTTCACTCCCACCCCACTGATCGTCGACGGTACGATTTGGGGATGCGCGAGCATGAACGGTGACATCAGCGTGATCGAATCGCGCGCACCAGTATCGAGCGTGCATTGCGCAGCGATCCCGTCGATGCCGCAGGCGAACTGCGGCTGGCGCCCGTCGAGCACGAACGGCAGCGTTCCGGCGCCGGCCGGTGCCTGCGGCCCGCTACCGGGCATCGCGAGGACGACCGTCCGGCCGGCGTAGTCGAACGTCGTGATGAAACGCGACAGGACTTCGAAACCGATCAATCCGTCGACCGGCTGGCCACCCGACATACCGAAGCCCATCCGCGTCGGGGCAACGCCGAAGAGTTGGTCGTCGACCGTCGCGGCGCCGATTTGCATCGACTTCACGTTTGCAAAGCTCACCGACTCGGTCGTCGATCCAACGCCGCCGCCCTGAATCGATCCGTGTCCGACCGCGCCGATCTCTTGCGCGACCACCGGATCCACGATGTTCGCGCCGCCGGTGTCGTAGATGAAGCGATACGGACCCTTTCCATTGAGCATCACGGAAAGATAGACGTGATTGTCGACGAGGTCGATCGGTACGGTCGCGCTCGACGCTCCGCCGGCAATCGAAAAATCGTGGACGTCGGAGGCCGGCTTGAGCAAATGGGCTTGCGCGTCGGCAGGATCCGCGACCGCTTGCGTGACCGTGGCATCGCTCGCGTTGCCGTCGCTCGATCGAGTGCGACTACCGTAGGGAATTTGCAATCCGTCGACCGGACGATAATCGGAGTACGTCGTCGTCGAGGAGACCGGGCCGATCGACTGTTCGAGACGAGCCGGCAGGTGGGTGGCGCGATCGAGCCACAGTTCGTAAGGAACCGCAGACTGCGGCGGCCTAACCTGTAAAACGTCGTAGGCGTGGCCGGCCACGGTTTTACGGCCGAGCCAGGCGACCGTCGCGCCGCCCCGGTTCGGGCTCCACAATGCGTAGTTGCTCGCGAAGGCTTGACTGATCTCTTGCGCGCGGCCGGCCTGTCCGCCGTCCACCCACACCAGACCGGATCCGTCGCGATTCCAAGCGTCGGTTCCGTCGAACCCGTCCGCGCCCGTCAGCGGCGGAACGTCGTATGACTCGGAAAAGCGCGTCCCGCCCACTTCCTGCCACGAGGTCCCCTTCCCGGAGATTCCTCCGACGGTAACGGTGCCGCGAAGCTCGAGCGTCTTGACGTGACTCAAGGCCGAGCCGCCTAACGCGACACGGGAAGCGGCGAGGACCTGGGCGACGCGATCGGCCGGCGGCGCCGCCATCGCAGCGACGGGAAGCGCGCCCAGACCGGCAACCCAAGGGAAAAGCATAGCGAGCACACGGTGGTTCATGCGCTCAGGTACGCCTCCACGGCTCGATTTGTTTCCCGATCCCGAGGGGAATCGTTCGTCGAGGCCGTTAGGCGGAGGCCGTTGCGGGTACACTATTCTGCGCACGCCGGAGGTAACGCCGCATCCCTAATCCACCAGGTCCGACGAATCCGGAGTGGATCAAAGCGGCAGAGGATCTGCCGATCATCGTTTGGAGCGGCACTCCCGACGGCGTGGTCGAGTTCGTCAGTGAACGCTGGGAGCAGCTCACCGGTCAGCCGCGTCAATCCCTCGTCGGCAAGGACTGGGCGGCGGTAGCGCATCCGGAAGACCGGCGCCGGGTTCTCGCCGCGTACCGGGAGGCGCGCCAATCCCCGGCAGCAGCGATGCTGTTCGATGCCCGAATTCGCCGTCACGACGGGCGCTATCGATGGTTGCGCATCCGGTCGCAGCCGATGTGCGATGCGAACGGCGGCGTCGTTCGCTGGTTGGGAGTTGCTTTCGACGTCCACGATTTGCACCGAACCGAGGATCGGCTTCGAACGTTGGCCGAATCGGTGCCGGTCATCGTTTGGAGCGCCGATGGCGACGGTTGGGTCGATTGGTACAGCCACCGATGGTACGAGTACACCGGCCAATCGGTCGAAGACGCGGCCGGTTGGGGATGGCAAGCGGCGCACCATCCCGACGACTTTCTCGAGGTCATGCAAAAGTGGCCGCATTCACTCCAAACCGGAAAGCCGTTCGAGATGGAGTTTCGGTTGCGCAAGCACGACGGCTCCTTCCACTGGTTCCTGGCTCGCGCCGAGCCCTTCCTCGAAGAGACCGGGCGCGTGTCGCGCTGGTATGGCAGCATCATCGATATCGACGCGCAGAAGTTTACGGTCGAGCGTACCAAACGCATCGCCGAAACCTTACACGAAATATTTCTTCCAAAACAACTCCCGCAATATCCGGACTTGCGCCTTGATGCCGTCTACTTGCCCGCGGAAAAAGACGCTCTCGTCGGTGGCGATTGGTACGACGCCTTCGAGCTGCCCGATGGACGCCTAATCTTCTCGATCGGCGACGTCGCCGGCCACGGTCTCGAAGCATCGATCACCGTCGGGCGGCTGCGGCAAGTGATCTTTACCCTGGCGTGGCGTGGCGACGATCCGGGCGCAATTCTCAAGGAAGCCGACCGCATTCTCACCCATCAAGAACCGGGTACGATGGTGACCGCGATCGTGGGCAGCATCGACGCCTCGCACTCCGTCATGACCTACGCCGTCGCCGGCCACCCGCCCCCGCTGCTGGCCCGCAGCAGGTTCGAAGCGGCCGAGGCTTTGCCGTTCGGCGAGCCGCCGCTGGGCATCGGTTTCGATCGTGACCCGCAAACCCACACCGCGCC
This sequence comes from Candidatus Tumulicola sp., assembly GCA_049585095.1. Taxonomy (GTDB): domain Bacteria; phylum Vulcanimicrobiota; class Vulcanimicrobiia; order Vulcanimicrobiales; family Vulcanimicrobiaceae; genus Tumulicola. Next base: position 9,627 of record JBAUZB010000160.1, read on the forward strand.
GATCAGCCGGGATACGGTCGTCGTACTGTATACCGACGGCATGACCGAATTCTCCCGCGATACCGCCGCGATCGAAAACAAGCTGGCCACCGCGGTGTCGCTGCTCGTCGGCGATACGAGCATGGCGCGGCCCGCAAAAGCCATACAGGAGCTGATCTTCGACGACCGCCATCCGACCGACGACGCGGCGCTTCTGCTGATGCAGTTTTCCGCGGTGCGCGCCGAAGATCGGCATCCCGATTCGCTTCCTTTAGAGAAAGTGTGGCGCTTTCACTCGAGTAGTGCGCATACCGCGCAAGCGTCACGCCGGGAAGTCATGGCATACCTTCGCACCATGGCGGCAAATCCGGAGAATCTGTTCGAGGTCGAACTGGTGGTCGGCGAGATTTTTGCAAATACGGTGCAGCACGCCCCCGGCCTGGTGGAGGTTCGAGTGGACTGGTTCAACGAGAACCCGGTCATCACGGTCCGGGATACGGGTCCCGGTCTCGAGTTTTTCGTCGGCAAGCTTCCGGACGACTCACTGAGCGAGAACGGTCGCGGCTTGTTTCTCGTCCACACGCTGGCTTGTAACGTTACCCTGCGTGCGAGGCCCGGCTACGGCACCGAGTTGCGAGCCGTCTTACCGCTCACTCGCGCCCTGGAACGATCTCAGGCCGGAGCATCGCCGTAATACACCTGCGCTCGCGCGAGAACGTCGCCGGCGCGATCCGGATGCGACGTCTTCAACCACAGAATCATCGACTCGGCGGGCGGCAGCCTACCCCACTTGCTCGCGACCATTCCGCGGCGTTGCCCGCCCGATGCCTCGGCCTCGCCAAGCACCTCGCTCGCCGCGCGCGCCACCGCCGATTCGAGTGAGCCGCCGGCTTCGGCCGGCAACAGATGCGTGTGCGCGCGCAGTAGCGCATCGACGGCCACGCCGTCGAAGCCGCTTCCGAATACGTCGATCGGGTACGAGCAGTAGAGCGCAAACGAAACGCGACGCCGCAGCCCGTTCCACAGCTGTTCGAGCCGAATTGCCGCGGGATAGCGCCCTGCCTGCCATAGCACCCCGACCATCTCGCCGTAGGCCCGAATGCGCGCGCCGCGAGTGTGGGCTTCACGAATCCGCTCGCCCACGACCGAATCGAAGCGCTCGGCGTCGGGATACCCGCGAATCAAGAATTGCTCGAGGGTTTGTTCCGCATCGATGAATTCCAACGCACCGTCTTCGATCGCGCGGGCAACGTCGATCGTTCTGGAGAGCGCCGTCGACAGGAGTTCACGATGAGCCCACGTGACAATCGCAATTACGGTTTCGCCCAACTGGATGCCGCGCGCGATGTAGTCGCCCACGTCTCGGGTCAACGCGCGATTATCGCACCCGTGGAGTTGGGCGTAATGCCCCATTTCAAGCTCGCTATCGGCTAGCACGACGGCATTATACCGGCAATTCGCCGCTTCTAACCAGCCGAACTTACCCTCGCCGTCCTCTTGCGGCGCTTCGCTCGCGGTCGAGGAGCACCCGTTTGCGCGTCACCCCGGAGCGATAGCCTCCGAGTTCGCCGCTGCCACGAATGACGCGATGGCACGGTATGACGATCGCCACGGGGTTGCTCGCGCACGCCCGGGCGACGGCACGAGCGGCGTTAGGTGCGTCGATGCCCGCCGCCACCTCGCCGTACGACACGACGCTTCCGTATGGAATCGACTGTAAGTAGCGCCACACCCGCATCTGAAACGCGGTGGCTCGCAGGTCCAAGGGTAGATCCAAATGCGGCTGCTCGCCGGCGAGATGCGCCGCCACAGCGCCGACCCATCGGTGAAATTCCGAGTCGTGCGCGCCGCGGCTTGGTTCGATCTCGGCGTTGGCGTACTCCCGACGTAAGGATTCCAACAGCGCCTCGGTACTTTCGCCGAACTGCACGAAACAGATGCCGCGGTCGGTCGCGCCGAGCATCATCAGGCCTACCGGCGTCTCGAGGGTGGCGTACGAGATGGAAACGCCGGCACCGGCAGCCCGGTACTGCCGGGGCGTCATCCCGAGGCGGGTCGACGCCCGTTCGTAAACCCGGCTGGGCGAACCGTAACCCGCATTGTAGGCGGCGGCATCGACCGGCATGGCCGTTTGCAGGCCGCCTTTGAGCCGCTTCATCCGCGTTTCGGCAAGATACTGTTTGGGCGTGACGCCGACGACGGCTTTGAAGCTCCGCGCGAAGTGAAAGCGGCTCATAGCCGCCTTCGAGGCGAGGTCGGCGAGGGTCAGCGGGTCGTCGCTGTGCCGCTCGATATAGCGGCATACTTCTTCGATACGCTCAGGAACTGAACAGGGTGCGTGCTCTAACATGGGTATCACTCTACCGCGAGCCGACGCGCCGGACCATCCGAAACTTGCGGTTCTGCGTAGCCTGCTTGCTTGGTTTGCTGCTTTGGGTCGAATTGCCAGGCCCGGCGGGAATCAGGGAAGAAAGCGCGGTTAGAGTTTTGCGGGTCACCGGTTCACTGTGATATTTTGAGGGACGATGCGGCGACTGTTTGGGATCTTCGGCGTGATGGGCCTGCTGTACGGCTGCAGCGGCGCCGGGTATCTGCCGTATGCGACGCACGCCCTGCAACCCGGCGAGATCCGCATGCTGGTCTCCGACGCCTCGCGCACGAACGGCGTTCCCGAGGGTCTGGTGCACGCGGTTCTCATGGCCGAGTCGGCCGGCGATCCATCGGCGATCAGTACCGCCGGCGCACAAGGCTTGATGCAGCTGATGCCGGGTACGTCGTCGAGTTGCGGAATTGCCAATGCGTTCGATCCGATGCAGAACGTCGAATGCGGCACGACGTATCTTCGCTCGCTGCTGGTTCGATATCACAACGACGTACGACTGGCCGTTGCGGCCTACAATGCCGGGCCGGGCGCCGTCGACCGGTACCACGGGGTGCCGCCGTATGCTGAGACGCGCGCCTACGTGACGCGCGTGCTGGCGGCGTACCGAAACTACTAGACCTTCATCGGCGATGGCGACGCTCACCCGCCCGCAACCGCTGCCCCGAGTCAGCGCGGCAGCATTTCGGCTGCCGATCCTCGACAGCTATATGCTGCGTGAAATGTTCGGTCCGTTCATGTTCGCATTCGGAGCGTTTCTGCTCTTTTGGGCGCTGAACATTTTCTTTCTCGCGGCCGACTACATCATCAACCAGCACGCGCCGTTCTTTCTGGTGTTGCGGTTTGTGATCTTTCGCATCCCGCAGGCCATTCCGATGGCTTTTCCGTTTGGATGCCTGTTTGCGGCGTTGCTGGCGGTCGGTCGCGTGATGGGCGACAACGAGATCACGGCCATGCGCACGGCGGGCATTCCCGTACTGCGAATTGCGGCCGCCCCGCTGGCCTTCGGGGCTGCGATGTTCCTCATTTGTTACGTTACCAACGAGTGGATTGCGCCGCCTTCGGTCGAGCTCTCGACCCGGACGTTCTATCAAATCATCTACCACACGGCATCGCTTCCCGTCGAGCCCCAGTTCTTTCGCAAAGACCAGGACACCGGGAACGTTTTTTACGTGACGCAGGTCGCGCCCGACAACAAGACGATGGTCGGCGTCCAAATCTTCAAGCCGGCACGCTACGGACCATGGAACGAAACGCTGCAAGCAAAGCGGGCCACCGTCAACGGAACCTCACTCATCCTGCGCGACGTGATCGATACGCGATTCAACAACGACGGTTTCATGACGAGCCAACAGCACGTCAACGATATCTCTATCGGGCTGCCGTTGGGAGAAACCGCCTCGCAGTTCGTGAGCAACGTCAACAACGACCCCTGGACGATGAGCAGCAAATCGCTGCGCGTTCAAGTCAACGCATTGCAGCAACAGGGCATCGGCGGCACCGCCTTGGGAAACTTACAGATCAATCTCGCGAACAAGCTGGCGTGGCCGTTTGCCTGCCTTATCAGCATCCTGCTGGCTCTGCCCCTGGCGCTGCGTTTCGGAAAACGCGGGCGCACGCTAGGCATCGCGTTGGCCATCATCTTGTTCTTCGTGTATTATCTCATGATCTCGGCTGCTGCCGCATTCGGACGTAACGGAGCGATCAATCCATTCTTCGCCGCATGGCTACCGAACATCATTATGGGAACGGCCGGCGCGGTGTTGTTATGGACGGAAGAGCGCTGACCTGAGTGCCTTTCGGCAAAGTGTTTCGCGGCCTCGCCGCGATCGCGTGCTTCGGGGTGTTTGCCGCCGGGGCCATTCCGGCCCGAGCGAGCGCGCCTAGCGGTGATGCCGGCGGCGATCAAGCCATGGCGCTGATGCTTCTGAGCAAGCAGACCTGCGGCGCGCACGGTCAGACCAATCTTCTCGCCGACGCGGTAGCTCAGGTGACGCCGGAGCCATCGGAAGCGCCATCCGAAAGCCCGGCTCCCGGCAGCTCACCGGAACCGGTCACCACCCCGCGGCTTCCCAGCGCGTTGCCCGGAACGGGTAACGGCACGTTCCAGCTCTTGCAAACCCCCAAGCCGCAGCCGGGATCGTCGGCCCAAGTGTCGCCCCCGCCGGTGCCGACCCCGACCACGAGCCCGCTGGCCTCCGGCGAACCGATCTTTCTCATCCGTGGCGGCGAAACGCCGCCGCCGATTACGCCGGCCGGCGTCGCCACGCCGACGCCGAGCCCGATACCCACCGGCGCACCGACCCTCGGGCCGGGATACGTCGCCGTCATTGCCGATAAAGTTACCGGCGGCACGAAAAAGGGCGAGCCGGGAGATGCGGTCGGCAACGTTCACATCTACTATCGCGACGAAGAGATCGTCGGCGATAAAGCGCACTTCGACGGCGAGCGTACGGTTACGATCACCGGCCACCCGTTCTTGATCAATCACACGCACGATTCGGTGCTGACCGCCGACGTCATCAGCTTCGATACGGTCGCGGAAACGGCAAAGTTGCTCAACGGCGCCGGCGAGAGCGCCGAAGGCGTCGAGCGCGGATTCGTGCATTTCAAGGCGAACGATCTCCACACCGATCCGGACGGCACCGCCCACGGTCTCGATCCGTACGTTACGACGTGCGAGAATCCGCGAGCCGGATATCACATTACGGGCAAGAGCATGGACGTCGTTCCCGGCGACAAAATCGTGATCAACAAAGCGATCCTGTGGCTCGGCGCCGCGGCAATTTTCTACCTTCCCAAGCTCGTGATTCCGCTTCGGTCGGTGCAAGACCAGCGCGCGCGTCCACAATTTTTCCCCGAAGTCGGCTACGACTCGTACGAGGGCGCGTGGATAAAGATTCACGTGCCCTTCGGCAAGGACCAATACTATTACGGATACTACATCGTCAACTATTTTACGAAACTGGGGCTAGGTATCGGCTACGTGGGCTTTTATTCCAGCAAGCGAGGACGCCGCACCGTCAGCATCAATTTCTACGGCATGAACGATCGCTCCGTGGGCTCGAGAACCTACAACTTAGCGGCTCAAGAACAGGAGAACTTCTCGCAGCATCTTCGAGGTAATTTTCAGTTTGGTTACCAATCGAATTACGGAGCGCTAACGAATATTCCCCCGAACGAGACGCTCAGCGGAGCCGTCATTCACCAAACGCAGAACACGTCGCAAAACTACTCCTACACGCACAGTTCGGTGGGCACGCAATCGAGCAGCAACAGCCTTTCGTTCACCGATACCCGTCAGATCAATCAAAACCTCGATCAATCCGTCAGTTTGAATATTTCCAATAGCTCTTCGAATTTCGGCGAGTCGTCGTACAACGCGAGTACCGAGTTCGACTACTTGATGCACTACACGACGACGGGTGCCGACTATCAGCTGGAATACGACAAAACGTACGCGCAGCAGGGGTACGGAATCGACAAGATTCCCGAATTTCAAGTGCGGCCGTACGAGTTTTTGCCGCACTTCTTCATTCCAATGTCGGCACAACTAACGCTCGGCGAGTATAGCGAGCCGCCGGCGGAGTTTCCGGGCAGCACGAGCTTGGCGACGTGGCGCGGGGACGCCGGTTTGGTGTTCGGCCCGGCGCTGGCAAAAATTTGGGGAAGCGACTTTGAAGCGACCGTCAACGTCGATCAGTACGCGTACGGCACGGGCGACCTCAAGGCGGCTATCGAACAGACGGCGAGCCTAACCACGCCGATCGGAAAACACATCGTCAATTCGCTCACCTACAACGAAGCGAACTACAACGGTCCGGCACTCGTGCCGTTTCAGTATATCGACCAGCAGCCGACCGATAATACGAAGAACGCGCAGGACCTCATTCGGTTCTTCAACGACGACGTCTATACCGTATCGTTAGGCTTTTCGACGAACTTCGACGGCATGGCCCAGCCGGTCAGCTATCAGATTACCGCGCGCCCGTCGGCACGATCCGTAGTGCTTTTGAGCGGATCGTTCGAACCCGGGCCGGGATTGGGGTTTGAAACGACCAATTTGCAGCTTTCGACGCCGTTCGGCCGCGACGCTTCGCTGCAGTTCGTCACCGATCTGCAATGGAAAGGCACGGAGCTATTCTCCAACAAGATCATTTACTATACGCGCACGATCGGCAACTGCTATCAAGTTCAGGTGCTCTACAGCGAAGCGTCGCAGTCGGTCAACGTCGGTTTGAGCCTGTTGGCCTTCCCGAACCAAACCGCGACCTTCGCCGTCGGCCAACCCGGCTCGATTATTCCCAGCACGTTTAATTTCTAAGAGATGGCGCTTCGCCTCCGGCTCCGCGCCCCCCACGCGGGGCCTACGCCGGATTCAAAACGCGTCGCACTGCGGATGGCCGCAGGCGCAGCCCTGGGATTCCAGATTTCGCGCTTGCGCAGAATCGCAAAACTCGCTGCAGTATGCGTCGTCCGAGCCGACCGGCCCGACCACCATGCATCGGCAGGGTTCGTAGGCGCATTCGATTCCGCGATCTTGCATCGTCCCAGTTACGGACAAGGACTGGAATGCGGTCCGGGGCTAGGATTGTTCGCGATCTCGATACTGACGATCTGCGCGGCCGGATCGCTCGGTGGATTGATGTCTTGCTGCTTGTAGAACGTTTGATCGAAGCAGGTGTCGATATCGAGCTGCGGCGACACGAAGGTCGTATCCGTCGCACCGCCGCTGCCCATGGAGTCGATAAACAGCAGCTGATTCTGAAAGCTCGCTTGCGTCGTGAAGGCATTGAAGAGCCAGATATGGGAGAGCGGAGGAGGGCTCGGCGACGGCGAGTTGATGGGAATGAAGATCGCGCGCTGGAACGTAATCTGGAATTCGGTACCGGTTCCATTGCTGTTGGGGATGTATTGAAAATTCTGCGGCGTGGTGCCCAAGTGGATAAACACTGGCGGAATCGCCGGGTTGGAGTTCTTGACGAACTGCCCGGCCCCCGCGAACGTCGCGCCCCCTCCGCCTCCCGCCAGCGTCGCGGTCGAATATGCGGCCCAATTGGTTTGCTGCGCGTTCGTCAACGGGGTGAAACCGTTTCCGCTCGTATTGAAGACTACCCAATATCCGTAGCTGGAAAAGTTAAATATGCCGGCGGCGTCAAACTTGATGCTCATGTAACCCGGGAGCGCGCCCCCCGCTCCCAACCCGGGAGGATTCGGCGTCACTTGCCGACCGCAGGCCGCAACGATGAACGCCGTTACCAGTACTAAACCAAAAGCCAATCTACGAATCATGTTTTCCTCGTCGCATCTGCGCGATGCCGGCGTTTCCGCCTGCGCGGCGATCGCACTCGCCGCAGCTTTTCCTAAACTCGGCGTTGCGTGGCTGGTTCCCTTCGCCATGGCGGCGATGTTTTGGGTTTGGCAGGGAGCGTCGTGGAAATGGGCCGCTTTGCTCGGTTGGTTCGCCGGAGTAATTTTCTTCGCGATCGGCTTTGCTTGGATCGGGCATACGGTTGGCGGCTATATCGGCGTGTTCGGTCCCTTTCTCATGTTCGGACCGGCTTTGGTGGAAGCTCCGTTCTTTGCGTTAGCCGGCGTGCTGGCGGCAATTGCGTATCGCTATATGCCGCCCGCCGTCGCGCCCTTGGGAGCGGCAGCCGGTTTTACCCTCGCCGAATGGATCCGCTCCATCGGCGTGCTCGGTGCGCCTTTCGATCAACTCGGATACACGCAAGCCGATTCGCCTTTGCGCGCGGTTGCGGCA